>CAZARD010000227.1:0-1505 GCA_964487505.1 uncultured Blastocatellaceae bacterium | reverse complement strand
GTCGGAAGTTCAAGGTTGCCGTACGTGACCGATTCGCTGAGCGCCCGCACGACGACCGCGTCGCCGGCCCGCGGCATCGGATTGTCCGGCACGATCTCGACGAATTTCGATAGTTTCAAAGGCGATGTCGCCGACCCGATCTTGTCTGCTTCAATCATTGTTTTTCTCTGACACGCGTAAGACGCAAAGTCCAAAGCGCATAGTGCAAAGTGCATAGTTCCAGCGGCAAACTTGCTTTTCATTCAAACATCGGTCGAGAGCATTATCAGCACTTTGCACTTTGCACTTTGCACTTTGCGCTTTCCGTCTACTCCATTTTACGTAGCCGCAGCCGCAGGGCCTGCAGCTTGATGAAACCTTCGGCGTCGTACTGGTTGTAGGCGCCGGCGTCGTCTTCGAAGGTCACGACGCGCTCCTTGTAGAGCGAATACGGCGAACGTCTGCCGGTGACCGTGACATTGCCTTTGTAAAGCTTCAGCCGGACATCGCCACTGACGGTTTCCTGCGTCTGCTCGATCAGCGAACGCAAGATCTCGAACTCCGGCGCGAACCAAAAGCCGTAATAGACCGACTCGGCGAATTTGACGCCGAGCGAATCGCGCAGACGCATCACCTCGCGGTCCATCGTTATCGATTCGAGGGCGCGGTGCGCGGCCTGAAGAATAGTCACGCCCGGAGTCTCGTAGACGCCCCGCGATTTCATCCCGACAAAGCGGTTCTCGACGAGGTCGACGCGCCCGACCCCGTGTTCGCCGCCGATGAAGTTGAGCTTCGAGAGAAGATCGACGGCGCCGTAACGCTGCCCGTCGATCGCCACGGCCTCGCCCTTTTCGAAAGTCAGGAGAATCTCCTGCGGAGTCTCGGTGGCCTTTTCCGGAGATTTCGTCAGCAGGAAAATGTCCTCCGGCGGCGCGCTCCAGGGATCTTCGAGGATGCCGCCCTCGTACGAAATATGCATCAGGTTGCGATCCATCGAATAGGGCTTGTCGGCGGTCGCCGTGACGTTGATGTCGTGTTTCGCGCAATAGGCGATTAGATCCGCGCGGCCCTTGAACTCCCAATGGCGCCAGGGCGCGACCACCTTGATGTCGGGCTTCAAGGCATAATACGTGAGCTCGAACCGCACCTGATCGTTGCCTTTGCCGGTCGCTCCGTGCGCGACGGCGTCGGCACCCTCGAGCATCGCGATCTCGATCTGTTTTTTTGCGATCACAGGCCGCGCGAGCGACGTCCCGAGAAGGTAGACGCCCTCGTAAAGCGCGTTCGCCTTGACGGCGGTCCAGACGAAGTCTTTGACGAATTCCTCTCGCAGGTCCTCGGTATAGAGCTTGGATGCTCCCGTCCGGAGCGCCTTTTCCTCGAGCCCCTCGAGTTCCTCGCCCTGACCGACGTCGGCCGTGTAGCAGACGACCTCGCAGCCGTATGTTTCCTTAAGCCAAAGAAGCATCGCCGACGTGTCGAGTCCGCCCGAATAGGCGAGAACGATTTTCTTGATGTCAGTCATA
>CAZARD010000226.1:0-1548 GCA_964487505.1 uncultured Blastocatellaceae bacterium | reverse complement strand
TCTGGAATCTTGGAATCTGGAATCTTGGAATCTGGAATCTTGGAACCTGGAGTATTCAATCTTGACTCTTGGAATACCGGATTCCAGCTTCAGGTCCTCCAAATACCAAATCCCAAATCCGAAATCCCAAATCCGAAATACCCCTACTCCACCCCGGTCGCGTCGCCCGGATTCCACGCTCGGTGGCTTCCGCTCGGGCTGAATTCCGTGACGTTGCCCTCGTAATCATCGATCGCGCCATACGGATGATTGAAGACCTCAAACCAGATATCGACCGACTGCAGCTCATCGGCGGCGACGACGAAACAGCCCGCGTTGATCGCGAGCTGGGTGCAGAAGTTGGTGCCGAAATGGGAATTTCCGCTGTCGAGCGCGACCTGGCAGGCGACGATGTAGATCGTCCCGAGTGCTCCGCGCCTCACGCCCCGGAAGACGCCGAGGTCACCAGCCCAGATCGCGCTGCCGCCGTCGCCGCACCCGCCGACGTGCAACCCGCCTGGCGATCCGTGGCAGTTGATGACGACGTTGTGCAGATACCCTTCCGACGATTCGCCGATCGCGTAGTTTATCCAATAGACGACGTCGTTCGCCGACGCCCCGCGGGGCATCGTCCAGGAAGTCCTCATCCGGTACTTGTAACCCGGAACATCGCACGAATGAAGCACCAGTGACGGTTGTCGCAGTCTGATCATAAATGACAATCTCCTCGGAATGTTGGACGCGATCAGCGGTTTCTTTTTGCCATTGAATTCGGCACCCGAAAGAAAACGGCAATTTACGCGTTCCCCTTTTGCGAAATCCCTCCGATCGAATCTAAAATCAGTTTGGGTCCAAATCAGTGCGATCGTCGTAATGATTATCGAAAACGCGCGGCGGACCGCCGGCATCAAATGTGACAAGATCCGGCCGGCAATAGGCCGGCGACGAATCGGGGAAATATCGGAGGAACTTATGAAAACACGAATCGGCATCGTTTTATTGTTTATCGCGGGCGTTTTGGTCCTCGCAGCGGGTTCGCGGATCCAGAACGCGGCGCCTGAAGACCGGACGGTCGCGGATGTCATCGTCCTCGCCGAAAAGGCCGCGCTCGGAAAGGTGACCTTCAAGCACGGCGATCACATCAACCTGAAACACAACGCCGACGGAACGGCGAATCTGAGCTGCGTCGATTGCCATCACGTCGAACAGGCGAAAGCTGAGGGCAAGAAGGTGTATCCGGCCGACCGCACCGTTACGTTAACGGCCGAAACCTGGAAGGACGGCACGGCCCCGGCGGTCACTTCGTGCCAGACGTGCCATTTGCCGAAGGACGGAACGCCGACGATCCTGACGGAAGTCCCGAAATCCGGAACGACGGTTCTTAACAACCAGAACGCGCTCCATCGCGCCTGCGCGACGTGTCACGAACAGGTCGTCAAGGCCCGTCCGACGGTCGTTGCCCCGACGGCGATGAAATGCGTCGGCTGCCACAAGAAAGCCTGATCGCGGCATACTGCAGAACCCCGCACGAAGTAAGGGGGCCCGATCGCGGGAGCGATCGCTGCGTTG
>CAZARD010000225.1:0-1558 GCA_964487505.1 uncultured Blastocatellaceae bacterium | reverse complement strand
CCGTCTCCGAGCCCGAGAAGTTCTGCTGTCCGGTGATAAGATTCCCGTCGCGGACCGCGAATCCGCGCCACATTCCGGCCTGGACATAGTTCGCGCCGACCGCCTTCATTTCGTCCTCGATCCTCCACGGCATCACGTGCGTGCCGCGTTCGAGCATCCCGTAATCCCACACGGCGTTGTCTGCGAAGTCTTCCTCGACATTGGCAAAACCGGTGACCGTCTTTCCGGCGGCGATATGCTTTCCCGAGCCAAGCTTAGCATACTTGAGAATCGCGACACCGTGGCAAAGGGCGGCGGCGATCTTGCCGGACTCGTAGACCTCCGCGAACTTCCGGTGGAGCGCGACGGCGTTCTCGAAGCTGAACATCGGCGATTGTCCACCGGCCACGACGATCGCGTCGTATCCGGCGGGATCGATCTCCTCGACGGGACGCGTGTTCTCGACGAGTGCCGCGAGCGAGGGCGTGCAGATGAATCCCATCGAGATCAGGTCGGTCGCCGAGTATCCGCTCGGGTCGCGCGGATCGCTCATCGCATCAGCCGCGCAACGGCCGCCGTCCGGAGAGAAAACATCGACAACGTAGCCCTTCTCGGTGAATTCATAATACGGATGGGTCAATTCCGACCACCAGAAACCGACCGGCCAGCCGGTGGTCGTCGAAACCGCCGGATTGGCGATGACCATCGCCACTCGCTTGGGCTTGTTCGGGTTGACGGCATTTACATCTTTCAAACTCATTTATCGATTCTCCTTTGATCAATATCGTGTTTGAAAGGTAGTATAGGTGATATCAGATGATACTATCCAAATTGAAAGTATGAAGAATGAATTCAACGACGCAGAACTCAGCTTCTGTCCCGTCGAGACCGGAATCGAGTTGCTCTCGGGAAAATGGAAAGGACGTATACTCTGGAAGCTATACACGGGCAAGGTGATGCGGTTCGGCGAGTTGCGGCGCGTTCTCGGCAACATCACCGAGAAGATGCTCTCACAACAGCTCCGCGAACTCGAGGGCATCGGTTTCGTTGCGCGCAAGGTGTACACGGAAGTTCCGCCGCGCGTCGAATACAGCCTGACGCGTTTCGGGAAGACGGTGTGCCCGATCCTCGACCGCTTTGCCGAGTGGGGCGTCGCGAACCGTGAAGAGATCGAACGCATCATCAGTCCACCCGAACGTCGCAAATACGCCGTCGGCGGTTAGTTAGCGGCGAACGCCGCATCGATTTTCGGTCGATCACAACCTTCAAATGACCCGGCGATCGCTCCCACGATCGGGCCCCGTGCGGAAACGATCGCAAATCCAAAATCGCAAGTGCCCCGAAGCAATCGTCTGATCCTGCGTCAACCCAGATTAGGCGATACGATGACTTAACGGATTTCCGCCACGGATTGCACGAATTCTCACATATTATTCTTTGTTTTGTTCGCGAGATCCGTGAAATCCGTGGCAGAATTTTCAAATTCGTATTCCCGCTTCAATTGCTGTACTTCGACGCCAGGATTCCCGCCAAGCGCTTCAGCCACTTTTCAACCATTTGGGGAAACGGGCCCGGAGGG
>CAZARD010000224.1:0-1586 GCA_964487505.1 uncultured Blastocatellaceae bacterium | reverse complement strand
ATTATCGTCCCGGATCCGCCGCGCTTCTTTTCCTTCGGTTTCGGTGCCGGCCTCGGGATCAGAAGCGCGAGCCAGACCGCGGACGGCTGGAACATCTCGGCGACGACGTTCGATCACCTCGGGCGGCCCGTCACAAGTTACAATCCGTTTGTCGGATCGACGCCGACCGCATCGGTTCCGTCGGGCACGGCATATACACAGGTGACCGAATACGATGCCCTCGGTAGGGCGGTCAAGATTCAGATGCAGGACGGTGCAGAAGTGAAGACCCAGTTCAGCACATCCGATCCCGACAACCTGAAGAAAACGTGGGTGCTCTCGACCGATCCGGCCGGAAAACAGCGCCGGATGCTTTACGACGCCCTCGGCCGCGCCGTCCGCGTTGACGAACCCGATGCATCGGGCGCGCTCGGCGCCGTCGCGTCGCCCAACCAGCCCACCCATTATGAATACGACGCGAACGACAATCTCTCGAAAGTCACGCAATCGGATGGGACGACGACCCAGGAACGGCTGTTCAAATACGATTCGCTCTCGCGCCTGACGCACGAGAAACAGGTAGAGGCGAACGCGACGCTTGACGATTCAGGTGCCAAGGTAACGACGGGCGGTCTGTGGACGAAAGTCCTCAAATACAACGATGAAGGTCTTCTGACCGACGCCTATGACGCCAACGGCGTCCGGACACAGATAGCGTATGACGGACTGAACCGGATCTCGTCGGTTTCCTGGACGGGAGAATCGGGCTATCAGACGCCGACCGTCACTTATACCTACGATCAGGCGCGGTCCGGATTCCACAATATCGGCGCGCTGACAAAGGTCACTACCGCCGCGGTTTCGGGAACGCAGGCGACGCCGGCGACCGAAACGCTCTATGACTACGATCTGATGGGCCGGCTCGTCAAGCATCAGCAGACGATCGGCGACCAGAGTTATCAGATCCAGTACGGATACAATCTCGCCGGCCAACTGACATCCGAAACATATCCTTCGGGCCGCGTCGTCACGACCGGTTACGATTCGAAAGGAAGGCTTTCGAGCGTCGCGGACGCGCAGCGGACGTTTCTCGCTTCGGTCGGGTTCGGATCGGACACTCTTCCGTCACAGCTTACATACGGGAATGGAACGGTCCAGAACTTCGACTTCAATGGCCGGTTGCAGATGGAGTCGCAGGAGCTGAAAAGAGGATCCGAGGTGCTTCAGAAATACGCCTACAACTTCGGGGAGGATACTTCGCAGGGCTTCAAGAACAATGGCAAGCTCGAGAGCGTTTCAAGCTGGATCGGGACGGCAAAGCAATGGACGCAGAAGTTCCAGTACGATTCCGTCGGCCGTTTGAAAGAAGCGAAGGAACTCAAGGGTGACACGACGACGGTCAGCTATAAACAGGTCTTTGACTACGACCGGTTCGGCAACCTTTTCAGAAAGTCGGCATCGAACCCGACAAGCGGACAGGAGAATCCGCTGCCGTACACGGCGATCGAAACCGGTGATATCGATCCGGCAAAAAATCGTTTCACTTCCCAGACGGGAACGGCGTACAATGACAATGGACAGGTCGTCGCGGACGGCAAGTTCCGCAA
>CAZARD010000223.1:0-1676 GCA_964487505.1 uncultured Blastocatellaceae bacterium | reverse complement strand
TCGTCGTGCGGGCGCTCAGCGAATCGGTCACGTACGGCAACCTTGAACTTCCGACCGGCCGGCTCGCAAAGATCTACCGTAACGACGTCATCGTCGGCGTTCTCGGACGCCGTCGGGCCCTGAAGGGCTTTTTCGGCGACGTTCCAGAATCTGCAGCCGCCGGCGACCGGCTCCATCTTCTCAATATGGGCGGCGTGATCGGTGTCTGCAGCGGCCATCATTCATCGCTCTCGGACGCGATCGAGGTCGAGGTCATCGGATTCGTCCGTCGGGAAGGGTCGGCCGGAATCGCGAACATCGCCGACGATTCACTCCGGCCGGCGAAATCTCTGAATCCCGGCGCGCCGATCGTCATCGTCGCCGGAACCTGTATGAATTCGGGAAAGACGGTCGCCGCAACGGAGATCATCAAACAGGCCCATCACTCCGGCCTGCGCATCGCCGGGGCCAAGATGTCGGGTGTTGCGTGTCTTCGCGACACGCTCAACATGCTCGATTGCGGCGCCGAGACGACGGCCAGCTTTCTCGACTGCGGGCTTCCCTCCACGGTCGGCGTCGAAGATCTCGCGCCGGTCGCGAAATCGATTCTCAACAAATTGAACGAATCGGCACCGGATCTGATCGTCGTCGAACTTGGCGACGGAATCGTCGGTGGTTACTCAGTGGACTCGATTCTCCGCGACAGCGAGATCCGCCGGGCGACATCGTCGTTTGTTTTCTGCGCATCGGATTATGTCGGCGTGATCGGCGGCGTCGAGGTGCTGAAACGGTTCGGGCTGTCGATCGACATCGTCGCCGGATCCGTCACCGATTCGCGTTCGGGTGAAGAATTCGTCGAAGCGCATTTCTGCCTTGCCGCCGGCAATGCCCGCCGCGACGGCGCAAGGCTGTTTGAACTGGTCAAACAGAGGATCAATGGCGGCTTCCGCGATCGGGACGTGCGGCTTGCCGCCTGATCGCCGCGAGGTCGTGAACCTCCGCTCGCCCCCGTTTGGCCACGGGGCGCCGGCGCGGTTTGCTTTTCGTGTTTCGTTGTGTCCGTTTGTGGCCGATCTACCCTCTCTCAAGGACACTTAGCGCGTTCCTTGACAGCCGTCCAATCGGGCTGATGCCGCCGTCCGCCTTCTTGCGTGATCTCGGATGAAGAGCACCGGATCGACGCAGGATTGCGACCTCCGACGGCTCTGCTGCGCCCCTTCGGGGCTCGGATTCCTCCTTTGCGGCCTTGCCCCGGGTTCGCACCCGGGGTTATCGCTCCTACGCCCCTTTCGGGGCTTGGCGGTCGGGAACATCCGGATTCTACTCGAGACATCTTCGAGCCGCGATCATTGCAACTGACTGTCTCTCCAGCGCACCGTGCGGAATCGACCCGATTGGTCAGCCAACGCGTAATCCGGACTTATTGTCTTCGCGTATCGGAGTCACCCGCGACAACGGCACGTCACTCCCGTCGCGCGGCCGATCGATCGCTGTCGCCGCTGATCCGGCTTCGCTTCAAAAAATGCTTCGTTTTCGATTCAAAGGGTCGGTCCGCGAGGCCGACTTGTTGTAAGATATTTCTTTTTTCGGCACAGGAGCGCGCTTATGCTCAGATTTCATAACACTTTAACCAACCGACTCGAAGACTTTCAGCCGCTCTCGGACAACGAGGTCAGGATGTACATCTGCGGCCCGAC
>CAZARD010000222.1:0-1782 GCA_964487505.1 uncultured Blastocatellaceae bacterium | reverse complement strand
TCACGATCCGCCCCGGGTGGCTTTCGCTCTTCCGCGGCGTGAACCCGTAGATCTCATCCAGCCCTTTCGTCAGCTGCCGCAGCACCGACATCTGGCAATGCTCCGGCAGCGCCTGAAACCCGCCGTAGAACTCCTGCGGCACACGGCATTGCCATTCGGGGTCGGACGCGCCGCCGACGTGCGTCTCGTAAACCGGCGGCGGGGCGTCCGCCGGATCGTCGTTCGCGACGCGCTGCCCGAGAGGTTCCGCCTCTTCCGTGTACCGCGATGCCCCGAGCGACGAGAAATGCCAGCGCCCTTCCGCCCCCGTCACCGGATCGGACGCCACCCACTCGACCGAATCGAAGTTCTGCCCCTCCATCGTCAACGCCCTCTGCCGCGCGATCAGCATCCCGCCGGCGAAAACCTTCGTCTCCTCCTTCGCCCCGGCAGGGCTGAGTTTCGTGAGGCTCGCGCCGAGCACCGACGACCAGACCTGATAGCCGGTCACGGCGGTCGTCAGCGGCGGCGAATTCGGCCCGACCTGCCGCACACCGCGCCGCTCGATCACCGGTCGCCCGTCGGCGTCGAACGACTGCTCGGTCCTGTTCTCCCATACGATGAACGTCGATTGCGGCCCGTTGTCCGTGTGCCAGCGTTCGAGAAACGCCGTTCGCCGTCCGGCGGCGTCGATGTCCGTCGTCTGGAATTCATTGATCGCGCGATTCTCCGCGACAACGTTCCCGGCCGCGTCGTAGGTCAGCGTTCCGTCCTGTTTGCGTCCGTTCACGTACGTCGCCGTGAACCCGATATCCCGGTTCCAATGCACTCCGTTTCGCGACGTCATCTGGGAGTATGCGTCGTACGCGATTGACTGCTCGTAAACGCGTTTGGCTGAATGGTCCGAACCGATTCCGATGCCGAACTGATTGAACGTCAGCCGTCCCGCAAAATCGTATTTCATCGTCCGGTCCCATTTTCCATCGATAAGGTCGTCGCGTCCGGCAACGCGGCCGTCGTTCGCATAATTGAAATCAGATCTGAGAAGATGCCCGCCCGGTTGCGCGGCGCTGGTCGCTTCAAAGCGAGAGACCCTCATTCCTTCGTCGTAACCGATGACGATGTTCGCGGTCTCGCCGGGAAGATCGAAATCCATTTGCCCGACCTGTCCGAACGCTCGGTATCTGATCCCCGATGCCCAGTTGCCACTCAAGTTCTGTGCCCATGGCGAACCCCGCACCGAAGCGACGCGCCCCGTTCGGTCGTTGTCATACGTTACGGCTGAGCCGAACGGGTCGGTAACGGACTTCAGCGTGCCTGCGAGATTGTACTGATAGGAGATCGAATATGAGCTGTTCGGCAAATCGTCGAACAGCGCTGTCTCTGAAACGGTCCGGGAAAGCGAGTCAAACGAGTAAGTCGTCTGTACCACCCCCGAGGCATCGGCGGCGATGCGGTTTCTGGCCGCATCGTAGGCAAAAGTCGAAGTCGGAGTTACGGAGACCCCCGAGCCCGGCGGAACCTGAAAGCTTACCTGAGTGACGAGACCGCGATTCTCGTAGACGAGGTTCGCGATTGCGCCTCGCGGATCGATGACTTGCTGAACCGAATCGTCCGGATTGTAGATCCAGGTCGTGTCGGTATTCGCGTCCTCGATCGGGTAATGCCTGGTCTTCATCCGTCCGTGACCGTCGTAGGTCATCGTCACGTCCTGATAATTCGTCGAGATCTCGTCCCCCGCGTGCTGGCGCGTGCGCGTAACCTGATCGCGGGCGTTGAAGGTCTGGACGGTGGTCGTGTAGA
>CAZARD010000221.1:0-1852 GCA_964487505.1 uncultured Blastocatellaceae bacterium | reverse complement strand
GAAAACGCGTCATTTCTTCAGCAGTTTTCAGATCGGGCTCTACACGCAACCGTTCGGATTTGTCTTCCTTCGGCTTTGGTACATCAGCTTTTAGAAGATCGGCGAAACGGGATGGCGGTTTGGCGTTTCGACACTTTTGCTCGCGCTGACAGTACTCTCGAACTTCTTTGCCGGAGCGACGCTGCCCGCTCGGTCTGGTTATCATCGTCGAGAATCTTGTTCGCTGGCTCATCGCGGCCCGGCAAAATGCAGAAACGGGAAGACGCGGATTTTCTTCCTGCTTTTTCCAGGTTCTCTGCGTTCACCGGCGGTGATTGACTCAAATGCTCAAACTCGGATAGACTGCCTCGCGATCGGCCAAAACGTCATCGTCGTTCAGGTGGTGCATTCGGAAACCCGACTGAGTTGCCGTTCAGCAGACGCAAGCAGCTTTCCGGGAGCGTGCGGATCCTTATTGGGAAAATCAAGAATAGCAGGCTTACGGAGCGGCTCTCGATCCGTTTGACAATTGAGTTGTTCCGAAGCGTTCCGCATTAATCGATCTTTGCTCAGGCCAGCGCGGAATTCGGACGAGATCTCCCGATTAGACCCCGCCGGAAGAAATGAAAAGCGTAAGCGCAAGAGGTGCGATCGTAACAAAATTTGGCCGGACTTGGATCGTTGAACGGGCCGAAAGCCCACAAATGACATTACGCGCCGATCGAACTAGGAGCCAAGTATGAAAACAGCATTTCTGATATTTTTGTTCGCAATGGTCGCGGCGTGTTCGGCGCCGCCGAAGGTCGAGGTTCCGCAGCCGTCCGCGATCAAACAGGTTGCGCCCGAGGCGGCGAAAACCGAGATCGAGGCGAAGAAGGCGCAGTTCATCGACGTTCGGACACCGGAGGAATACGGCGCCGAACACGCCGACAAGGCCGTGAACATGCCGCTCGATAAGATCGAGACCGATCTCGCCTCGCTCGACCGATCGAAACCGGTCTACATCATTTGCCAGACTGGCCGGCGTTCGCAGAAGGCGGCGGAAACGCTCGAGAAAAACGGATTCACTGACGTCTACAACATCGAGGGCGGCACCGCCGCGTGGGTCAAGGCCGGTCTCCCGCTGGGTGCCAAATGACGATCGAAGAGGCCCGGGAACGGACCAAACAGCTACAGGCCGAGTTTGCGGCGAAAGGCGACATCACCGGTTGGTTCGAGGCCCTTTACAACGAGGCGGACGGCGATATAGAGCGCATCCCCTGGGCCGATCTCGAACCGAATCCGTTTTTCGTCGAATTCGCGGAAAATCGCGGACTGCAGGGTGACGGGCGCCGGGCGTTGGTCGTCGGCTGCGGGCTCGGCGACGAGGCCCGATATCTCGACGATCTCGGATTCAAAGTGACGGCGTTCGACATCTCTCCGTCCGCGATCGAATGGGCGAAACGAGCGAGCGAAGACCGCGCGATCGAATTCGTGACGGCCGATCTGTTCGAACCGCCGGCGGAATGGATCGCGGCGTTCGATTTAGTGCTCGAGATCTACACCATCCAGCCGTTGCCGCTTGCATTGAGAACCGACGTCATCGACCGGATCGCGGCATTCGTCGCTCCGGGCGGATCGCTCGTCGTCGTCACCCGAGGTCGCGGTGACGACGAGGAAACGAACGAGGTCCCGTGGCCGCTCTCGCGCCGCGACCTTTCGCGGTTTGAATCTTGCGGCCTGTCACAAACCTCGTTCGACGTCCGTCCGGGAACGGAGGACCCTCCGATCCCCAGATTCGTCGTGTCTTACGCGCGTTGAACGCCACGAATTACGCGGATTTCACGAAAGCGCTTTTTTCCTTTGAATGCCAAAATTCCTGAGTATCGACTCG
>CAZARD010000220.1:0-1872 GCA_964487505.1 uncultured Blastocatellaceae bacterium | reverse complement strand
TGCCGGCCGAGGATCCGGCCGCCGCGGCCGTCCGCCAGGGCGCTCCGCGCACGGAGCTTGCCCGGATCGTCAGTCGCGTCCGCGACAGTCAGCTCAAAGCGTTTCGCGGCGAGCATGCCGTGCATCGCGCTTATCGCGCTGGACAGTTCTTGCTCGCGGCGTTGACCGGCAACGAAAGCGCCGGCCGCTATTGCCGCGAAAACGGGATCGCGTTGACGCGCGCGCATTCGGGAACGGCGAACGAGACCGGGGGCTATCTGGTCCCCGATGAGTTTGAGAACGTCATGATCGATCTGCGGATCGAATACGGCGTGTTCCGTCGAAACGCGAACGTCGTGCCGATGGCCGGCGACACGAAGAGCAGGCCCCGTCGTACCGGCGGCTTGACGGCCTACCCGATTGGGGCGGGCGCGGCGATCACCGAATCGACGAAAGGATGGGACCGCGTATCGCTCACGGCCAAAAAGTGGGGCGTGCTCGCGAAATACGAATCGGAACTCTCGGAAGATGCCGTCGTGAATCTCGCGGACGACCTTGCTTCGGAGATCGCGTATGCGTTCACGAAACAGGAGGACCTTTGCGGATTCGAGGGAGACGGTTCCTCGACCTATCACGGAATCGTCGGCGTTCGGACGAAGATCGCGTCCGCTACCGCGAGCTTGAAAACGGCGAGCGGAAACGCCTATTCCGAGGTCACGCTGGCCGATCTGGTCGGGGTCGTCGGACTGCTTCCGCAATTCGCCCGCCGGTCGGGGCAGGTGAAATGGTACTGCTCGCATGTCGTTTGGGCCAACGTGCTCGAGCGGATCGCGCTGGCGGCGAACGGCACGCCGTACTCCGAGATCAAGGGCGAAATGGTCCCCGTGTTCCTCGGAAAACCGGTCGAGATCGTTGAGGTCATGCCGACGACCGAGGCGAACGACCAGATCGCGCTGTTGTACGGAAATCTGGCGCAGGCCGCTATGTTCGGCGATCGCCGGGGCGTGACGATCGCGATGAGCGATTCGGACGGAACGGATTTCGCCGAGGACGTCATGGCCATTCGCGGGACGGAACGATTTGACATCAACGCGCACGATGTCGGCGACGCGTCCAACGCCGGACCGATCGTCGCTCTCAAGATGGCCGGCAGCTAAGGCGGACCGGATGGATCTGCGGGGACGCGCCGCGTCCCCGCCTTTACAAGTAAATCAATGAGGACACAAATATGCAGGATCTACAGGCAGTAAAGACGGTTTGGATCACGAAGCCGGGGGCGATCGTGGACAATGCCGCGTTCACCACGGATACGATCGATACGAAGGGCTTTTGCAAGGCCAGGATCGTCGTCGGTTTGGGCGCGCTCGACATCGCGATCGCGGCGATGAAACTGCAGGAATCGAACTCCGCCAATATGGCGTCGGCGACTGACGTGACCGGCGCCGACTTCAGCGTGTCGCCGTTGGCGCTTCCGGCCGCGACCGCCGATAACAATTTGTACGCGATCCACGTCGATCTTCGGGGCCGCAAGCGTTATCTCGACCTGAGCCTCACCGGGGGCGACGGTGCGGCGGGAACGTACGCAGTGGCGTGGGTCGATCTGTATGGCGCTTCCGAGGCGCCGAATTCGGCCACCGAACGAGGATTCGCAGCGGAGGCGACGATCTAATGCCGAAGCTGCGGTTTAGGCAGACGTACGGTTCGCCCGTTGACGGAGTGATGATCCGAGCGGGCGCAGTTGCGGAACTCCCTGAATTTTGGGCCAAAAGGTTCATTGCCGAGGGGATTGCCGAGCTAGTAGAAACCGAACCGGCGCCGAAAACGGAACCGAAACCGAGGAAGAAGAAATGATCACGGCCGACGACCTCGACGCCTGCTTTTTGACCGACGACT
>CAZARD010000219.1:0-1944 GCA_964487505.1 uncultured Blastocatellaceae bacterium | reverse complement strand
AGACGTCGGTGCTGCGGCAACTGACGAAAGGGCTGGATGAGATCTACGGGTTCACGCCGCGGAAGGGGGAAAGCCACCCGGGGCGGATCGTGATCGTCGACCCGGACCGGCCGCACGATCCCGCAGGCAACGGGAAAGCCGACGCCCTCCGCGCCCGGGCGCTGGTTTCGACGGCCCGGGAGCCGTCCGACGATACAGGCGATGACGACGAGATCGGCATCGGCACGTTCGCCGTCGACATCAAAAAACCGGGCCCCGACCCGATCGAATTCAACAACGCGGAGTTCACCGGCGACAATTCGTGGACCGCGGATCGTTCTCCGAAGTACATTCGAGATGTCTACTCCGGCAAACTGGAGAATGGAGTAAACAGTTTGGATGACTGCATCAATCACGTATTTGGCGCACGGAACATCACGGTGGTTCGGCGTGGCAAGCCAATCGAGATTACTGGAGCTAACGCACTAAAGCAACAGACATTGGCAAACTCTCCTGCGGTCGACACGAGTTACAATTCTGCTTCGATCGGAGATCAGTTGCGACAAAAACGCAGCTATGGTATGACGCAAAAGGCGTACAGTCGCGACGGCACGCGCTATGGATTCTTCATCTTCATAGCGAGCGACATCAGCGATGTTTCTTATGTATCCAATGGCGTCACGAAGACTCTTTCGGGGAATGAGGTTCACCAAAGGACATTTGTTCATGAATTGGGGAACTATCTATCCGGGACACTAACGGGAGACATGTCTTACTTCGGCGAGCCGGATGGAGTCCCTATCGAAGAAAGCAACGAAAAAGACCTTGACACCGGAGCGAATCTTGAGAGGTGTGTTTGGGGGTATCTCAATCCATGAGGTTGAATCACTTGAAAACTGCACTAGCTGTATTCTTGTCGCTGTCAGCTTTGTTTTCGGCAGGTTGCCCGAAGTCAGCCGATACCGAACCGGACAAAAGTGATCTCGCGTCTCGAAACGATGAAATTGGAGTTTACTCGGCGCTGTTCGAAGGCGACACGGTGCTGAGGTCGCTCAAGGAAGTTCTTATCGTCAACAGGACGACCTGCGGCAGGGTCGGACCCGCATCGACATGCGAGGACGTGATCGAGCAACTGAGCCTTCAGAAATCGCGGGTCATTGACGACGAGATCGTTAGTGACTTCCGAATCAAAAACCTTGACCCGACCGGTTTGCCCGACAAATTCACCATTCATACACCGCACCGTATCGTTGACGATGATTTTCTCCGGTCAGCGCTTGCCAAGGATCTTCCAGTTGTCGATTTGTCACGGGTCGCGTTCAATAGGCAACGAACGAAGGCGGCAATGTACGTGTCGGTGTATATCAGTTCCAAGACTGCCAAGGGCGGTTTCAGAACCTTCGAGAAGATTGACGGGAATTGGGTGATAAGCGAACGCCTTGACGTTTGGGTTTCATGACGATGACGATGGCAGAAAGCTGGACCGACGGCGCGGGCCGCGTCCGCAGATCACGGACCGAACATCCGGGATCGGTGGGCGGCTGGGCGGCGACGCTCGCCGAATACGACATCCTCGGACAGGTCAGACGGAGCACGGTCCCGACCGAGGTTTCCGTGGGCAACCCGAACGATCCCGCGACGTGGACGCCCGCCGGCGACGACGACCGCGGGACGGATCCGAACGGCCGGCCGGTCTGGCTCTGGAACTCGACCGAGTACGACTGGAAAGGCCGCGTGACGCGCACCGTCCCGACCGATTCCAACGGGTCCGACGGCAAGGACCAGCTCATCGGCTACGAAGGCTGCGGCTGCGCCGGCGGCCAGATAACGACCGTCCAGGGTCCTGTCGTCCCGCGTGACGACGATCCGAACCAAACGGCACGCCGGACGCAGAAGATCTATCAGGACACTCTCGGGCGCGATTGGAAAGCCGAAACCCTCAACTGGACCGGCGGCGTTTATTCT
>CAZARD010000218.1:0-2019 GCA_964487505.1 uncultured Blastocatellaceae bacterium | reverse complement strand
CAAAGATCGCAACGGCGACAATCATAGAGTTTAGCCTCTATTGCGTAATCCCGGTGAAGTCATCTTATCGTGTAATCCTGGTTAAGCGGATTCCCCAAGTCCGTCAGTAAAGAGGTTTCTCTCCCGCGGGCCGGGTGTTCCAACGCTTGTGAATCCAAAGCCATTGCTCCGGATAAAGCCGCACGTATTTCTCGACGACCGACGTGATCTTCTGCGTCAGTTCCCGGACATTCTCGTCGGAGTTGTTTTCCGGATCGTATTCGATCTCGGGTTCAAGATAAACGACATACTTGTTCTTTGATTCATCCCAAACGGCGAACGCCGGCAGGACCGCCGCGCCGGTCGCGAGCGCGAGTTTCGCGATGCTCGTCGTCGTCGACGCGGGCACGCCGAAAAAATCCACAAAGACGCCTTCCTTCTCCTGTACGTTCAGATCGGCGAGAATTCCGAGAAGTTCCCCTTTCTTCAAGACGCGGAACATCGTCCGCGCCGAACGTGTCTTGTCGAGCGTGACCGATCCGAATCGTGTCCGCATACGGTCGACGAAGCCTTCGACCATTGGATTGTCGATGCGCCGGACGAGAATGTTCATCCCATAACCGAACGCCGGCGGGAGAAGATTGAAAACTTCCCAGCTTCCGAAGTGTCCGGTGAAGAACAGTACACCTTTGCCGCGCGCGTGCACCTCGTAGAAATTCTCTTTGCCTACGACCTCTACCAACTCGCGCACGTCGTCGTGCTTGAATCTTCTGAAATGCGAAACGAAACCGAGATGGCGTCCGAGCGATTCGAAAACTCCGATGACGATCCGCTCCTTTTCGCCCGCGTCGATTTCGGGCATCGCGATCTCGAGATTGCGACGAGCGGTACGCTGGAGTTTGGGGAGGCGTTTCGCGAAGAAACGTCCGACCGCCTTTCCAAAACGCATCGAAGCGGGAAGCGAGAAAATGCCGATCGCCGCCAAAAGCGTTCTGACAGCCGCCAGTTCGGCATAGTCCTTCAGTTTGTTCCGTTTCTTTGCCAGGTTGGTCCTCTTAAGGTTAGGCGGTCGTCATTTGGCCGCGAGCAGAAGCTTCATCAGTTCGTCGGCGCCGATCTCGCCCTTTTTGCGGATGAAATCGCGCGGCGTGTTGTCGCCGATCTCGAAGACGATCGCTTCCATCCGGTGCTCTTTCATAAAGTAGTTGCGCGAGACGATCGTCGGCTCGAGTTTGTCGTTCGGCCGGATGTTCGGTTCGTATTTCGGGATCGACTGTTTGATCGCGTCAAGCCATTGCCAGGTCAGTCCGGGCGCGTTCGTGTCGGCGAACTTCTTGTCCATCGGATAGTAGATGTCGTCCCACGTCGAGTGGAAATCGATCCCGAAATACCACTTTCCGCCCGACTCCGCTTCGCGCCGTTTGAGAAACTCGCGGACAGCTCGCGTTTCAGGCTGATTGAAATCGGCCCAATCGCGGTTGAGATCGATTCCGCCCTCATTGTGACGCCACTGACCGTTGTCGACGCCGTCCGGATTCATAAGCGGGATCACGTACATCACCCAGTCGCGCCGGAATTCCTTCGCCAGTTTTGATTTGCCCGCGATGCGCTCGACAAAAGCCTGCATCGCGAAATAACCGGTGACCTCGGGCGGATGCTGGCGCGAGATGACGAGGACCATCTTCTTCGCGTTCGGATTTCCGACGGTCATCATCCGCAACGGACGGTCTTCGGTGCTGCGGCCGATCTCGCCGATCGGCAGCTTGCGTTTCTTCGCGATCCGGTTCATCCAGCCGAAAACGAGATCCGAGTTTTGCAGTTCCTGCGCCGAGACCCAGATCGGGCGTTTGCCGACCGTCAGCCGGAGCTTCGCGGCCTTCGGACGGGCCTCGAAGCTTCTGTCGTTCGGATCGCGGCCGATCTCTTCGATCCGGTCCGATTCGAGCGGATTCCAACGATAACCGTCATTGCTGATCTGCGGCGCGTAGCGATGGCGGACATTCTCCGGATACTCGATCGTCACGAAAATGTCCTTCGGGA
>CAZARD010000217.1:0-2026 GCA_964487505.1 uncultured Blastocatellaceae bacterium | reverse complement strand
CGCCGCTGCCGCCGGTGCGGGCGGCGACCGTGATCTCTTTGATCAGCTTGGTAAAGATCTTTCCGCGCTTGGCATCGAGCGCGCCTTTCTTATGCTTGATTGTATGCCATTTGGAATGTCCGGACATATTGTTCTATCTCTTTCTGTTCTTTGAAAAACAAGACTATATCACGCCGTTTTCGCGACAATCAAACGAGTGATTTTCTAATCGAAGCGGCATCGGCGCGGTCGATCCGGACGAGTTTCGATTTCGATGCCGAACCGGCCGCGATCGTGACATCGGATCGGGGGACACCGATCAACTTCGCCAGAAATCGCACCAATTCATCGTTCGCCGCGCCATCGACGGGGGGCGATGCGACACGAACTTTGAGCGCGCCGTCCATTTCGCCGACGATCTCCGTCCGCGACGCGCGCGGCACGACACGGACGCGAAACGTTACGGCGCCGTTGCTTTCGCTGAGCTCGATCACGAGTAGACGAAGATCCGCATCACGAGCGTCTGAAGAAACCCGATCAGTAACAACAGGACCATCGCCGACAGATCGAACATTCCGATCGGCGGAATCAGGCGTTGGAACGGACGCAAGATCGGATCGGTGACGCGCTGCACGAAACCGAGAAACGTGTTTCGCGTGAAAACGAACCATGACGACAGAAACCGTATGAAAATGAAAAGGATAAGCAGGCTAAGTAGGCCGTAAAGAGCGAATCCGATGAAGAACTTCACGTTTCCGGTCGCGATCCCGAGCGACAAACCGTCGATGACGAACATCGCATTTCCGATTACCGAAAGCGCGAAATACGCGATCACTCCGGCGATCAGAGCCGTGACGACCGGCGCGAGCCGCGTGTCGATCCGGAAATTCGCGAGAAATCGCGCGGCCGGATAGACGAAGCGATCGGTGCGCTTTTTGAGGTGATACGAGAATCTTCCGACCTTGCCGAACGGGTTCGGGTCGCTGTAGTTGAAGATCAACCTGAGAATGAGCAGCGCGAGCAAGATCAGAAACCCGATCGTCACGACGAAACTCAGCCACGGATATACGAGTGTTGTCAGCATATTCAACGATTGTACTCACGTTCTCCGAAGATCGCGGTCCCGACGCGGACGTGAGTCGCTCCTTCGGCAATTGCGATCTCGAAATCGTGGCTCATTCCCATCGACAGCGCGCCGCCCGGGACAAAACGATCGCGCAGCTCGCGCAGGCGACGAAAGTACGGCCGGACGAGTTCCGGATCCTCAAAATACGGCGGTATCGTCATCAAACCCGAAAGCCGCAGATGGCGGCAACCCGCGAGAAATCGCGCCAATTCGGGTAGATCGCTTTCCGGCGCGCCGTTCTTTGTCGCCTCGCCGCCGAGATCGACCTGAATGAAGACGCGCAGCTCGTCGCGGCCTTCCTCGGCGCAGATCCGCTCGAGCCGACGCGCGAGATCTACGGAATCGACCGATTGGATGACATCAAAAAGCCGGACCGCCTTGCGCGCCTTGTTCGATTGCAGATGCCCGATGAGATGCCACTCGGCAAAACCGCGACCGAGCGCCTCGATCTTCGTTTCCGCCTCCTGAACCTTGTTCTCGCCGAAGACTCCGAGCATCTCGGCCCTGGCCGCGCGGACCGCCTCGACCGGGTGCGTCTTGCTGACGGCAACCAGCGTCACTTCGTCCGGCTCGCGTCCCGCGACCGACGCGGCACTTCTGATTGCATCCAGGACCCGGGCGATGCGTCCGACAAGCGTTTCGACCATTGGCTAAATGATAGCAAAATACGGTTTGAACTTTCACCGGACAAATTGTATATTGGCTTTTACGTTTTCGCGCGGACGTGGCGGAACTGGTAGACGCGCAGGTCTCAGAAGCCTGTGAGCTTAAGCTCGTGATGGTTCGATTCCATTCGTCCGCACCAATAATTCAAAGAGGGACGAAGCTCGTGGGCTTCGTCCCTCTTTTCGTTTGTCGGAAGCGGTATTCAGTGCATAGTGCATAGTGCATAGTGCATAGTGCATAGTGCATAGTGCATAG
>CAZARD010000216.1:0-2034 GCA_964487505.1 uncultured Blastocatellaceae bacterium | reverse complement strand
ACATTATTCCCCCCGGATACGAGTTTTGACACAGTCTCTTGAGCGTGCGGAGCGCGCGCCGTATCGATAGCGCCACGTGGAGCGGAGCGGAACGTGGTGTGTCTGGCCCGGTTTCGGCGGGAGCGTGCGGCGCACGCGTCTCCGGTCCGCTTGGGCAGAAGACGCGTGTTTCACACGCTCGTTGATCATATCGGAAATCTTGCACCAGACTCGGCTGCGCCTTCGCCCGGTGCTATCGTAACGACGCGCGCTCCGCACGCTGAAATGGGTTTGTCGAATCTACTGAACCAACGGCGAGAAATCGGGAGGTTCGTTTCGAAAACGCCGATTTCGGCAATTGTCGGGTAATGAAATCAGGGCTTCATGAAGAAGACGCCAAACGTTTAGGACAGCATTTGATCGAAAATCCCAAGTGACAACTCGCCCGTTACGAGCGATGCGAAATCCCCAAAGTCCAAAGTCGAAAATGCGATCGCGATCACGGCCAAATGCGAATTTGGCTCAAAGCGAATCAAGAAAACCCTTGATGCGGTCGAGCGCGATCTCGATCTGCTCGTAGCCTTTGCAGTAAGCGACCCGGACGTGTCCCGTCCCGCCGACGCCGAAGCTCGTTCCCGAAATGACCGCGATCTTTTGCTCCATCAGCAGGCGGTCAGAGAATTCGTCACTGGTCAATCCTGTCCGCTTGATCGACGGAAACGCATAGAACGCGCCGCGGGGCTCGAAGCAATCGAGTCCCATTTCGTTTAGCGATCTGACGACCAAATGACGGCGCCGGTCGTATTCGGCCTTCATTTCGAGCACATACGGCTCGCCGATCTTGAGCGCCGCGAGCGCGGCGAACTGCGAGATCGTCGGCGCGCTCATCACCGCGTACTGGTGGATCTTCGAGAACGCCTCGAGCAACTCCGGGTTGGCGCAGATGTACCCGACGCGCCAGCCCGTCATCGCGTAGTCCTTCGAGAATCCGCCCATCAGCACGGTTCGGTCGCGGGCGCCCGGAAGGGCCGGAACCGAGAGATGATCTTGCCCATAGTTAAGCCGGTCGTATATCTCGTCGGAGATGATCAGCAGGTCGAATTCCTCGGCGATCTTCACGATCTCGAGCGCATTCTCAGGTGTCAGCACGGCGCCGGTCGGATTGTTCGGGAAGCCGAGAAAGATCGCCTTGGTCCGTTCGGTGACGGCGGCCCGGATATCGTCGGCCTGCGGCTCGAAATCGTGCGCCGCGTCGCAGATGACCGGCACCGGCACTCCGTCGGCGAAGATTATCTCCGGCTCGTACGCGACAAAACACGGGCTCGGGACGATCACTTCGTCGCCCGGATTGCAGAGCGCGGAAAAGACGCATTTGAAGCCTTCGCTGACGCCGACGGTGACGATGATCTCGTTTTTCGGATCGTATTTGACGCCGTAGAGATCGTCGAGATGTTCGGCGATCGCCTCGCGCAGTTCCATCAATCCCGAGTTGGCGGTGTATCCGATCGGCCGTTCGTGAATCGCGTCATACGCGGCCTTCGCGATCGGCGGCGGGGTTGGGAAATCGGGCTCGCCTACCCCGAGCGAAATGACCTCGGGCATCGAAGCCGCGATCCCGAAGAACTTGTGCAGTCCGGACGGCGGAACGCGATAGATCCGGTCGGCAATGAATTTATGCTTGTCTGATAGCTGGGGTTTCATATGATTTGTCTCAAACCTCGTGTCTCAAAAATCCGCTGCCCGCACGCTTTGCGCCAACGACTTCCCGTGCCGTCAACGCCCCTTGATCCAGCCCTCCAAGCGTGCGTATGCGTTGCCTTAATTCAAGTATAAACAATGATTATTGTTAAGTAAGCCGTGAGGCGGGGTTTTACGACTCTTTTCGCAACAGGTAGCCGAACGGGATCAGATGTGTGGGAACTTGGTGAAGCGCCCAGATCTTCGGCGGCGCGGAGTCCATTGACCATCGTCTCGCTTTCGGCGATCTCCTTGATTCTGTTTGCCGGTCGCTACCGAGGCCGTGTCAAAAGCCGTCCGCTGATCCATCGGCAATCG
>CAZARD010000215.1:0-2095 GCA_964487505.1 uncultured Blastocatellaceae bacterium | reverse complement strand
AATCGGAAATCGAAACGACAAGGACGCCCGAGCGCTGACTCGCGGTCAGGCGTGAGCGCGCAACTCCTACGAATCGACGCAACCCCAAATCCCAAATCCAAAATCCGAAATCCCAAATCCCAAATCCAAGATCCCTCCATTGGCTTTTCCGGCCCGTTTTTTTGTATCCTTGTCATTTGGGAAATTTCATCAGGAAGCACTTATGAGCGTTGAAGTTGTGATGCCCCAGATGGGCGAATCTATCACCGAAGGGACCGTCTCGAAATGGCTGAAGGCCGTCGGCGACGCGATCGAGAAGGATGAGCCGATCCTCGAGATCTCGACCGACAAGGTCGATGCCGAAGTTCCGGCGCCCGGCGCGGGCGTTTTGCTTGAGATCCGCGCTCAGGAAGGCGAGACGGTCGAGGTCGGAACCGTAGTCGCCGTGATCGGGGAAGAAGGCGCGGTCGCGTCAGCCGCTCCGGCCGCACCTGTTGTCGAATCGTCGGCCCCGGCCGCGGTGATCGAACCGGCGGCTCCGGTTGCGATGGTCGAGACCGCCGCTCAGGAATCTGCCATCGGCGACAATTCCGGTTCGTCCGAATCGGTAGTGATGCCTCAAATGGGCGAGTCGATCACCGAAGGCACCGTTTCGAAATGGCTTAAGTCGGTTGGCGACGATGTTGAGAAAGACGAGCCGCTGCTTGAGATTTCGACCGACAAGGTCGATGCCGAGGTCCCTTCCCCGGTCGCCGGGAAACTTCTCGAAATCAGGGTCGGCGAGGGCGAAACCGTCGAGGTCGGAGCGGTTCTGGCGCTTGTCGGATCGTCGCTCGGCGCACGGCCCGCGCCGGTCGCTGAAGTTCCGAAAGCTCCCGAGACCCCGGTCGCACCTGTCGCGGCCGAGCCTCCGAAGCCCGTCGAAATGCCGAAATCCTTTGCCGCCGTGGCTGCAGCCGGCAGCGTCGAGGACCTTCGCCGTACAAAATCTTCTCCGCTTGTCCGGAACATCGCTCGCCAGCACGGCATCGACATCACCCGGATTCCGGGAAGCGGTCTGTCGGGACGCGTCACAAAAAAGGACATCCTGAACTTCATCGAAACCGGCGCCGCACTCCGACCGCAGGACCTGCTAGTCGGAAAAGCGACGGCTGCAGCGGTGCCGGAGACGGCGGGCGAAACGCGTTCCAAAGCGGTGGCTCCGGTCCCCGTTTCCGTCGGCGATCGCGTCGAACCGATGTCTGTGATGCGTAAAAAGATCGCGGAGCACATGACGTTCTCGAAGCGGACCTCGGCGCATGTGACGAGCGTCTATGAGATCGATATGACGAACGTCGCGAAATTCCGCGAGCGGAACAAGTCGGTCTTCCAGGAGCGTTTCGGAACGAAGCTGACGTACATGCCGTTCATCTTCCAGGCAGTGACGCAGGCGCTCCGGAAATTCCCGGTCGTCAACGCGCAGGTCGCCGACGACAGCATTGTCTACAAGGCCGATGTCAATCTCGGGATGGCGGTCGCGCTCGACTGGGGGCTGATCGTTCCGGTCATCAAGAAGGCCGACACGCTTTCGCTTTCGGGTCTTGCTGTGACCGCGAACGATCTCGCCGATCGCGCGCGCACGAAGAAACTGATGCCCGACGAGGTTCAGGGCGGGACGTTCACGATCACAAATCCGGGCGTCTTCGGCGGGCTCTACGGAACGCCGATCATCAACCAGCCGCAGGTTGCGATCCTTTGTGTCGGGACGATCGAGAAAAGGGCGAAGGTCTTGACCACCCCGGACGGCGACGATTACATCGCGATCAGGCAGATGGCATATTTCGCGCTGACATACGATCACAGAATCGTCGATGGCGCGGACGCCGAGCGTTTCCTTTCGTTCCTAAAGCAATATCTGGAGACGACCGAGTTCAGTCTTTGAGCATTCTTTGCGTCCTTTGCGCGGGTCCGGTTTTCCGCGCAAGGCACGCAAAGATCGCAATGCCGCTCATTTCCCGGAATTCGACCGAGTTCGGCGTGCGTTTATCCTCAGCGTTCTTTGCGTTCTTTGCGTGTGCCCGATTTTCCGCGCAAAGCGCGCAAAGATCGCAATGCCGCTCATTTCCCGGAATTCGAC
>CAZARD010000214.1:0-2223 GCA_964487505.1 uncultured Blastocatellaceae bacterium | reverse complement strand
CCGCGCATCGTGATTTGTCGGAACGTCCGAAAGCGTGCGATGCGCGGTCTGCCGATCGTTCACCTGGCCTGAATCGTCGCCTTCTTGATGCGCACCGGTTCCGAGGGCCGTTCTCCGTCACGCGGTACGCCCGAGATCGTGCGGACGTTGTTCATTCCCTCGATGACCTTGCCGAAGACCGTGTACTTCTTGTCGAAAAAGGCCTCGCGCTTGAGCATTATGAAGAACTGCGCGTTCGCCGAATTGATGTCGTTGCCGAGCCGTGCGGCTCCGACGATTCCGGTGTCGTACGGAATGTCGGTGAACTCGGCGGGCACGTTAGGCTTGCCGGAATCACCCTCTTTTCCGGGTTGCGCTTGCTTGCCCGGCTTGGTATCCGAGTTTCCGGCCTGGATCACGGTGTCGTTCACGCGGTGGAAGATGATCCCGTCGTAATAGCCTTCCTTGATCAATTCCTTGAAGCGCGCGACCATCTGCGGCGCGGCGTTCGAATAAAGCTCGATCTTGATCGTCCCATACGCGGGCTGTTCCATTTCGAAAACGGCGATCTCCGGATCCGCGACCGGGGTCACGCCTTTTTTGTAATCCGGCTCCGCCGAATTCGTCGCCGGCTTCTTGTTCGCCGCACTGTTGGCCGGCTTGTCATTGCATCCGGCGAGCAATGCCGTCGCGGTGACGGCCAGAACAAGTAAAAGTGTTTTCAACATATTTCGCATATTACCCCGAGCTTTGTTCGGGTTCCTAGCCGCGTCAAAACGCGCGCTCGCTATCGAGAAGGATCGTCACAGGGCCATCGTTGACGAGTTCGACGTCCATCATCGCTTGGAATCGTCCGGTCCCGACGTTGCCGATCTGCTTTCCGGACTCGGCGACGAAGAACTCGTAAAGCCGGTTCGCCTCGTCCGGGCCGGCCGCGTCGATGTAGGAGGGCCGCCGGCCCTTTCGCGCGTCGCCGTAAAGCGTGAACTGTGAAACGACCAGCAACTCGCCGCCGACGTCGAGCAACGACAGATTCATACGGCCCTCCGCGTCTTCGAAGATCCTCAGATTGAGCACCTTCTCGAGCATCGAACGCGCTTCGGATTCGGTGTCCCTCCGCGAAACGCCGAGAAGAAGCAATATCCCTCGGCCGATCTCGCCCGTGACCTCACCGCCGACACTGACCTTCGCGCGTGAAACGCGCTGAACTACGCAACGCACCGTTCGATTTCGGATTTTTGATTTTGGATTTTGGATTCCCGGAGTTCCGGTTCCGGAAGCGATTGGCGCTCGATGGGCTGACAAGCCCAAAATCCGAAATCCAAAATCCGAAATGCGGGATCCTATCCCTCAATTATGTAGACTTTCTCCATCACGACCGGCGTTACGGGCTTGTCGCGGTGGTCGGTCCCGACCTCGGCGATGGCGTTGACCACCTCCTGGCCTTCGATGACCTTGCCGAATTTCGTGTAGCTCGGCGGCAGAGGGTAATCAATGTGCATGATGAAGAACTGCGAGCCGTTTGTGTTCGGCCCGGCGTTCGCCATCGCGACGGTTCCGCGTTCGTACGGGCCAGCGTAGAGCGCCGACGAACGGTTGATCTCGTCGTCGAATTTGCCGCCCCAAGCGGATTCGCCCCCGTATCCTTCACCGAGCGGGTCACCGCCCTGGATCATGAAATTCTTGATGACGCGGTGGAAAATGACACCGTCGTAATAGTTTTTGCCGGCGAGAAGACGGAAATTTTCCGTCGTTTTCGGCGCATCCTGTTCTAGAAGTTCGAATTTGATCGTTCCCTTGTTCGTTTCTATGACCGCGATTCTGTTGGACATCAATTCTCCTTAAATTTGTGTTTGATATGAATAAGTTTGAATAGATTATAGTCGGATTGACCGCGTTAGCCCAATGCGGAACCCCGCACGAAGTAAGGGGGCCGGCTCGCAGCGCGAGCCGTCTTCGAAGTTCGCTCGGTTTCTTGGTAACCAACGTTTCTGGATTCTCGATCGATGACGGTTCGATCGCTCCCGCGATCGGGCCCCCTTACTTCGTGCGGGGTTCTGCATCGCATTTGGGATCTGGGATTTCGGATCTGGGATTTCGGTGATCGCTCGCCATCCAAAATCCGCATTCCCACGTCCGACATCCCAAATGACCCGTTCCTCCGGCGCCGTCGGTCGGTCGCCCCACGGCGATCGCTCCCGCGATCGGGCCCCCTTACTTCGTGCGGGGTTCTGCATCGCATTT
>CAZARD010000213.1:0-2304 GCA_964487505.1 uncultured Blastocatellaceae bacterium | reverse complement strand
ATGCCAGAATTTCAGCCTGACGAACGGGGCTATTGGGGACAATTTGGCGGGCGGTTCGTGCCCGAGACGCTGATGTCCCCGCTTGAGGAATTGACCGATGCTTATTTCACGGTCCGCGACGACGCCGGTTTCCGGGTCGAATTTGAGGAACTGCTGAAGGATTTTTCGGGCCGGCCGACGCCGCTGTTTCACGCGCGGCGGTTGTCGGAGATTCTCGGCGGCGCGCAGATCTATCTCAAGCGCGAGGATCTTGGGCACACCGGATCGCACAAGATCAACAACGCCATCGGACAGGTCCTGCTCGCGCGGCGTATGGGCAAAAAGCGCGTCATCGCGGAAACCGGAGCGGGCCAGCACGGCGTCGCGACCGCGACCGTGTGCGCGCTTTTCGGGCTCGAGTGCGTCGTTTACATGGGCACTGAGGATATGCGCCGGCAGGAACTGAACGTTTTTCGGATGCAGCTTCTCGGAGCCGAGGTGCGCGGCGTCGATTCCGGTTCAAAAACGCTGAAAGACGCGATCAATGAAGCGCTACGCGACTGGGTGACGAATGTCGAAACGACGTACTACTTGCTCGGATCGGCGCTCGGGCCGCATCCGTATCCGCTGATGGTCCGTGATTTTCAGTCGGTGATCGGCCGCGAGGCGCGCGGGCAGATCCTCGAACAGACCGGCGCGTTGCCTGATTTGCTTATCGCCTGCGTCGGCGGCGGCTCGAACTCGATCGGGCTTTTCCATCCGTTTCTGAACGACGGAACCGTGCGGATGGTCGGCGTCGAAGCCGGCGGCCGCGGACCGGGCCTCGGCGAACACGCGGCGCGGTTTATGGACGGCGGCCGCGTCGGCGTGCTTCAGGGGACCAAAAGCTATTTGCTCCAGGACCCGAACGGGCAGATCGCGCTGACGCATTCTGTCTCTGCCGGGCTCGATTATGCATCGATCGGTCCCGAGCACGCGTTCCTGCATGATCTCGGACGTGTCGAATACGTGTCCGCGTCCGATGAAGAGGCGCTCGAAGCGTTCCAGATCCTGTCGCGGACGGAAGGCATAATCCCGGCGCTCGAAAGCTCGCACGCGATCGCGCAGGTGCTGAAGTCGGCTCCGGCAATGCGACCAACCGAATCGATGATCGTCAACCTCTCCGGCCGCGGCGACAAGGACGTCAGCCAGGTCAGGGGGATTTTGGATTTTTGATTGCCGAATGCGGAACCCCGCACGAAGTAAGGGGGCCCGCTCGCAGCGCGAGCGGTATGCGGGCGGGAGACGATGCGGGATTTTAGATTAACGTGCCCGGAACCGCGTTCGGAATCCTGAATGATGGCAGTAGATTCCGCATTCGCAGCGATCGACAGGCGATCGCTTCCGCGATCGGGCCCCCTTACTGCGTGCGGGGTTCCGCATCAGGCTTCCGCATTTTTTGGAGAGCTATGGCCTACAGAATTCGATCCCGATTTGAAGAATTGAAGCGCGAAGGGCGGGGCGGGCTTGTTCCGTTCATCGTCGCCGGCGATCCCGACCTCGCGACATCAAAGGAACTGATCAGGGAACTCGGGCGGCGCGGCGCGGACATCATCGAACTTGGAGTGCCTTTTTCGGATCCGGTTGCAGACGGAGTGACGATCCAGGCGGCGTCCGAGCGTGCGCTCAGGAATCCGGTCACGATCGGCGCGATCCTTGCGGTCGTCGCGGAAGCCCGCGCTGAAGGGCTCGAGACCCCGCTCATTCTTTTCAGCTATTTCAACCCGATTCTGCAGTTCGGCCTCGAACGCTTCGCCGATGAGGCAAGGGACGCGGGCGTCGACGGACTGCTCGTCACGGACCTTGTTCCGGAGGAGTCAGCCGAATTCCGCGCGATCCTCGACCGCCGCGGACTTTCGCTGATAATGCTCGCCGCCCCAACGTCGAGCGATCAACGTCTGAAGAAGATATGCGATGCGGCAAGCGGGTTTGTCTATGCCGTTTCCCGCGCCGGCGTGACGGGCGCCCGCGATGCGACGAGCGGCGACGCCGAAACACTGGTCGCGCGCTTGCGACAATTCACAGATCTTCCGATCGCCGTCGGTTTCGGGATATCGACCGCCGCGCAAGTCCGGGAAACGTGGCGGTACGCCGATGCCGCCGTCGTCGGCTCGGCGATCGTCGCCGAGATCGGCAGGGACACGGCGACCGACCACGTCGAGCGCGTCGGCCGGTTCGTTTCGCAACTGATCCCGTGAATAGTCAAAGTGCGAAAGAGTGCATAGTGCGAAAGAGTGCAAAGTGCAAAGTGCAAAGTGCAAAGTGCAAAGTGCAAAGTGCAAAGTG
>CAZARD010000212.1:0-2315 GCA_964487505.1 uncultured Blastocatellaceae bacterium | reverse complement strand
CCATTCCGATACAGAGATGAATGCAGAGCGCGGCGGGCGGGACGAGCCATCGGTTAAACGACGGGGAAGCGATCGTTCGCTCCTTGCTGAGGATGCCGAAGGATACGGATGTTGATTCCATATGATCCCTCCTGACCTTATTAGAATTTCTACTTTTAGATTACCACGGCGACGCGGACGGCGACACCCGCCGTGAGCTCGGGAGCGCCTTCGGATCGTTGAAAGCCGAATCGTCGATCTTCACGTCTCAGGCGCCAAGAGCGGTATAATCTGATCATGGGGCGGATCTTGCTCGCGGGCTTCGTTGTTCTCTTGTCAGCCATTGCCTCGGCGGCCCAGTTGACCGCGGAATCGGTTCGCAGGATCCTTGTCGACCAAGCTGGATTTACCGACGCAGAGGTCGACAGGGCCGATGGCGGGGACGTTGTAGTAAAGGTCATTGGGGCGGGCAGCAAGCAGGATATCGCGATCATTGGCGTTGTTCGGATCGACAATGTGAAAATGACGGATCTGGCCGGATTCCGCCAAAGCCTCGATCAAAAATCGAGCAAGTCTGTCGCGTCGGGTGGCGATCTCAGTATGCCGCCCGTGATCGGCGATCTCGTCGAGGTCCGGGTCGATGAGAGGGATTTGAAAGAACTTGCAAATTGCCGGCCCGGAAACTGCGACCTCAACCTCTCGGTCGAAACGATCCGGACATTGCAGGAAATCGAACCGAGTAAGCTGAAGTCGAAATTCTTGGACGCTGTGTTCGAACGTGCGACGACGTACTGGGCGGAGGGCGATCGCGGATTGCGTCCGTACGGCAATCGAAAGGAACCGCTCGATGTCGGCGCGGCCTTGACGAGGGCCCTCAACGAATCTTTATTCCTTGGCGAAGCGTCCCCCGAACTCCGCGACTATCTCCAGCGATTTCCGGAGTCCGAACTCGCCGGTGTGCGGAACGAACTCCGATGGTCGCAACTGGATTTTGGACTCAACCCGGCGATCGTTCTGACGCATACGGTCGCCTATTCCTCGAAGAGCGGCGCGCAGATCGTGGTCAACAAGCAGTTCTATGGTTCACGATACCTCGACGCGTCGATCTCGATCGCGTATCTGCTCCCTGTCGCCGAGGCGTCGTCATATCTCGTGTTTTCCGATTTTTCGCGAACTGACGCCATTGCCGGCCCGCTGGGATCTGTGGCCCGAAAGCTGGTGGTCAACGAAGCTATCGAACGAACAACGGAAATGATCGAGAAGGCTGAACTGAGGCTCCTGTCAACGTCGAAAGCAGGCCGCACAACGACTGAGCCGCCTCCTGACGGCGGCTATTTTGAAGAGGCGGCGATCATCAGCGTTTCGATCGTAGCGCTAGCAGCGGTTTTCTGGTTCATAACCCGGCGATCGCGACTGTTTCAATAGTCTCACTACCGAACGGATTTGGTATCAAGCGGTTTCTGGAGCGGAACGGAGTTCCAGATCGTCGTGAACGATGTCGGGTTCCGGAAGCTCGGTTGTACGAAGCCCGGCGTAACTGATGGTAATAGTCGACCGATCGTCGGCAATGGGGCATCGGCCGGAAATCCGAAATTCTCGAATCGTGGTATTCCCCACGCATCTTGACAGTTGCGAAGATTGACTAATTTCTTGACATTGCGCGGCTCGGCTCCTATTCTGGTGATGTCTTATGTGGAAGCGGCTCGGCGCACTGCTCTTCATATTCATTCTCGGCGGTCAGGTCTGGGCCGGTGTTTGCGGCTGTTTTGACAACGGCGCGCCGCGGATGAAGTGCTGCCAGAAGAAGAACGCGGCGAAGGGCGACGCAATGTCGCGAACAACCTGCTGCGATGCGGTTTGCGGACTTCCGGTGGGTGAGCGTCCGAACCGGATCCAGAACGACGCGTCGTTCAAGATGCCGGCGATGACCGAGGCGATCGCGCACCGTTTCGAGTTTCTTCCCCGGATCGTCCGGCGCGGGGTCGCGCACCGTTCCCCGGCGGCGCTCGAATTTCCATCGCTGTATTCCCGGCCACCCAACCTTTATCTCTTTAATCATTCATTTCTGATCTAAGTCAGCCGAAGTGCGTTTTAGAGGTCCGATCCGAAGACCGGACCTGGAAGGCGATCTACGTATCGTCTTATTCATCAACGCTTTTCGGCCTTTGCCGTTTGATTACGGCAAGTATTTGACTTAGATGTACAGGACAATCATCGTCGCCGCACTTTGCGTATTTCTCGGCGCGTGTTCCGGATCGGTTCCGGAAGGCAAGACCATCGCCACCGGCAGCGCCGGCAACGGATTGACGGTTTCGCTGGCGAGCGCCGACGGCGTG
>CAZARD010000211.1:0-2615 GCA_964487505.1 uncultured Blastocatellaceae bacterium | reverse complement strand
CGCCCGGACATCGCGCCGCGCGCGACCGAGCATATCGCCGAGATGATCGACATCATTTCGACGCTGCTCGCCAACGGCCGGGCGTACGAGTCGGAAGGGTCGATCTATTTCCGGATCTCGGCTTTTCCCGAATACGGAAAGCTCTCGAAGATCAGTTTCTCGGGCAACGAAGCGGGCGGCTCGGGCCGCGTCGACACCGACAAATACGAAAAAGAGGACGCGCGCGACTTTGCGCTGTGGAAGCTCGTCGACCGCGACGACCCGGCCGGCTGGGACGCCCCATTCGGATACGGCCGCCCCGGCTGGCATATCGAATGCTCCGCGATGTCGATGAAGTATCTCGGCGAGACCTTCGACATACACGCCGGAGGCGTCGATCTTCAGTTTCCCCATCACGAGAACGAGATCGCGCAATCGGAAGGCGCGACCGGAAAGCTGTTCGCAAAATACTGGCTCCACGGCGAGTTCCTGAAGATCGACAATGAAAAAATGGCCAAGTCGCTGGGCAACGACTATACGTTGCGCGACATACTCGGACGCGGATTCTCGCCGCTCGCGATCCGTTATCTGCTGATCTCCGTGCCTTACGGCAAACAGCTTAACTTCACGTTCGAGGGACTGAAGGGAGCCGAGACCACGACCGAGCGCCTTCGCCAGTTCCGGCGTCTCGTCAAAGAGGCGAAGACGGCCGACGGATCGGACGAGAAGGTTGCTGCCGTGGTCGCGAAGGCTCTTGCCGATTTCGAATCCGCGATGGACGACGACCTCAACACGTCGGTCGCGCTCGCGTCGATCCATAATATCGTGCGTGAGATCAACTCGCATCTCGCGGCCGGAACGCTTCTGTCGGCCGACCGCGCCGCGGTTCTCGACGCGATCGCGAAATTCGATTCCGTTCTCGGCGTCTTCGGCAAGGAAGAGGCCGGAATGCTCGATGAAGAGATAGAGAAACTCATCGAGGAACGCCAGGAAGCGAGGCGCAACCGAAACTTCGCCCGATCTGACGAGATCCGCGACCAATTGCTGGCGCGCGGCATCGTTCTCGAAGACACGAAAGAGGGCGTACGGTGGAAATCGGTCGCATAGCGTTTCCCCCGGAAACGATTGCAAATCGGCCCGAATCGGCGTAAATTTTAACTAGTCGGCGCGAATGTTTTCGCGCGAAATCCAATCGTCGTTTCGCTTCTGGGAGTCCCCGCAAGCTCCGGAAATCATTATCATTATGTCGAAATTCAAGCGTTTCCACCTTGTCGCCGCGTTCATCGCGTTCGCGACCGTTCTTTCTTTTTTCTACGCAATGGGTTCATACGCGGCCGGCGGCGATCACTGGATCACCGTCGATCAGGATGAGTTCGAGACGATCCGCGGAAAACTGACGGACGATCCCGGTCGGCTGAAATCGGTGCCGATCGAGGCCTCGATCGGCGGCATCGCGCTGGTGCGGCTTGAAGAGTCGCAGTTGGAGGAGTTGTCGCGCGCGATGCACGAGGAATTCGTGAAATGCTCGGGCTTTTTCGCGCATCAGACCCGTGAAGAGGCCATCGATTCGCTTCTGGCCCTACTGGAGGTCGATGCCAACCAGAGATTTGTCGACTACACGATCGACAACCAGGCGAACGTCAATCCGATGCTCGCGCTCGCAAGCGAAGCGCAGACCCGGCAGGTGATAATCGATCTCGCGGCGTTTCCGAACCGCCGTTACAATCAACCGAGCGGTCTCGATTCGGCGAACTGGATCAAGAACAAATGGACCGCGCTTGCGAACGGCCGATCCGACGTGACGGTCGAGAACTACATTCACCCGACGGCCACGTCGCCGCAGCCTTCCGTAATAATGACGATCACCGGAACGACCTATCCGAGCGAGATCGTCGTCATCGGCGGCCATCAGGATTCGATCAATTCGGGCGGCCAAACGCTGAGCGCTCCCGGCGCGGACGACGATGCTTCGGGCATCGCGTCGATCACCGAAACGATCCGCGTTCTGATGGCGAGCGGCTTCAAGCCTGCGCGGACCGTGCAGTTCATGGCGTATGCCGCCGAAGAGGTCGGACTCCGCGGATCGGCGGCGATCGCGCTCGATTATCGCAATCAGAACAAGAATGTCGTCGGCGTGATGCAACTCGATATGACGAACTACAAGGGCTCGGCCGTGGACATCGTGCTGATCAATGATTACACGAACGCGGCCCAGAACCAGTTTGTCGGGAATCTGATCACGACGTACCAGCCCAGCCTGACTTTCACGAACGACGCGGCCAACGGCAGATGCGGTTACGCTTGTTCGGATCATGCGTCTTGGTTCAATCGGAGTTACCCGACCTCGATGCCGTTCGAGGCCCGGTTTGCCTCAGGAATAACTGAGGATAATCCGTTCATACATTCCGCCAACGACACGATCGACAAGTCGGCGAACAACGCCAATCACGCGTTGAAGTTCACGAAACTGGGCATCTCGTTCGTCGGCGAGTTGGCAAAAGGATCGTTGGCGCCGGCGGTCAAGGCGCCGTTCGATTTCGACGGCGACGCGAAGACCGACATCTCGATCTTCCGGCCGGCCCCGGGTCAGTGGTGGTACCTGCGTTCGAGCGACGGCGGCAACCGCGCGTTCACGT
>CAZARD010000210.1:0-2646 GCA_964487505.1 uncultured Blastocatellaceae bacterium | reverse complement strand
ATGCGATCCGATAAATCCGGCGCCGCCCGTTACCAAAATTCTCTTTTTCTGCATTGCCTGTGCGGGACTAAACAGGGAAGATAGCACAGTTGCCGCAGGTCGGCAAAATCGATTCGGCCGCGTCAGTTGAGATATTTCTGCCGCGCGTGAAAGCGTTCCAGAAGTTCTTCGAGAAAGCCTTCGTAGGTGAAGTTCTCAAGTTCGTACCGGGGCTTGAGTTTGTACATTATCGGCAAGGCGACCCGCCAGGCCATCCAGAGGCGCTGCCGATCGCTCAGATCCCAACGCCGCCGCAGGAAAGCCTCGACAACCTCGATCTCATCGTGCGTCACGCTCCGGATGTCGGTCTGAAACTCGACCTTTTTCTGCACGCGACGGAAAGCGGCGTCGCTGATTCGGTTCGAGAACGTCTCTTCAAATGTCGGCGCCTCGTCCGAGCGTTCGCGAATGACGACCGTGCCGGCGAACAGATCCCCGATCCGCTGATCGCGACTGCTCGCGAAGATAGAGATGAGGCCGATCGAGTAGAAGGGCACGACGATGATCGACGGGAACGAGTCGAAGATGCGGAGCAGATTCCGCGCGATCGCTTCCCAAAGAGTTATCGGCCGGCCGTCTTCGCGGATGACGCGGAGCTTCATCAGGCGTTTGCCGGGAGTCTGCCCGTTCCACAGCCATTCAAAGATGATGAAATAGCCGGCGAAGAGCGCGAAGACGATAATGATCATGATCGCGATCGTCCATTTCGACATCTCGCGCACGAGTTCCGAAGGTTCGCGATCAAGCTGTTCGAGACCGGTGCCGGACCAGGCGAGAAACGCCCAAACCGTTACGAACACGAGGAAATACTGGATCACGTGATCGATCAGCACCGCGAGGAAACGGTTTCCGATCGACGCCAGCGCGAACGCCAAAGGCACGCGCTCGGGCGTTTCGATGATCAGTGTCTCTTCGTTTTCGATGAACTCGGTCACTGTTTTTATCGGTCCACTCCGCGATCGATTTCGAGATTCGATCTTCGAATTTTGAATTCCGAATTCGATTTCCGGATTTTCCGATTCCCAGATTCAGGATTCAGTATTCAGGGTTCCGCGGCGTCAGCGGTGCCGTGGGTTTCAACCCACGGGCCGCTGCGATTCGCGTCCGCCTCGCGTCAGCGACGACTGAATTCGGCTGAGTCAATCGTCGCTGACGCGACGAGATCGAAAGATCCCCGGTCCCGTGGGTTGAAACCCACGGCTAAGGTCGGATAATCGCCCCGCATCGGAATTTTCGTCCGCGGGCTTCGACGCGCATCAAGAACATTTTTCAACGAATCTCAAAAACCTGCGTTTGCCGACCTGAATCACGGTTTCACCGGCGATCTCGATCTCGGCCGAAGCGTTTCCGACCTTCTCGCCGCCGAGTTTTACTCCGCCCTGTTCGATCAGACGCTTCGCTTCCTTTTTCGACGCGGCGAGTCCGGTTTGGGTCATCAACTCCGCGAGGTTGTAGCTGCCTTGCGCGATCTCGACGGTCTCGATCTCGTCGGGAATTTCCTTTTGCACGAAGCGGCGGTTGAATTCGTCCTCGGCCGCGCGTGCGTCCGCTTGCGTGTGAAAATCGGCGATGATCGATTTCGCAAGCTCGACCTTGAAATTGCGCGGGTTCTCCCCGCTCGCTTTCATACGTTCAAGCTCGGCCGGTGTGCGGTCGGTCAGAAGTTCGAAGTACCGCCACATAAGCTCATCGGAAATCGACATCACTTTGCCGAATATCTCGTTCGGCGGCTCGTCGATGCCGATGTAGTTGTTCAGCGATTTCGACATCTTGTTGGCGCCGTCGAGCCCTTCAAGCAAAGGCGTCGTCATAATGACCTGCGGCTCCTGCGAGTATTCGCGCTGCAGATTGCGCCCGACCATCAGGTTGAACTTCTGATCGGTTCCGCCGAGTTCGACATCGGCACCGAGCGCGACCGAATCGTAGCCCTGCGTCAGCGGATAGAGAAGTTCGTGGAGCGAGATCGGCCGCTCTTCGCGCAGACGCTTCTCGAAATCATCGCGTTCGAGGATCTGCTTGACGGTCACGTGCGAACACAGCCGGACGAAGGCCGCGGCGTCGAATTTGTCCATCCATTCCGAATTGAAACGGATCTCGGTCTTGTCCGGATCGAGTAGTTTGAAGATCTGGGTCTTGTAGGTTTCGGCGTTGGCGTTCACCTCTTCGCGCGTGAGTGGCGGCCGCGTCACGTTCTTGCCCGACGGATCGCCGATCATACCGGTGAAATCGCCGATCAGGAAGATCGCCGTATGGCCGAGTTCCTGAAACTGGCGCAGTTTTCTGATCACGACCGTGTGGCCGATATGGATGTCGGGCGCGGTCGGATCGGCCCCGAGCTTGATCCGCAACGGTTTGCCGGTCTTCACCGAGTGTTCAAGCTTCGCGCGAAGATCTTCCTTCCGTATCACATCGACGGTGCCTTTCGAGAGAAATTCCAGTTGTTCGTCAATCGTCATTAGTGTCTTATTGTATGGAGATTCCCGAAATTTTTCTAATTCCCAATCAACTCCGTCGTAAACGTTGCCGACTGCTTCTTGAAGCCTTGATCTAAGTGCCTGACGATTGCCGAAATCGACGTTTTCGAAACGAACCCCCAAGATTTCTCGC
>CAZARD010000209.1:0-2671 GCA_964487505.1 uncultured Blastocatellaceae bacterium | reverse complement strand
AAAGCCGCCGTCCGTCCGCGCTGTCGTTCGGCCTGATCGTTCCGACGATCGCCGTGATCCCTTTTGTGGCTTCAATTACCGTTCTCAAAGCATCGAGTGAGTGGTCGATGATGTCACGGTCCTGAAACCAGTCCTGCGACGTGTAACCGTGGATCGCGACCTCCGGAAAGACGACGAGTTCCGAACCGTCGGCCTTCGCCTTGCCGATGGCCCCGATGATCTTCGAGACGTTCCCGGCGATATCGCCGTTCGTGGTGTTGATCTGTGCGATTGTGACTTTCATTTGCCCGATAAGCTGGGACTCTCCTCAGCCCAGATCGTGAAGCCCTTGCCGAAATTCACGAAACTACTTCCTCGGATACTCCCGTTCAACCAACGATTCAAATCCCGGCCGCATCCCGAATCCGGCTCCGCGCATGACCGTCAGAAGCTTTCCTTCGCGTGCGACCAACGTTATCGGTATCCCGCTGATCTTCGCCATCGACATCGCTTCCGAAATCAACTCATCGTTTGACCACCCGAACTGGAACGACTTGAACCGTCGCGCGAACTTTCCGAGATCTCGGGGAGTTTCATCGTCGACACTGTCCAGTTTCGCTCGAAAGACCGGATGTACCGCCCAACGTTAACTTGGATTGCCGCCGCCGGACCGAGATGCCCTTTGACAAGGCCGACGGCCGCTTCCCGTTCGGTTTCGTTCGCCACCGTTCCGGAAACGCGGAACGCTCCCCTTACGACCGAAACTCTGATCGTCGAGGCCGAATCTTGTGCAAGCGCAAAAGACGCCGAGAGTGACAGGTTGATGAGTGCGCAAGCTAGTACGGTTCGTAGAGATCTCATTCGAGAATCAGTTTCCGGGCACGTCGCCGCTGTGCGTCTCCGACCTCTTGACCATCGTCAGGCGGTTGCCGCGCTCGTTGTAGGAAACCTCGTCCATTATGTTGTAGATGAACAGCACGCCGCGGCCGGATGTTTTGAAAAGATTGTCGGGATCGAGCGGGTCAGGGATCTCGCTGACGTTGAATCCGTCGCCCTCGTCCTCGATCGTGAACCGGGCCTCGTCGGGCGAAACGTCGGCCGTGATGCGGACGAGCTTCGCCGAATCGAACTTGTTGCCGTGTTTGACGGCATTGACGAACGCTTCGTCGAGCGCGATGAAAAGATTCGAGGTCTCGGGATTGACGACACCCAACTTTTCGACCCGCCGCATCAGATAGTTCAAAATGTCGTGCATCAGCGAGATCAGGCTCGGAACCTCGAACTCGATCTTCTCGTGGATCGCCTCAATCGCCTTGCGGTTGTCGACGCATTCGGCCTTGCATTCGAGCGTCATTTCAATGCAGCGTTTGAGCTCGTCCTCGGAGCATCCGGACGAGGTGAAATCATTGACCGACAGCTTGAATGCCTTGATCGGGCTTCGTTCGCCCGGCGAACCCGCCGCAACGTCGCCGTCGAGGTCCGAAATGATAAGGTTGAATTTCTCCTTCTCGACGAGCGCCACCGCTTCATCGCGGTCCGTGACCTTCGTGACGGAGTGGCCTATCTCAGTGAACTTTTGATGCAGCAGGGTCGCCAAATCGTCGTGATCGTCAACAATTAAGATCTTTCTCTGCATCATTTTGCGGGCTAGACGGAGCCTTCGGTCCGGAATTACGCTAGAATAGCCTTTTTTGTTGCAATCTTAAACCCGACGGTCGAGGATTTTTCATTGGATGGCCCGAAACTCCGGACAATTTTTCGAGTTTGCGGATCTCAGCGCCTACACCGCGCGCGAACGGCTGATGATCCGCCTGGCCGATCTTGTCTTTACGGCCGCGATCTACGTCGTCGGTTTCGCGTGCAGGTCCGACGATTCGCCGCCCGAATCGGTCCGGACGCTTGCCGGCGAAGGCCGCGCCCCGATCTTCGCCGTCTGGCACGAACATATCTTCACCGGATCATACATCTGGCGGCACCGCCGGATCGTCGCCATGGCGTCGCGCAGTTTCGACGGCGAATACATCTCGCGCTGCATGATGCGGCTCGGCTTCGGCATCGTCCGCGGATCGACGACGCGCGGCGGACAACGCGCGCTGATCCAACTAAAGAATGCGGTCCGGGCGGGTTTCGCGACGCTCCTCACGGTCGATGGGCCGAAGGGGCCGCGAAACGTCGCCCAGTCGGGTGTGTGCACACTTTCGAAGAAGACCGGCAACCCGATCGTTCCCGTGGCCTTTGAATCGACTCGTTTCCGCCGCGTGCCGAGTTGGGACGGACATCGCATCCCGAAACTCTTCAGCCGCGTCCGCGTCCTCTACGGCGAGCCGATCTGGGTCGGAACCGACGACGATCTCGAAGCCAAACGCGATGAAGTTCAGAAATCGCTTGACGAACTCAACGAACTGGGCAAGGCGTGGCGCGAAGGCATCTGATCCGGGAAGCAAGAGGCTGTCGGATTTTGGATTTTCGATTTTGAATCAATGCTGCCCTAAGCGTTTGACGTCTGCTTATTGAAGCCCTGATCTCATTGCCTGACAATTGCCGAGATCGGCGTTGTCGAAACGAACCCCCCGATTTTTCGCGGGACGTCCGATCGATTCGACAAAACCTCGGTTAGCGTGCGGAGTACGCGTCGCGTCGATAGCGCCAGGCGAAGGCGCGGCCGAGCCTGGTGTGGGATTTCCAATAGATC
>CAZARD010000208.1:0-2871 GCA_964487505.1 uncultured Blastocatellaceae bacterium | reverse complement strand
CCGGCGAAAGCGGAACCGGAAAGGAACTCGTCGCGCGCGCGATCCACGATCTCAGTCCGCGCGCGGAAAAGCCGTTCGTTTCGATCAACTGCGGAGCGTTCACCGAAACTTTGCTTGAATCCGAACTCTTCGGTTACGTCAAGGGATCGTTCACCGGAGCGAATACGAACCGCAAGGGACTTTTTGAAGCGGCGCACCGCGGGACCATCTTTCTGGACGAGATCGGCGAGATGTCGCCGGCGATGCAGGTCAAGTTGCTGCGCGTGCTTCAAGAGCGTCGCGTTCGGCCGGTCGGCGCGCACGAGGAACTTGCGGTCGATGCCCGCGTCATCGCCGCGACGAACCGCGACCTGAAGAAGATGACGAGCGACGGCACTTTCCGTGAAGACCTTTTCTACCGCATCTCCGTGATCCCGATAAGTCTTCCACCGCTTCGCGAACGGAAACAGGATATTCCGGAACTCGTCCGGCATTTCATCGGCAAGTTCTGCGATCAGGCGGGCCGAAATCTCTCGATCGCGCCGAAAGCAATGGTCCTGCTCGAAAACTACGCTTGGCACGGAAACGTCCGCGAACTCGAACACACGATCGAACGCGCCGTCGCGCTGGAACGTGGGGACGAGATCCAGCCCGAACGGCTTCCCGATCACATCACCAACTACAACCCGGCGCGCATCAACGCGGAATTCGATTTTCCGGACGAGGGGATAAACCTCACGACGCACCTCGACAATCTCGAGAAGACCTACGTCGTCGAAGCTCTCAAGCGAACAGCCGGTAACCAAACAAAGGCCGCGGACATGCTCCGAATGCAGGTCCGCTCCCTGCGCCATCTCCTCGACAAGCACGATATCAGATCGTTGTCGGCGCAGATGAGAAGTTCGGCCGATTAAAGACCGTCACATTTTGATCCATCACGGATAACAGATTCTGTTACATTCGAGCCGTCGCCCGACGGCTCGAAACAGTTTTGCCCCGATAGCCGACTGTAACCGGTGCAAATGCATCACTTACTTCTGCAGCGGCACGATGGCACGAGTCTTGCCTTCATCCCCTCGACGATCCCGGGGGGCAAGTTCTACCAACAATCACAACGGAGACCAAAAAAGCAATGAACAGACAAAAGGGCTTCTCGCTCATCGAACTACTGATCGTGGTCGTGATCATCGGGATCATCGCCGCGATTGCCATCCCCAACCTTCTCGCCGCGCGTCGTTCCGCGAACGAGGGCTCGGCCCAGGCTTCGCTTCGAACCCTTCACGGTGCCGAAGTGACCTACCAGGCGACGACGGGTTCGGGCAACTATGGTGACCTTGCCGCACTCGGCACCAACAACCTCGTCGATTCGCAACTCGGAAATGCGTCGGCGCAGAAGAGCGGCTACAACTTCGCGCTCGCCAAGACCGACCGCACGAGCACCACGCCGGCGACGTTCAGCGCATATGGTTCGCCGGTCGTGACGACGGGTCTCACTCAGACAGGTTCCAAAGACTACTGCGTCGCGACCGAAGGGGTTATGAATACCCGAGGTTCCGGACTCCATCTGGACACCGCCGAAGGATTCTGCAACTCGTCCGACGGATTCGCGCCTTCGGGAAATTAGCCTAACGCAACAATCCAAATGCAAAGCGGTCCGATCCGTTCGGGCCGTTTTTGCTTTTGGACGTTGGCAGAGCTCGCTTGCTTGAGCTACAAGTTCGGCGGTCGGGGAACGCGGAGGCCGCCTGAGGGTTCTTCGACCATGCCGTCCACGACCGAGACCGAAATGCGCGCGTTGGCGACCATTTGTCCAGCGACCAAGCCCATTGAACCCCGAATCTGACAAATTGCGTCAGCCTTTGCTTGCCAAATTCTGTAAAGACTTCTCTGCCGGAGCTTCCTTCAACCCCAAGCGACAACCTCGTCGATTCTTGTAACGCATTATAAATCAACACTTTCGCGGCATCTCTGAAGGATCTGGCCCTTTTGGCACGGCTTTTGCCCAAGCTTAGGCGACCTGAGAAAGGCACCAATTCAAACCAAAGACAAAGACTAGGAGATTGCAAAACAAATGAAAAATCAGAAAGGTTTCTCGCTCATCGAACTTTTGATCGTCGTCGTCATTATCGGCATTATCGCCGCGATCGCGATCCCGAACTTGCTTGCCGCCCGCCGTTCCGCCAATGAAGGATCGGCCCAGGCCTCGGTCCGCACGATCCACGGCGCCCAGATGACCTATCAGGCGACGACCGGCTCGGGCAACTACGGAACGATGGTTCAGCTCGGAACGGAAAATCTCGTTGACGCCCAGCTCGGCGCGGCCAGCCCGCAGAAGAGCGGCTACAACTTCAACAGCTTCGCGACCGCCCGCACGACGACGGTTGCCGCGACCTTCACGGTCAGCGCGTCGCCGGTCGTTGCTTCGGGTCTGACCCAGACGGGCAGCAAGGACTACTGCGTTGCCACGGAAGGAATCATCCGCACGCGCACCGCTTCGGCGCTCGTCGCCGCTGACGGCGGTTGCACGGCCGCTGCTTACGCGACCGCAACCGGTAACTAACACCATCGAGTCAAACTACTCATCGAACGGCGGCCCGAACGGGCCGCCGTTTCTTTTTGCTGACAGATTTTGTCATTGGTCGATTGCCAAAAACTGTGATTACCGTTGTCAGAAATGCTCTCGGCTGTTGCCCTTGTTGCCGATAATCCAAGTATTTACGGAGTTTAGAGAGATTCAGCCGGTTTGGCATATGAATTGATTTGATCAAGAGCGACCAAGTGGGACGGTTGCCAACAACCATAAAACCAAAAACCAAAACCCAGGAGACTGCAATAACAATGAAAAATCAGAAAGGTTTCTCGCTCATCGAACTTTTGATCGTCGTCGTCATT
>CAZARD010000207.1:0-3071 GCA_964487505.1 uncultured Blastocatellaceae bacterium | reverse complement strand
CTGCCGTTCGAAATGTTCGAAGATCGCCATCGCGGTTTGGATGCCGACGATCGGTTTCAGTTCTTCGACCGTTCTTTGCGCGATCTTCTCGATCGATCCGAAATTCTTCAACAGGCGCATCTTGCGCGTTTCACCGACGCCCGGTATCGCGGTCAGTTCGGACGTGAAATCGCGGATTTCGCGGCGTTTGCGGTGATACTCGACGGCCGTCTTGTGAGTCTCGTCCCGGATCTGCTGCACGAACCGCATCGCCGCCGAATTGGCGTCGAACGGCACCGCCTGATGTTCGCGGCCGTGCGGCAGCAGATGCGAGATCTCGCTGTGACGCCGCGGCGGCTTGACGAGCCCGACGATCGGGATCGCTTCGAGATCGAGTTCCCCGAGCGCCGCAGCCGCGGCCGAGATCTGTCCCTTTCCACCGTCGATGAAGATCAGATCTGGCAAAGGCTTCTGTTCGTCGAGCCGACGGCGATACGTTCGCAGGACCGCCTCGTGCATCGAAGCGAAATCGTTCGCGCCCTCGACCGATTTGATCTTCAGCCGCCGGTAATTCGCGCGGTTCGGCTTGCCGTTTTCAAACACGACAAGGCCCGCCACGTTCTCGGCGCCCGAGATATTTGAAATGTCGAAGCTCTCGATCCGCGCCGGAAGCCGTGGAAGTTCGAGTATCTCCTGGAGTTCTTCGAGGACTCGTTCGAGATCGGCCTTCAAGACGCGGAACCGCTGTTCGAACGCGATCTTCGCGTTGGTTTCGACGAGCGAGATCATTTCGCGTTTGCTGCCGCGTTTCGGATCGCGGATGTGGACCCGTCGGCCGCGCCGTTCCGTGAGAAGTTTCTCGAGCGTTCCGCGGTCTTCAAAATCGTTTGGGACGTGGATCTCGAGCGGGACGTAATCGGTCGAATAGTATTGCGCCAGGATCTCGCCCAGGAAATCCGACGGATCGAAAGCCTCGTCGTCGATGTCCTCCCAAAAGAACTCGCGCCGGCCGACGATCTTGCCCTCGCGCATCGTGAAAAGCTGAAGCGCGAGCCTTTGTTTCTCGCGATAAAATCCGAAGATATCGACGTCGCGGTCGGGCGAGGTCGCCATCTTCTGTTTCTCGCCAAGCGCGAGCACCGTCTTCTGCAGATCGCGAAACTTGGCCGCGAGTTCGTATTTCTCATTCTCGGCGTATTGCCACATACGCCGTTCGAGCTCGCCGGCCAGCTCGTGGTTCTTGCCTTCGAGCAGAAGTCTTACGTCGGCCGCCGCCTGCGCATAATCGTCGGCGTTGCAAAGGTTCTTGACGCACGGCGCGAGGCATCGCTTCAAATGATATTCGAGGCACGGACGCGGCAGTTTGCCGTCGATCTCAATCTCGCAGGTCCGCAACTGAAACGTCCGGTTGATCAGGTCGAGCGTCTTGCGCGCGAGGGTCGCCGGCAGGAACGGCCCGAAGTAGAAGGCCCCGTCCTTCTGGATCTTCCTTGTGATCACGACCTTCGGAAACGGTTCCCGCGTGATCTTCAGATGCGGATATTGCTTGTCGTCCTTGAGAAAGATGTTGTATCGCGGCTTGTGTTTCTTAACGAGGTTCGACTCAAGAACCAGCGCCTCGACCTCGTTGTCGACGACGATGAACTCGAAATCGCGGATCCGTTTGACCAGTTCGCGCGTCTTCGGATCGTGGTTCTTCGACGACTGGAAATACTGACGGACGCGGTTGCGAAGGTTCTTGGCCTTCCCGACGTAAATTATCTTCCCGTCGGCGTTCTTGTGAATGTAAACGCCGGACCGGTTTGGCAACGTTTTCAGTTTCTCGTCCAGCGTCATAGTGAAATCTTACTTAACAAAGGCTTTCGGCGACAAGACGCGATCCGTCGACGTATTTGACTTGCGCGCCCGAACCGTTCTAAATCAATTGAGAGATCTCCGAAGAATCGAAGCGGCACTCCGATTTGTGCGATTGGCGCGGCTGCAAATCGAATCGCTCGTGGATCGGGGTCATCCTCGTCTTACCTAAGGTCCGAGTCGGTTCGAAGGCCGGCGGAAAGGCCGCGATCGAGCCTGAGGGAATTATCTAAGTTGAATAGATTGAATACTTTGATCACAGAATCGGCCGGAGCCGCCGCGCAGATCATCAGGCGCGGAGGCCTCGTCGCATTTCCGACGGAAACGGTTTACGGCCTCGGCGCGGACGCGTTCAACCCGACGGCGGTGGCGAAGATCTTCGAAGCCAAGATGCGGCCGGCGGACAATCCGCTGATCGCGCACGTCGGCGGCTTAGGGCAGATCGAACGCCTCGTCGCGCGGCTCACGCCTTCGGCGCGACGATTCATCGACGCCTTCTTTCCGGGGCCGTTGACGATAGTGCTTGAGCGGTCGAAGATGGTGCCCGATATCGCGACCGCCGGGCTCGAAACGGTCGGCGTGCGGATGCCGCGCCACGCGCTGGCCCGCGAGTTCCTTGCCGAATGCGGCGTTCCGGTGGTCGCTCCGTCGGCAAATATCTCCGGCCGGCCGTCGCCGACAAACTGGACGGCGGTCGATGAGGATCTCGGCGGCCGGATCGACTGCATTCTGAAAGGCGAGCCGACCGAGATCGGGATCGAATCGACGGTCGTCGATTGCACGGGAGAGTTCCCGCTTCTGCTCCGTGCGGGTGCAGTTTCGCTAGAGCAACTGCGCGCCGTCGAGCCGCGAACGCGTCCGTACGTTCCGGCGGGCGATGAGGCGGTCCGGAGTCCGGGGTTGAAACACAAGCATTACGCGCCTTCGGCGAAGATCGTGATCGGGGTCGGCCCGCACGAAAGTTTGCGCTCGGCTTTTATCGGAACCGATCCGCCACCCGGCGATTTTGCGATGATCCGGGTTTGCGGTGACGCTGAAGAGTATGCACGGACGCTTTTCGCGTATTTTCGCGAATGCGACCGCGCCGGAATCGAGGTCATCTTCTGTGAGCCGGTTGATGATTCGGGCATCGGCCGCGCGTTGATGGACCGGCTCCGGCGCGCGGCAACGGGATGATCGCGGATGCGGAACCCCGCACGCAGTGAGGGGGCCCGATCGCGGTAGCGATCGATCCGCGG
>CAZARD010000206.1:0-3154 GCA_964487505.1 uncultured Blastocatellaceae bacterium | reverse complement strand
TCCGGAAGCCGTTCGCGCTTCGCGCTCATGCAAGCGGGACGCTTGCGCTCCAGTCCAAGAGCCAGAATCGAATATCCCAAACCGCGGGTCTTCGTATCGGCATCGTATGACCCGATCCGCGGTTTTGCCAACCGCCGCGATTTGCTAGAATGAAGTTTTTCACCCGTGCCGGTTTTTTAGACTATGGTGGCAAAGGCAAGAATCGCAGAAGAGACGATCGAGGTTCGCGGCGCGCGGGTCCATAATCTGAAGAACGTGTCGGTTTCGATCCCGGTCAACAAATTGACGATCGTAACGGGCGTCTCCGGATCCGGAAAATCGAGCCTCGCTTTCGACACCATCTATGCCGAGGGCCAGCGCCGCTATGTCGAATCGCTTTCGGCCTACGCGCGGCAGTTCCTCGAACGGATGGACAAGCCCGATGTCGACGAGATCGTCGGCATAGCGCCGGCGATCGCTATCCGGCAAAAGAATTCAACCCGCAATCCGCGCTCGACCGTCGCGACCCAGACAGAGATCTACGATTATCTCCGGCTGCTTTTTGCCCGCGTCGGCCAGACATTCTGCGACGCGTGCGGAACGGAGGTGAAAAAGGATTCCCCCGAATCCGCGGCGGAAGACACGCTCGAACGCCTCCCCGACGGCTCACGTTTCTACGTTCTGTTCCCGGTCCACGACGACGTCGGCGCGAAGGGCGGCAAATCGACTGCGAAAGCCGCCCGGCTAAGGGTTTCGGCGATCCTTTTGTCATTGATGCAGAACGGCTTCACCCGTTTTCTGCGCAACGGCGAGACCATCGATCTCAAAACACCGGAAGATTACGCGTTCGATGATTTCGACAACACCTTCGTGCTGATCGACAGGCTCAAGGCCGACGCCTCGATCAGGCAACGTCTGGTCGATTCGCTTGAGATATGCTTTCGCGAGACCGGTTCGGCGACCATCGCAACTCCCGATGGTACGACCTTCACTTTCTCGGACAAATTCGTCTGCAAGACGGACGGTTCGGCGTATGAGGAACCCGAACCGAGGCTGTTCAGCTTCAACTCGCCTTTCGGCGCCTGCCCGATCTGTCAGGGTTTCGGAAATTCGATCGGTGTCGATTACGCGCTCGTAGTTCCGAACGAGAATCTGTCGATCGGCGAGGGCGCCGTCGAACCGTTCCAGCGTCCGCAGTACGCGTGGGCGAGCAAGGCGCTTCTGAGCTTTTGCCGCGGGGCGGGGATTCCGCTCGACGTGCCGTTCGCCGAACTCGGCGAGGACGTCCGTCGCGCTATTCTGCACGGCAGCGGTTCGTGGAAAGGCATCGACGGCTTTTTCGACTGGCTCGAGACGAAGAAGTACAAACTCCACGTCCGCGTCTTCCTGGCAAAATACAGGGGCTACACGTCTTGCCCCGAATGCCGCGGCGGCCGGCTTCGCGCAGAGGCGCGCGCCGTGAAGATCGCCGGGCGGTCGCTTCCCGAAACGGTCGGCCTGTCGATCCGTGAAGCGGCCGTGTTCTTCGACGGACTCCGGCTCACACCCGAACGCGAGAAGATCGCCGAAAAACTCCTTCTCGAGATCCGCAGGCGCCTAAAGTTCCTCGTCGATGTCGGGCTCGATTACCTGACGCTCGACCGGCTCGCATCGACCCTTTCGGGCGGCGAGGCGCAACGCATCCAACTCGCCACGAACCTCGGATCTCTTTTGGTCGGAACACTTTACGTTCTCGATGAGCCGTCGATCGGGCTTCATCCGCGTGACAACTCGCGGCTCATCCGAATACTCGAGAACCTGCGCGATATCGGGAACACGGTCCTCGTCGTCGAACACGACGAGGAGACGATGCGCGCTGCGGACCATTTGATCGATGTCGGGCTCCACGCCGGCGAACTTGGCGGAAATCTCGTTTACGAGGGCGATATCAAGGGATTGCTGAGATCGAAGGAATCGCTGACCGCCCGCTATCTTCGCGGCGACGCCGAGATCAAAGTACCTCCGCAGCGCCGCAAGCCGTCAAAGCGAGCGATCACGATCGACGGTGCCCGCGAGCATAATCTCAAGAACATCACGGTCGACATTCCGCTCGAGATGCTCGTGTGCGTTACCGGAGTCTCCGGCTCAGGAAAGTCGACGCTCGTTCACGACGTCCTGTACGCGGGCATCAAGAAAGAACGCGGGGAAAGCCAGTCGCAGGTCGGCCGCTGCCGCGAGATCCGCGGGATCGAGAACATCGACGACGTCGTCCTTGTCGATCAATCGCCGATCGGCCGCACGCCGCGGTCGAATCCGGTAACATACATCAAGGCCTACGACGCTATCCGCGAACTCTTCGCGGCAACGAACGCCTCGCGCACGCGCGGCTACAACCCGTCGCATTTCTCGTTCAACGTTCCGGGCGGCCGTTGCGAAACCTGCCAGGGGTCGGGAACGGTGACGGTCGAGATGCAGTTTCTCGCCGATGTCGAACTGACCTGCGAGGATTGCCGCGGGACACGTTTCCGTTCGGAGATACTGGACGTGAAATTCAAGGGCAAGAACATTGCCGAAGTGCTGCAGCTGACGGTCCGTGAGGCAATCGTTTTCTTTAAGGACATCAACAAGCTCGCGAATCGGCTGAAGGTGATCGATGCGGTCGGCCTCGGATATCTGCGGCTCGGACAGTCGGCGACGACGCTTTCGGGCGGCGAGGCGCAGCGCGTCAAGCTTGCGGCCCACCTGGCACAACGCACGCAATCGCGAACGCTCTTTATCTTTGACGAACCGACCACCGGCCTCCATTTCGACGACATCAACAAATTGCTGGCGGCCTTTCGCGCGCTGCTCGAAGGCGGCGGCAGCCTGCTCGTTATCGAACACAACCTCGACGTCATCAAGACCGCCGATCACGTCATCGACCTCGGCCCGGAGGGCGGTTCAGGCGGCGGCGAGATCGTCGCGACCGGAACTCCTGAAGAACTCGCCCTGAACCCGAACTCGATCACCGGCAAATATCTGCAGTTCTGAATACCGGAGCCCGATTCGACCGGAAGCCCGAGCCGACTGGAGCGCAAGCGTCCCGCTTGCATGAGCGCGAAGCGCGAACGGCTTCGGGGAGGCCGATCCGACCGGTGCCCGAGCCGACTGGAGCGCAAGCGTCCCGCTTGCATGAGCGCGAAGCGCGAACGGCTTC
>CAZARD010000205.1:0-3273 GCA_964487505.1 uncultured Blastocatellaceae bacterium | reverse complement strand
TACTCGAATGGATGCTCAGCCAGAACGACGCGCATGTTGACCTGGCCGAAAAGCGTTTCGAGATAGGCGCCGAAACGGTGCAGCAGCGGCACGAGGTCCTTCTTGTTCGATGTCACGAGAACCTCCTCGATGAACCGTTCGACCGTTTCGCGGTCCTTGTAGAAAAGAAGACCGAGGCTGTTTTTGAGGAATCCGTTGAGATGTTCCGCCAATTTCGCGGCCGGATACTCGCCGTCGAGTTTTTCGGCTTCCTTGACCACGTTTAGCAAGGTCCACATCTGCTGTCTCAGACGCAGCGACTGCTCGAGCTTGAGCTTCAGATTCGGGAACAGACTTTCGTTTCCGATGTTCGGATCGAGCATCTGCGCGAAATTGATAAGCGTGAGTTGGAAGCTGTCGTTCAGAAGCGCCCAAGCCGTCTCGATCTTGGCGTAGATGAGCGGCACGGAACGCATCTCTGAGAGCCCCGCGAGTTCGTGATTGTAGACCTTCCGAAGTTCGATGGACGCGGTGTACACGGCCCCGTCAAGTTGCCCGAAAAGCTCGTCGTCTTCGTTCGGATAGCGCAGCAGGCGATTGTTGATGTATCCCGTAAGTTCCTGTATCTGCTCGTAGATACGCGAAAAGATGAGAAGCGACGACTTGAGCGGCGCGTCCGACCGCAGCATCTCTTCGATGACGCTGAGCCATTTGAGGACCTTCGCGAAGCGCGGCAATACGAGCCTCAGGTCGGCCTCGACCGCGAACGGGAGCGGCTTGCTCTCGAGCACGTTGCGCAGAACCTCCGGCAGAAACTCCTCGCCTTCCTTTTCGGCACGCGATATGAGTTTTGCGACGATCGGGACGGCATCGAGTTTCTCCCGGAGCGTGTTGCACCAGGCCGTCCATTCGCCGAATTTGAGCGGCGCGGCGCGCATCAGCCCGTCGTTGAGGAGCGATGCGTCCTTGAGTGTCAACGACAGTTTGTAGACCTCGTCGAACGAGATCTCATTGTTCGCTTTCAACCCGTTGAAATCCTCGATGAGATCGACCACTTCGACATCCGAACCGTTTTCGTGCCCTTCGCGCAGCACCTTGCTCAGCTGAAACGTTAAGCGCGAGCAAAGCAGGAGCGTCGATCGGGTAAGCCGAAACTCGCGCGTCCAGTCGCGCTGCGATGCTTTCGCCCGGCTTTCCTCGATGAACGCGTGATTGCGGATGTTCAGAAAACTTTCGAGCCCGGACAGCCACAACCCCAGATCGAAAACGAGCCGGTTCTTGTCGAGCGGCGCGGCCAATGACGCGGGGACATCGACTCGCGCCCCCGACGCGGTCGGGTTCGTCGCTTTTGGCAATGAATTCTGGGCAGCTGATGCGTCCAAGTCGGGGATTCCTCTCTGGGATTGCCGGATACGGTAAGGCGCGGGTTGGTGAACCGCTACATCATTTATACCTTATCCGATCGTCTCAAGGCAACAGTTTTCTCGGTCGCCGACAAGCGACAATGAAGCCGTCAAGAAGTAGAATCGTCTTGATGAATCGACCGAAACTAGTCGCCGCGACGCGCAATCCCGGCAAGGTCCTCGAACTCGGAGAGTTGCTGCGTGATCTGCCGTTTGAGATCCTCGGGCTTCGCGATTATGACGTCCGGACCGACGTCGAGGAGACGGGAGAATCGTTCGGGCAAAATGCGGAGATCAAAGCATCGGCCTACGCGTTGCTGACCGGAGAATTGACGCTCGCCGATGATTCGGGGCTGGTCGTCGATGCGCTCGGCGGCGCTCCGGGGGTTCTCAGCGCGCGTTATGCCGGCGCCGGAGCGTCGGACACCGACCGGATCGCCAGGCTCTTGATGGAACTTGGCCCGACCGATGATCGTCGCGCGAGATTCGTCTGCGCGATCTCGCTCGCCGCCCCGGACGGGGCACTAGTGACGACCGTCGACGGACGGTGCGAGGGCTCGATCGCTTACTTGCCGCGCGGACTGAACGGATTCGGATACGACCCGATCTTCATCCCGGATGGATTCGAAAAGACCTTCGGAGAGCTTTCCGCGCGCGCAAAATCGGAAATCAGCCATCGAGCCGTCGCGACCGCCGAAATAAAGCGCTTTTTGCTGGGTTTCAGGGGCATCTAACTTGACCAGCGCATTTTTGCCCTGTAAAATTCGGCTCTTGTTGATGTTTCTTGTATGAAACGTGACGCTCTTATCGGGGCGTAGCACAGCCTGGTAGTGCGCTCGGTTTGGGACCGAGAGGTCGGATGTTCGAATCATCTCGCCCCGACCATTGGATATTGGGTTCAAATCCGAATTGCCCCAGTTGCGAAGTTTGCAATCAAGCAAATCAAGGTGTTCAATTACTAAGTACTATTCACAAACTTTGGAGGATAAATTTTCAATTATGGCAAAGATGACACAAACGGAGATCGTTAACAGTTTGGCAGACTCGACGGGCCTCAAAAAGGCTGACGTCAAGGGTCTTTTTGATGCGCTTGCGAACCTCGCCGCGGGCGAAGTGAAGAAGAACGGCGAATTCACGCTTCCGGGCTTCGGAAAGCTCGTGAAGGCGACCCGTGCCGCCCGTGAAGGCCGCAATCCGGCGACCGGCGCGACGATCAAGATCCCTGCCAAGACGACCGTCAAGTTCCGAGTCGGCAAAGGCATGAAGGACGCGATCGGTTAAGATCCGACGTATCTGCAACCCCGAGGACCGGTCGCTTTGCGGCCGGTTTTTTTGTCGGCCGCATTCTCTTTCAGCCCAATGCGGCATTGGGTCCGGCGACCTTCGGCGGGGTTTTTCGCCGAAAAAAAAAGTAGTGACAAGAAGTTACTTTTTTGTTAAGATTTTCTCATAAGTTGAAAACGTTCCGATTGACCCAAGAATTTTAGCAAGTGGCTTGATTTACTGTTCAACTAGGATTCGCGGAAAGGCGCATTAGGGGACGTTTTCGAACAGTTCGTTGTGATACGCAACGAAGTGAGACAACTGAATTCCGTGAAAGGAAGGAGATAAACATATAGTGGCAGCAGCAAAACAAATGACCCTGCAGGACAGGATCTTGCAGATCGATCATATTCAGGCTCGCCGTTTCGCCAAGTTGGCCGGACCGGCGTTGGAAATCGCGACCGAGGGAATCATTCGCCACCTGCGCGCCTGCGCTCGAATGGACGTTAATCCGGATGCTTCCGCGGTTCGTGAGATAATCGACGATGCGCTCAACGGCAGACGAGTATTTGCCGAGACGTCAAATGATTTACTCGCCGCCTAAGTTGTACAATTCGCTTTATTTCTT
>CAZARD010000204.1:0-3298 GCA_964487505.1 uncultured Blastocatellaceae bacterium | reverse complement strand
GCGTTAATTTTTGACCCCTTTACAGGCGTTGGTTTTTGACCCCCCTTGAGTCTGGAATGGTCGTGCTTCTTGAGACCGGTTACTCCGGCTTTTTGTTTCTTCCCGCCTTCATTTGTAGATCGAGATCTCGATCGCACCGTCGCCGCAGATCGAGGCACGGTACATTCCTTCCGAATTGAAAGGCATCACGACGTTTCCGAACCGGTCGACGGCGATGAAACCGCCTTCGCCGCCGATCTCGGTCAGACGCTGAAGCGTCTCGCGCGCCGCGTCAGCGAGGCCCAGATTCCGGTATTTCATCCGCGCCGCAATGTCGAACGCGGTCACGCCGAGCATGAAATACTCGCCGTGCCCGGTGCAGCTCGCGGCGCAGGTCGAATTCTCGGCGTAGGTTCCGGCGCCGATGACGCACGAATCGCCGACGCGCCCGAACTTCTTGTTCGTCATCCCGCCCGTCGATGTCGCCGCCGCGAGATTGCCGTTCGCGTCACAGGCGACCGCGCCGACGGTTCCCATTCTTGATTTGCGATTTGCGATTTGCGATTTGCGATTGACGGATTTCAGAGATTCCAGAGATTCCAGGGATTTTGGGGATTCCAGGGAATTCATCGATTCCAAGGATTCCAGAGATTCCAATCGTTCCATAGATTCCAATGACCCCGAACGAGCCCTGGAATCATCGGAATCCCCGGAATCCTCGGAATGAATCGAATTCTTGGAATCTCTGGAGTCACTATGGTCAAGTTCGATCCTGTTTTCGGCGATGGCTGTCTGCAGTTGGCGCCAGCGGTGTTCGGTGAAGAAATACTCGTCCGGTTCGAATTTGATACCGTGTTCGTGAGCGAACTCCGTGGCGCCGTGGCCCGCGAGGAGGCAGTGTTCCGTCGCCGTCATCACGAGCCGCGCGAGCGAGATCGGATTGCGTATGTTCGAAACGAAAGCGACCGCACCCGATCTCAAATTCGCGCCGTCCATAATGCAGGCATCCATTTCGTTCTTTCCGGCGTGGGTGAAAACCGAACCGCGCCCGGCATTGAACAGAGGAAAGTCCTCGAGCCTGACGACGGCCGCCTCGACGGCGTCGACCGCGGATCCCTTTTTCGTCAGGAAGCTCCAACCGGCTTCTAGCGCCGATCTAAGTTCGTTCCGGTACTCGATTTCGAGTTCCGGGGTCATTTCCGATCTGTGAATCGTTCCGGCGCCGCCGTGGATTGCCAGTGCAAGCTTGTTCATAATTTTACCTTTCGAAGCCTCAGCGCGTTCGCGATCACCGACACCGAACTGAAGGTCATCGCCGCCGAGGCGATCATCGGCGACAGCAGTATCCCGAAAAAGGGAAAAAGGACGCCCGCCGCGAGCGGCACCCCGAGCAGGTTGTAAAAGAACGCGAAGAAAAGGTTCTGGCGGATGTTCGACATCGTCGCCCGCGAAAGGTTGCGCGCGCGCACGATCCCGGTCAGATCGCCCTTCAAAAGCGTGATCCCGGCCGATTCGACCGCGATCTCGGTGCCGTTGGCGAACGCGATCCCGACATCGGCGCGCGCCAGCGCGGGAGCGTCGTTGACACCGTCGCCCGCGAACGCGACGCGCCGGCCCTGATCCTGCAACTCTTTGACTTTCAGAGCCTTGTCTTCCGGAAGGACTCCGGCGAAGAATTCCGTTATCCCGAGTTCATCAGCCACGGCACGCGCCACCGCTTCGTTGTCGCCCGTCATCATCACGATCCGCAGATCACGCAGCTTTCGGAGCGCTTCGCGTGCCGAGGGCTTTATGCTGTCGGCGAGCCCGATATATCCGACCGTCGTCCCGTCCGACGCGACCGCGACGCACGTCAAGGCCCGGCGCCGCATTTCCGCAAGCCGCGGATCGTCGCCGGCCGCCGCCGCGATCTCGACGACGCGCCCGCCGACGGTTCCGCGGATGCCGAATCCGGTCATCGATTCGATCGCTTCCGCAGCCGGGAGATCCGCATCGGCGGCAGCCGCCACGATCGCCTTTGCCAACGGATGCTCGCTGTGACGTTCGACCGCCGCGGCGAGCGCCAGCAATCCGTCTTCGGAAAGATCGCCCGTCGTGACCACGGACTCGACGGCCGGAGTGCCCTCCGTCAATGTGCCTGTCTTGTCGATGATGAGCGTGTCGATCTTCTCGAGCGACTCGAGCGCCTCGGCCCGGCGGACGAGGATTCCGTTCCCGGCCCCTTTTCCGGTCCCTACCATGATCGACATCGGCGTCGCAAGTCCGAGCGCGCACGGGCAGGCGATGATCAGCACCGACACCGCGGCGACGATCGCCGAGGCGAAACTCCCGAGCGTGATCCAGACCGCGAACGCCAGAAGCGACACAAAGATCACCGCGGGGACAAAGTATCCGGACACGGCGTCCGCAAGGCGCTGGACCGGCGCTTTGGAACGCTGAGCCTCGCCCACCATCCGCACGATCCCGGCGAGCAGCGTTTCGCTTCCGACCTTTTCGGCGCGCATCGTGAAAGGCCGGCTGCCGTTGATCGTTCCGCCGATCACGCTTGAGCCGACGCCCTTTTCCGCCGGGACCGGTTCGCCGGTGACCATCGACTCATCGACGTACGCATCGCCTTCGATGACGGTGCCGTCCGTCGGGACGCGTTCGTTGGCCCGCACCCGGACGATCGCTCCGATCTGGAGGTCGCTGATCGGGATCTCGGCCTCGCTACCGTCGGCAAAGACGACCGTGGCCGTTTTCGGCGTCAGGCCGAGAAGCTCGCGCAGCGCGCGCGATGTCCCTGCCCGCGCCTTGAGTTCGAGCACTTGCCCGAGGAGGACGAGAGTCGTGATCACGGCCGCGGACTCGAAATAGACCGGCACCGAATGCGTGTGCGGATCGTGCATCGCCGCCGGTAGTGCGCCCGGTGCGACCAGCGCCGCGATGCTGTACAGAAATGCCGCGCCCGTGCCGATCGCGATCAGCGTGAACATATTCGGGCTGCGGTTGCGAAACGATATCAAAGCGCGCTCGAAAAAGGGAAGTCCGCACCAGACAACGACCGGCGCCGCGAGCACGAACTGGATCCATACCGAAACACGGGCCGGTATCCGCGCGTGAAATCCGGGAAGCATTTCGCCCATCGCCAGCACGAAGACCGGGATGGTGAGCACAGCGGCGATGATGAACCGCCGTTTCATGTCGAGGAATTCGGGATCGGGCTTGTCGTCGAGCGAGACGATCTTCGGCTCGAGCGCCATCCCGCAGATCGGGCATATCCCGGGGCCGATCTGGACGATCTCGGGGTCCATCGGGCAGGTGTACTCGACGTCATTCG
>CAZARD010000203.1:0-3482 GCA_964487505.1 uncultured Blastocatellaceae bacterium | reverse complement strand
TGAAGCGCCCACCGCCTTGCCTCCTCATGGTTGGACCAACGCTCCCTGAACACCACGGCGAGGTCCGGGTTCTCCCTGATCTCAGCCGAAGGAAACGCGCCGCAGTCCTTCCGCCCGCCGAGTTTGGCTTCGAGGTCCGCTTCGCTCGTTTCCGCGATCAGATGAAACCGGCCTTCGTAATCGCCAAGGTCGCTCGCGCGCTCGACTGCGAGCCGCGAGAACTCCTCCCGACGACGTTCAAATTCGATCTGCAAAAGACTGTTATGCAACACGACGGTTTCCTTCGGTGACTGACGCAATTGTAACGCATCCGGGCCGGAAATTTCCTTTTGAAGCCGGATTACGCATTTGAAAACTCCGCCACGGATTTCACGAATTTCGCGAACAAAACACAGAATAATATGTGAGAATTCGTGCAATCCGTGGCGAAGCGCTGTGAAGTCATCTTATCGCGTAATCTGGGTTGAAACCACGCGAAAAAGGACCGGTCCGATCAGTCGGCCCGGTCCTTTTTGCTGGTCAAGATCGTTCCGTATCAAACGAACGCGAAATCGAACTGCTCTTGGTGGATCGTCTTGTCGCTCGTGATGTCGACCGGTCCGAGATAGGCCTCGATCTCTTCGAGGACCTCTTTTTCCGATCCGCGAAGCGCTTGGGCGACCTCGGGATTGACCCGAAGAGTGGTTTGGCGAACGTCGTCGTTGGTCTTCGAAAGGCGGCGCGCCTCTTCGAGGATCTCATAGCAAATGGTCGTCGGCGATTTGACCCATCCCGCGCCCTGGCAATACTCGCACGGAGCGCACATCGTCCGCTCGAGCGACTGCTTGACGCGCTTGCGGGTCATGATGATAAGCCCGAAATCGTTGAACGAAAGCACCTTCGTCGGCGACTTGTCGGTCTGCAGCGCTTCCTGAAGGGCGCCGAGGACCTTGTGCCGGTTCCGCCTGTCTTCCATATCGATCAGGTCGAGAACGATGATTCCGCCGAGATCGCGCAAACGTATCTGGCGAGCGATCTCTTCGACCGCTTCCATGTTGGTCTTCGTGATCGTGTCCTCGAGCCGGGCATTGCCCTTGCCGACGAACTTGCCGGTGTTGACGTCGATCGCGACGAGCGCCTCGGTCTGGTTGATGACGAGATAACCGCCCGATTTCAGCCATACGCGCGGCTTCAGCGCCTTGTCGATCTCCTCCTGAACCGCGAACGCTTCGAGGATCGGCTCCTCGCGCGTGTAGAGTTTCACGCGGTTAACCATCCGCGGCTGGATCCGGTTGATGAACTCGACGATCCGCAGATATTCTTCTTCCGAATCGACGCGGATCGCGGCGAAATCGTCCGAGAGCTGATCGCGAAGGATGCGCTGGATGATGTCGAGGTCCTGATGGACGAGCGCCGGCGATTTTGCCTTCTCGGCCTGTTTCTTGATATCGAGCCAGGTCCTGACGAGATACCGCGCGTCCTGGCGGAGGTCGTCATCGGTGATCCCGACGCCCGCCGTTCGGACGATGAAACCGCCCGAGGGAACGTCTTCCGCCTTGCGGATGTTCTGGATCAGCGTCCGAAGCCGCGCCCGCTCGGACGAAGATTCGATCTTACGCGAAACGCCGAGATGCTCGATCGTCGGCATATAAACGAGGAATCTTCCCGGAAGCGCGATGTGCGACGTGATGCGCGCTCCTTTGCGGGCGATCGGCTCCTTGGCGATCTGAACCAAGATCTCCTGGCCTTCGCGCAGAAGATCCGTGATCGTCGGCTGCTGCCGGTCGCGGCGGTCGCGGCGGTCGCGTCCGCCACCGCCCTGTTTCTGCGCCGGCTCGAAATCCGCGGCGGCGATCTCGGTCTCGGCCGTCACAACTTCGTCCATTTCGGCGCCTTCATATCGTTCCTGCGGCTGTCCGGTTCCGCCCGTTCCGCCGTTGCGCGCACGGCCCTGGCCGCCGCGTCGGCCGCGACCGCCCCGGCCGCCGCGACGGACGGTCATATCCTCGCGGTCGGACGGTTCCTTGACGCTCGCCTCGGCATCGGCGAGTTTCCCGCGACGCCCGCGTCCGCCGGATTTCTTGCCCTTCGCCGGGCTTTCTTCGACGGCCGGCTCGGCGGCCTCGACCGCCTCGGCTTCCGCCTTTTTCGATCTTCCGCCGCCGCGCTTTCCGCGCGCCGCCTTTGCCGGTTTCTCGGCCACCTCTTGCTCGACCGCTTCGACGGCCACCGGCTCTGGTGCCGCTTCGATCGTTTCGGACGACTTCTTCGACTTCGACGACGAGCGTCCGCGGCGGCCCTTGGCAGGCTTCTCTTCGGCGACGGCTTCCGTCTCGTCCTCGTCCGCGATACGCTCAAAACCCGCGGCCTGCGTTTCAACCGTCGGCAACAAAGATCCGACCTCGAGCTCGGCGACGGTCTCCATCTCGAACTCAACCGCTCGGACCGTATCGACGATGGCTTCCTGGCGATATGCGTCCTTGAACATCTCGCCCGTGTACTCATCATCGACGACACGTTCGAAGTTCGAATCGCCCGCTTCCTGAATCAACTCCGGAAGGGCATGTCCGGCCTCGAGCGCTTCAAGCATTCGTTTCTCGCGCTTCCGGTCGCGGCGGTTCTTCCTCTGCCGTCGTTCATTGGCAGCCTCTGCCGATTCCGTCGCTTCGACTTCCGGTTCTTCGATCGCGACATCGTCGGTGATCTTTTCGATAAGGATCGGTTCCGAAGTTTCGATAAGCGGTTCGACGATCTCCTGGACCGACTCAATTTCCTTCTCGCGCTCGATCCGCGCCCGTTCGATACGGTCGTTTGCCTCGCGCCGGGCCTCTTCGGGCGATCCTTTCTTGCCCTTTTCCATTATTATCCGTTCGATTTCTTCCTCTTCGTCGAAGAAGTCCGAAACGTACAAAAAAGCGTCGCGTTCGAGACCTATCTCGACGAACGCCGACTGCATTCCGGGCAGGACGCGCTGCACGCGTCCCTTGTAAATGTTCCCTACGACGCCGGAATTCTCTTCGCCGCGCTCGATGTAGAACTCGGTAACCTTTCCGTTATCGAGAATGGCGATCTTTTTCTCGCGTCCATTGACGCTGATGATCATTTCTTTGGCCATAAATCCTCACAAATTGGGATGGATGCCGGAGTAAGAAGGGATTTGGACAGTATTCGAGCTCAAATGCGAGAACGCATCAGGCAAGGCGGTTAGTTTTCGATTGTTCTCCGAGCGATACAAGATCACCCGAAACACAGAAATTTGAGTTTTTCACGAAGGAAACTTTGTGACCGAAAGCGTTGGACGCTATCGCGCAGGGAGCAAATAAGTTTCAAAATGCTCAACCCGCCAAATTCTAAAAACCTGCAAAACTGTCTCAAACCTTTTAGCTGCTTCGATTTAGCGACCAAAATGCGCCTTAATCTACCGGCAAACTGTCGTTAGTATAAACAAATTGGACGGAATCGTAAATCAAAAGCGCCGCCGATTCCGAAATTTGTTTGACGGC
>CAZARD010000202.1:0-3645 GCA_964487505.1 uncultured Blastocatellaceae bacterium | reverse complement strand
GCAGCGCCTTTACGCGCTTGCGCTCGTCGTCTGAAACGGCGTCGGTGCAGGTCCAGGCCGTCATTCCGGCGCCGATCTGCGACGGCGTGTTCGGCATCGCGCGCACGACCTTGCGGCTGTGGAGCGCGTCGCCGATCGTCCCGATCCGCGCTCCGGCAATGATTGAGATGACCAGCTGATCGGGTTTGACGACGCCGTCGAGTTCCTCGAGCACGCCTTTGATGCGCTGCGGTTTGACGCATAGAAATACGCACGAATCGGCGGCGTCCTGAACCTCGCGGACGGCGTCGGCGTTCTTCTCGCATACCGTGATCCCGTATTTTTCCTGAAGTTCGGCACGTCGCGAAGCGCGAGGATGGCTGGCCGCGATCTGTTCCGGCTTGACGAGTTCCTTGCGCAAAAGGCCGGCGACCACCGACTCGGCCATCACTCCGCAACCGATGAACGCGAGTTTCGTGTTCGAGAGTGCTTCTTTCATGATACCTAAATTGTAGTTGGTAAAATGCGCCGCTTCAATCGTGTCCGCCAAGGATCGAGCAGCTGATCGCTGGAAATACGAACCGCGAAAAGACACGGTGTATGAAACTCCGATCCGTTTCGGCAGAAGACGCGTGTTTCACACGCTCATTGATCGCCTCGGAAATCCCACACCAGGCTCGGCTGCGCCTTCGCCTTGGTGCTATCGACACGACGCGTGCTCCGCACGCTAAGGAAGTTTGCCGAATCGATTGGACGGGCCGCGAGAAATCTTGGGGGTTCGTTTCGAAAACGTCGATTTCGGCAATCGTCAGGCAATGAAATCAGGGCTTCAAGAAGCCGTCGTCAAACGTTTGGCACGGAGTTGTTTGGGAATTAGAAAAATCCGCTGATTCTAACTACAATAAGACGCTTATGACGATCGACGAACAGATACAATTCCTGACCAAGGGCACGATCGACGTGATCCGCGAGGACGATCTCCGCAAGAAACTCGAACGTTCGGCGAAGACGGGCAAACCGCTCCGGATCAAGCTTGGGGCCGATCCGACGGCGCCCGACATTCATATCGGCCACACCGTCGTGATCAGGAAGCTTCGCCAATTCCAGGAACTCGGCCATACGGCGATCTTCCTGATCGGCGATTTCACCGGCATGATCGGCGATCCGTCGGGCAAGAACGCTACCCGTCCGCCGCTGACGCGCGAGGAGATCAACGCCAACGCCGAAACCTACAAGACGCAGATCTTCAAGCTGCTCGATCCGGACAAGACCGAGATCAGGTTCAATTCCGAATGGATGGACAAGTTCGACGCGGCCGCCTTCGTTCGGCTCTGCTCGCACGTCACCGTCAAGCAGATCCTCGAACGCGATGATTTTGAGAAGCGCCTTCGCGAGGAGCGTCCGATCTCGCTCCACGAGCTCCTCTATCCGCTGACGCAAGGTTACGATTCAGTCGCGCTCGAGGCGGATGTCGAACTTGGCGGCACCGATCAGAAGTTCAATCTGATGGTCGGCCGCAACCTGCAGCGCGAATACTCGCAAGAGCCGCAGGTGATCCTGACGACGCCGTTGCTCGAAGGGCTCGACGGGGTCAACAAGATGTCGAAATCGCTGAACAATTACATCGGCATCGACGAGCCGCCGAACGAGATATTCGGCAAAGTGATGTCGATCTCCGACGATCTGATGTGGCGTTATTTCGAACTTCTGACCGACAAAACGCCGGCCGAGCTTGAGCGGATGAAGTCGAGCGGGGAAAACCCGCGAAACTTCAAGGTCGAGCTCGCGAAATCGGTCATCGCCGATTTTCACACGCACGCGGACGCCCGCGCGGCCGAGGACGAATTCAACCGCCGCTTCGTGCAGAAGGAAGTTCCCGACGAGATCGAGACCGTCGAGATCGAACACGGCAGCTACAACCTTGCGGATCTGATGACCCAAACCGGACTCGCCGCATCGAAGAAGGAGGCGAAACGCCTGATCGAGCAAGGCGGGGTCAAGGTCGGCGGCGAGAAGGTCGGGAACGCCTCGGCCGAAATAGAGATCGCGGGCGAGACGGTCATTCAGGTCGGCAAACGCAGGTTTCTTAAATTCGTCGGAGAATAGAGGATTATGAAAACTAGCGGAATCGTTCTTCCATTATCGGTGCTCATCCTGGCCGTGCTCGGATGCATGTCCGGAGGCAGCAAAGAGGATACGCAGCGCTGGCGCGAAAAGGAACTTAAGGCTCAACAGACCCGGGCCGATCTCGCGAAGCGCGGCGATGAGTTCGCGAAGATCGCAGCGCCCGAAAAGTTGGTCGGCGATCCTTATCTGAGAAGCAAGATCGTCATCGTTTACACTTGGGCCGACGGGAAGAACGAGATCACCGAGGACAATATGAACCGGCTTAATTCGCACGCCGATGCGAAGGAAGAAGCCAAGAGTGTGCTCAAAGTTAAATGCAGCGAAGTGCCGGCCGGAAAGTATGTTTTCGAGGACAGCGGCAAGGAAGTTCCCGCGTTTACTTCAAAATGTGAAACGGAACTCATAGATCTGACCATCCCGGCGCTGATCTTTCGCAAGACCTTCGAGAATACGAAGCTCAAAGAGAGCATCAAGAAAGGTGTTTTCCGAAAGACCCCCGAAAAAGTGGTGGCCCCGAATCCATTGGATGAGATCGATGATTTCGTTCGAGCTTTGCCTGAGAAACAGTGACCGGGTTCATCGAAAATGAAGAAACACTGATCATCGAAACGCCCGAGCGCGTGCCTTTGGCGTTCGCGTTGGCGTCAATCGGGAACCGCTTCCTTGCGGTGCTGATCGACCACGTGATCCAGTACTTTCTTGTTTTCATTGCGGTTTGGGCGTTACTCTCCTGGTCCGGCATCGGGCTCGAGCAACTCGACCGCGAACCCTCGGAACTGGTTCGCGAGATGTCGAAATGGACGATCGCGATCATGATCGTCATCGTGTTCGCGCTCTTCGCCGGCTATTTTGTCGTTTTCGAGTGGCTGTGGAACGGCCAGACGCCGGGAAAACGGCTGATGAAGCTTCGCGTCATCCGCGAGGACGGGCGGCCCATCACTCTATGGGAGGCACTCGCGCGGAATCTGCTCCGCATCTTCGACTCATTCCCGTCGATCATCGTCGTGCCGTTCTACTCGATCGGGCTCATCTCGATCTTCGCGAGCAGTCGCGATCAGCGGATCGGGGATTTGTTTGCCGGAACAGTCGTCATTCGCGAACGCTCGGACGAGGCACCGTCGTTTGAGGAGACGTTCTCGAACCGTGTCGCCGACGCCGCGTTCCGGCGCGTGCAGAAAAAGGTCGAGTTTCAGACCGACATCCGGACCGTGACGCACGATGAGATCGAGGTTGTGGAGGCTTTCTTGCGGCGGCGTTGGGACCTGAGCGATCGGCAGCGTCTGTGGATGGCGTGGCGCGTCGCCTTGCCGATAATGTACAAACTGAAGCCGCGATACGAACTCGAGAACTTCACCTACGAAGGGTTCCTCGAAGAGCTTCTGGAGCGCTTTCACGCGCGGCAGAAGTATCTTAACTGAGCGGTCGGCGCGGATTTTGCCGACCTGCGGCGAGTGTGTTATCTTGCCTGTTTGACTCGCACACGTAATGCAGAAAAAGAGAATTTTGGTAACGGGCGGCGCCGGATTTATCGGATCGCAT
>CAZARD010000201.1:0-3689 GCA_964487505.1 uncultured Blastocatellaceae bacterium | reverse complement strand
GCACTTTGCACTTTGCACTTTGCACTTTGCACTTTGCACTTTGCACTTTGCACTACGCACTACGCACTGAATCCGCACTGCCGAAAAGTTCCCTCATTCTCTCAACCGCTCGATGCAGGTTTTCCATCGAGGTCGCGTAGGACAGCCTGAGAAATCCGTCGGCTCCGAAGCCCGCTCCGTCGGTTACGACCGTGTGGGCCGTATGGAGCATGTGATCGGCAACGTCGGCCGACGTGTTGAATCCGTCGCCGAGAAGGTCGCGGACGTCGATGAACGCGTAGAACGCGCCTTCCGGTATCCCGCATTTGAACCCTTTGATCTTTTGAAGTTCCGGGATCAGCCAATCGCGCCGCCGACGGTATTCGGCGAGCATCGTTCCGACGGCGTTCATCGAATCGTCACGCCGTTCGAGCGCGCGCGCGCAGGCATATTGAACGAAACTCGTCGGATGCGTCGCCGAATGGCTCTGGAGTTTGACCATCGATTTCGTCCAAGGCTCGTTGGCGATCGTGTAACCGATGCGCCATCCGGTCATCGCGTAGGTTTTTGAGAAGCTGCCGGCGATGCAGACGAAATCGCGCAGTTCTTTCGGCAGGACCGCCGATGTGAACACCTCGGCCGGCGGATACGTGAAGAAGAGATAGCATTCGTCGGTCAGAACATAAACTCCGCGTTCGACGCAGGTTTCGATTATCCGCCGCATTTCCGCGGCCGGGACGACGCGGCCGGATGGATTGCTGGGAGAATTGACGATCAGCAGTTTTGTCTTCGGAGTTATCGATCTGCGGACGTGCTCGGCCGTCAGGATGAAATCGTTGTCCTCGGTGTCGATGTAGACGTTGTTCGCGCCGCAAAAATTGACGATCTCCGGAAACGTGACCCAGTACGGCTTCGGTATCAGAACATCGTCGCCTGGGTTGACAAGCGTACAGACGGCGTTGAAAAGCGCCTGTTTCCCGCCACACGCCGCCGCCACTTCGGCGGGCGCGAATTCGGCTCCAAACTCGAGGTTGTAAAAATGCGCGATCGATTCCGTAAAGGTCTTCAATCCCGCGGACGGCGTGTATTTCGTCAATCCTTTGTTCAAGCCTTCGACGGCCAGGTCCTTGATGAAATCCGGCGTCGGAAAATCGGGCTCGCCGACTGTCAGATCGATGACGTCAAAGCCCTGTTCGCGCAGGTTGGACGCGGCGAGCATCGCGGCAAGTGTCGAAGAAGCCTGCATTCGGGCGACATTGGCAGAAGGATGGAAGGAAGTCATAATAAATCCTGGGCGTCACGCGCCGGTCGTTTTGAATGATGAAATATCAGAGCAACTGATTAGATTTTAACTCACATCGGGCATCCGACGCGAATATCGGTCGGAAGCGTTGAGGGCGGCGATGTGCGCGGGCTTTTTGCGTTTATCGCGGGCTTGCCGGATGCGGGTTGAGATCGCTGGTCCGACGGGCGGAGACCTGGCCCGAAGCGAGTCTGTTCGCACAAGTCGTTTTGCCGAAAGGGCCCCGATCACGGGCGTTTCCGCTTCATCCGTTCGGCGACAGTGTCCGGGACGAGCCCGGTTATGTTCCCGCCGAGCCCGAAGATCTGTTTGACAAGTCGCGAAGAAACGTACGAATACTCCTCGGCCGACATCAGAAAAATCGTTTCGACTTCGGGCGCCAGCCGCCGGTTCATCAGGGCCATCTGCAATTCATACTCGTAGTCCGAGATCGCCCTGATCCCGCGGACGATCGCGGTCGCGTCCCATTTTCGGGCGTAATCGACGAGCAACCCTTGGAAAGAATCGACGACGATCCGGCAACCCTCGTAGTCCGGGAGAACGTCGCGCAGCATTTCGCAACGCTCTTCCACGGAAAACATCGAGCTCTTGTCCGGGTTGTTCAGAACGGCGACCACGACCTCGTCGAAAAGCTTTGCGCCGCGCCCGATGATGTCGAGATGGCCGTTGGTGATCGGGTCGAACGATCCTGGATAGATTGCGAGTGTCATAGCGATTTGGGATTTCTGATTTGGGATTTGGGTTGTTGCGGATCTTCTGAAAGGGAATCTCGATGCTTCAGGGGCGCGAGAAACTTTTCTTGATTTTCGGTGTATGTTGTATCCATTGTCTCGGGTCTCAACGTCTCGAGTCCAGCATTCTTTTTGCTTTTTTCAGAGCTTCGCCGTGCTCGACGGTCCATTCCGGGTCCGGCTTCATTGCAATGAGATGCTCAAGCTGGCGTCGGGCGTCCTTTTTTCGCCCCACCGCGTTGTACGCCTCGGCGAGATGAAGATAAACATTGCTGTTGATGCTCGAGAGCTCGAGGGCTTTCTCAAGGTACCCGACCGCTTTTTCCGGTTTTCCGCCCATCATTCCAGTCGAGGCCAATTCGACCTGCGCCAGCGCGTCGTATGCGCTCGCAGCGTGATAGCCGGGATCGATCGCAATCACCTTGTTCATCGCCTCGCGGATATCGTCGATCGCCTTTATCCCAACCGTCACCGGGCTCTGGCGCGCCTGTTCGCCGAGGTTCGCGCCGTACCAGAAATGGCCTTCCGGCTTGTTCGGTTCTACGCGCGAAGCGATCCGACCCGCGATCTTGCCGAGTTCGAAGGCCTTTTCCGATTCCGACTCGACTGTCGTTTGTTTTCCGAGGTAGTAATTGTATTTTGCGAACTTCCATTCGACCTCGAAATCGCGTTGATCGGGATTCCTGACCGCGGCAAGCAACCCGACTGCCTCGCGCAGTTTCGCGACGTCCTCACGCTGCCGGAACAGCTCGTCAGAACTTGAGAGGGCGCGGGCGATCTCGGCCGGATCGACCGTATGCTTAAGGCTCTCGGTTTCGACGCTGGTCGCGCACGAGGCGGCCGCAAGAAGCACCGTAACGATCAGCGGAAATCGGTAGAAGTTGGGTCTGATCATTCGTTCAAATTACCGAAAACGCGAAATCTTTGGTATAGTCTATGTCTTTGCGAACGCCGAGAGTTTTCTAAAAATAACACAAAGCCGAAGATGAGCAAAAACGGACAAGCCGCCGCGTTTTACGACCTTGAGGGCACGTTGGTCAGCACCAATCTGGTGCATACGCTCGCTTTCTATTCGAGGCGGCAGCAGGGGCTCCTGAACACGCTCCGCAAGAGCGTCGGCACCCTGGCGAAATTGCCCGCGTTCGGCATCACCGATCTCTACTCGCGCAACGTTTTCAACGAGTATTTCTTCCGATCGTATGAGGGCGAGTCGTTCGATCGGTTACGATATTTCTCCGAAGAGTTGTTCGAAGAGGTCCTGAAACCGGCGATCTTCGACGGCACGCCGGAGTTGATCGCGCAAGGGAAGAAGCTCGGCCAGCGGCAGGTCGTCCTGACGGGCGCGCTCGATTTCACCGTCAAGCATCTGATGGACTATCTCGGGATCGACGACTACGTCGCGAACCGCCTCGAATTCGTCAACGGTTACGCGACGGGCCGCGTGCTGCCGCCGGTGATGGCCTCGGCGACCAAGGCCAAATGGATGCGCGAGTTTGCCGAGCGCGAGAACATAAACCTAAGCGATTCATACGCTTACAGCGATTCGATCTCGGACCTCCCGATGCTCTCGATCGTCGGCCACCCCGTCGCCGTGAATCCCGATTTCCGGTTGAAACAGACCGCGATCCAGCACGACTGGGCGATCTTGGACCTCAAGTAGGCGGTAGATGGTAGAC
>CAZARD010000200.1:2448-3878 GCA_964487505.1 uncultured Blastocatellaceae bacterium | reverse complement strand
GCCATGTTCGCATTCGGAGTAAAAGCGTATTTTCGTGAAATCCGTGCAATTCGTGGCAAACACACGGTCGGTCAGAGGATGAGGCGTTCGGACTCGAGCCGCGATTTGCCGAAGTTCAGAAGGATCCCGAGACGGAAACCGGTCGCCTTGAGATAGTTCAGGGTTTGAGCCCGGTGCACGTCGGAGATCGACTTGGCAGCCTTCAGTTCGAGTATGATCTTGCGTTCGACGATGATGTCCGATTCAAAACGGCCGACGGTCACGCCCTGGAAGTTGACCGTGATCTCGACCGACTGTTCCGCGGCAATGGAATTCCGCCGCAAAAGCAGCATCATCGAATTCTCGTAGACCTTTTCCAGAAAGCCATAACCGAGTTCCCGATGCACCTGCATCGCGAGCCCGACGATCTGATAAGAGAGTTCGGGATAGAGGATCTTGTTTGTGAGCATGTTGTTTCTCCTTGTGGTTCTTGAGATCGAAGACAGGTCTTCCGGGCTCGCGGCGGTCAAATCCGACCGCGCCGAACCCTCGAGTCCGCCTCGTGATGTGCATCAATCGGTGGTCATTGCCCAGCCGTTGATGTAGTTGTTGTTGCCGATCACTTCCCTGCCCGAATTCACGATGCAGAATCCGAGATTGTAGATCCCGGCTTGCGGGTTTGCGGCGGCGCTGACGGTGTAGGGGCGCGGGACCGCGTCGATCGCGACGTTCAGGTGACTGTCGCCGACCAATGGCGTGACCGGATCAGATCCGGCGCGCTGATGACAGATCGCTATCGAGGCGCGGGTCGTTCCGGTGTTCGTTCCGAGCACGGCAGTTGCGGTCGCAACCACCGTCTGGCCTTCTCCGACGCCGATTGGCCGGACCCGACCGACGAACTGCCACGATTTGCCCGGGAACACCTCGTACGGCCCTTCGCCAGACAGATCGACGACACGGGAAGCGCCCACCGGGAATCCGGCGTTTGTCGAAAACGAGAAGAAAGCGAACGCGAAGCCCAAAAGACACAGGAAGAGTGAAGTGATCTTCATATGAGTATTCTCCTAATTGTTGAATTTACGGAAGTTGTGAGTTCCGTTCAGAGTAACGATTCGTGAGTGACGTCACGGCCCGGAGGCCGTACCAATTGCGATGGAAAGATGTTAAATCAAAAACCTCGGAACTCCAAGAAAAACTTAGCACCGATAATTGAGAATCAATCCTGTCCTAACCTCGCAAACCGAATGATCTCAGGCCCATAGGGGCGCAACTCTCGTTTCTTCGCCACGAATCTCACCCATTTCACGAAGTCGCCTCCGATCCGGCCATCCCGCCCCTGAAAACGCCGTATTCGAGAGCCGGGGCCGTTCGCAATCCGAACAAAGGGCTGATTTCTTGAGATCCGTGATCTTCGCGTCGAAGAAGCGAGAGCTGCGCCCCTTCGGGGCTTT
>CAZARD010000200.1:0-2348 GCA_964487505.1 uncultured Blastocatellaceae bacterium | reverse complement strand
CTGCGCCCCTTCGGGGCTTTAAGATTCGGACCGTTAGCCGGTCGGACGCCGAACAATCAACGGTTCATTTCGAAATGCGGCGATATGGATGCGTTTTGATGAGCAAATCGGGAGCCCAACTCGCAGATGCGCAACGTCAGGACAGGAATGATCTGGAATTGAGAAACTATGCACTATGCCCTATGCACTATTCACTTTGCGCTATTCACTGTGCGTTGAACCGCTTTCAAATGTTCGACGGGTCCTTGATGACGCCGATGAACGGGAGATTGCGGTAGCGGTTCGCGGCGTCGAGGCCGTAGCCGACGACGAACTTGTTCGGGATCTGGAAACCGCAGTAATCGATCGCGAGTTCCGTCTTGATCCGCGGCTCGGGCTTGTCGAGCAGCGTCGCGATCTTGAGCGAATTCGCGCCCCGCGAGCCGAGAATCTCCATCAATCTGAAAAGCGTCAGGCCCGTATCGATGATGTCTTCGACGACGATCACGTCCTTGCCGCGAATAGGATGCGTGAGATCCTTTAGAATCTCGACGTCGCCCGACGAAACCGTTTCGTCCTTGTAGCTTGAGACCGACATGAAATCGATCTTGAGGTCGAGGTCGATCTTCCGCATAAGGTCGGACAGGAAAACCACAGACCCTTTGAGGACGCCGACAAGGACGAGGTCGCGACCCGCATATTCGGCCGTTATCTGCCGCCCGATCTCCGCGACGCGGGCCGCTATCTGTTCGGCCGAGAACATCACTTCGAGGTTCGGATTCGTGAATTCCGTGTACTGCCCGGCGATTTGCGTTGACATACTTTTCGTTTAAGATTGAATGGATTTTTAGCAATACTATTTGAGCACCGCTCAAACGTCAAACGGTCGATATGTCATCCAGCAACGATACGCGCGAACGCGTCAAACAACTCGTCAAACAGGTCCTCGCGTCGGTGCCGGCCGAAGAAACGCCGAACCCGAACCCGATCGAGCGCGTCGTCGTCAATTCGCTCCGGGACAAGGTCGGGAAGGATTTCGACCGGGACGAATCGGCGAAGAGCCTGATCACCGAGGATGATCTGCGCGGACTTTGGCAAGGCGCGAAACTGCGTGTTTCTGTGAATGCCAAATTCACGCCGCTGGCGGCGGACCTTGTCCGCGAGCGCGGCATCGAGCTCGTGCGAAAGGAGTCGCGCCGGGCGACGACCAAGGTCCGCAGCGTCGCGGTCGGTTGCGATCACGGCGGATTCGAATACAAACAGAAGTTGCTCGCGTATCTCTCGGACCTCGATCTAAACGTCCGCGATTTCGGAACCGAATCGAAAGAGGCCGTCGATTATCCGGATTTCGCGCACGCCGTGGCCTTCTCGGTGTCGAGAAAACAGGCCGATGTCGGGATCATCATCGACGGCGCCGGCATCGGATCGGCGATGACCGCGAACAAGGTCCCGGGCGTCCGCGCCGCGGCGTGCTACTCGGTCGCATTGGCGAAGAATTCCCGCGAACACAACGGCGCCAACGTCCTGACCCTGGGCAGCGGCCAGAACTCGTTCGACGAGATCCGCGAGATCGTGCTCGCGTTCCTGACATCGGAAATCTCCGAAGAGCGGCACAAGAAGCGCGTCGGCAAGATCGACGCGATCGAGCGGGAATATAAGAAATAGTTGTTTACAACGCCAGATTAATTAATCAGAGTAATTATTCCCTAATGGCACGACACGAATTATCATATAAGTGATGTTTCGGATTGCCTCAAAACCGAACAAGATTCCAATCAGAACTTTCAGTTCGCCGTTGACGGTCTTAGTCGGCGGCGATTGTTCTTTGCGGTTTTCCCCGAACGTTCTGAACGGAAACTCCGCCTGTCTGAACAAGTCACGCAAGTCAAACGACGGCTTTGCGGCGGACGAAACATCGACGACTTCCGATCCGGATTCGGGTGCGGCCCGGGCTCCGGTTTTCGGCTGAATTTGCGGCGGCCGGGATCGATCAGGTCCGGGCCCGCCCGAATACGGACCGGTTCAATGCGCGTGAACCGAGACAGACGGAACCAGACTTTTGTGTTCGGTTCACGCGTGCTAAACTCTTCCGGACTCGAAACTTTGGGTCGAAATCGAAGTGGCGGGTTTGGGGAACAAACGATGAAGAAAAAGGTATTGATCGCCGTAACTATCGTCTTCGCGCTCGCGATGGCGGTGTACGCGCTAAATCAAACGCATTCCTTCCATATCGGAAACGCCGATTGCTGCAAGAAAAGCGATGCGTGTCCGATGAAGGAAAAACCGGCCGCGTCAAGCGAGAGCCCGACGACGGTCGCCAAGACCGATTCGGACAAGCCGTCTTGCTGCGACGACTGTCCGATGAAGGA
>CAZARD010000199.1:0-3897 GCA_964487505.1 uncultured Blastocatellaceae bacterium | reverse complement strand
AGCATTCGGCTGCATAGTTCCAGAAACTTCTGGACCTCACCGCCCCAAAATACCCAGTCGTGCCCGCCCGATCGCGTGCTGTAGTCGTGTTTGATCTTCTTTTCGACCAACGCCTTGTTGAGCGCGCGGTTTTCTTCGATCATCGAATCCTCGGTCCCGCACGAAATGTAAATGTACGGCAGCACATCCGTCCTCTCGGGTTTCATGTTTTTCAGGATCTCGAACACATCATTGGCCCGCCGCGCCTCGCTGCCTACCGGACCGAAGACGCTGTCGATGCTTCTGCCGATCAGGCTGTTGCCGCCTTTCTTTTCCGTCCATTTCGCGATACCGAACGCGCCGCTGAAGCTCCCGACCATCGCAAACAGATTCGGGTATTTCAATCCGAACTTGACCGCGCCATATCCGCCCATCGACAGCCCGGCCAAGAATCTGAACTTGCGTTCGGGATAGGTTCTGTAACTACGGTCGATCTCGGGGATCAGCTCGTTGATCAGGTAGCTCTCGTAACGGGACTGGGGCAGGACGGGACTGTCGGAATACCAGCCGTCTCCCCCCTCCGGGGTCACGATGATGACGTTGTACTTCGTCGCGAGCTGCGCCACGTCCGTGCGGTCGGTCCAGTCGTTGTAATGCCCGGTGAGCCCGTGCAAAAGGTAGACGACCGGAAAGCGCTTGTCCGAGCTGCTGAGATAGTCCGCGGGAAGTACCACCCGATAAGGCACATCCCTCTTTAGTGAGTCGCTCGGGCGGTAGACGGTCTGCTTTGACGTTTCCGGGTTGACAGGTTGGTTCGGCGTCGATTCGGGCCGGTTGTAGTTAGGCCCCGATTTGAAACCGTCGGACTGACGCGAGTTCGCCTGCAATGGTTCGGGTCCCGACAAACAGCCGCCCGACAGAACCGAAAGAGACAGGACGATCAAACCGACCGCGACATTCGTTGAAAATTTATGCTCGAAAACTCGCATTCTTGCCCCTGTTGCCTTCCGGAGTGTCCAGGACCGTCGTCATCGGAGCGACCGATCCACGTAAAGGAACCGCGAGCAATCCGCTATGCTCGACAAAACTCAGCGGACCTGCGACGCCGAATAGCTGACCCGTCTGCCTGTCGTCGCGGTCCAGACGCCGCGAATCGACCCATTCGGACTTATCCGGCCCCGCCAGTATCCGGTTACGCCAAGGCCCTGATTGTTACCCGCCAGACTGAAGCTGCCGTCGGGTTCGATGGTTCCGGACAGGTCGTCCCAATCACCCGGCGTCTTCGCGACACCGGAAAGCGATGACCCGTTCTTGCTCAAAGAGATTTCAAGCGGCCGGTTCGAATAACCGCGGTATGTGCGTTGGAACGTGTAAGGAAGAAACGGGGCTGGCGGCCCGTTATTTGCCTCGGTCGTCACATCGGCATTTGCCGGGACCTTCGCGTTGGCGTCAGAACTCCGAACGTCGGTGGCGGAGTTGACAGATTTGCCGGACGCCATCGTTTCGCCGGCCGGGTTTTCCGGACCCGCTGCCGGACTGTCGCCTGACCTCGACGAACTGCTCGTCAGCTGGAACAGGATGATCCCGGCCAGAATAATCGAGAGGGTTGCCAGAATTGCAATCAGGGCGTTGTTGTTGCGACCGGTCGCGGGGGCGGCGACGGCGGGCATCTGGATCGGTTGCCCCCAGGCCACCGTGTCGGTGCCGGGACCGCTGTTTTGGCCGGTTGGGGCGGATAGCGGATGATTGAATCCGGGAAACGTATCGACGGGCGCGGCCAAACGAATGCGGCAATTCTCACATATCTCGAAGCCGGCGGGAATGCCAATTCCGCACGACCTGCAAACATTGACTGCAGGTCCGGGGATTTGGAAACTCTCGTTGACGACAGTTTCCACCTCGGTCGAATCCTCGCTGATCAGTGTGTTTCCATCGTTGACGCAGAAGAAGGTCTCGTCATCATACACCGAACGGCATTGTCGACAGATCTTCATACTCCCCCTCAATCATTTCCCGGGGCGCGGAAAATGCTTTACCCAAATTGACACAAAAAAGCGTCTACTGGCCGGCACCCAGTTTCGCCAAGGTGTCCGCCAACAGATCGGCATAGACAACTGACCCCTCTTCGTTCGGATGCGTCTTATCACGGAAGAGCAGACCCGGCCGCTCTCTGATGATCGCATTCCAATCGGCAACGATAGTGTTCGGATACTCCGAACTTATCTTGGACAGCGTCTCGTTGGCCGAAGGCACCCAGTAGCTGATGCCAACCGTATTTACGAGGACCACGCGCCGTTTCGGGCCGAGCATATCGAGCACTTGCCTGCAGGCGATCTCGGATTCCGGTTCCTTGAAACCCGCGTTCGTGCCGAAATTCAGGATGACCACGTCGCGCATCGTGCCGTCGTCGATCATTTGGCGAATCATGCCCGGGGCTTCACGCCATTGCAGGATCGGCCTCGCGTTTATCCGGATTCCGGGAAATCTGGCGTAGATAGCCGGCGCCGTCCCCGACATCACCGAGTCGCCCAAACCGACGATCCGATCGCCGGGAGGGATCTTCATCTCTCTCGGCCACGCAGCGTCCGGTTGGGAACCGGCCGTCTCGGTGGAGGCGATGACGCCGTCATTCGTCGGCATCGTTCCATTCTGGTTCGAGGTTTGGTCGGCGATCGCCCGCTCACCGAATTCGACCGCAAGCTGGACCTGTGATTTGCTCGGCGCGGTTAGGAATCCGAAAACCGAGACCGCGCATATCGTCAGCCCCAGGACCGTGGCCGGGACAAATCGCAGATAGAACTGTCGGCCGCGCGATTCGATCGACGATCGGATCATCGCCCAGGTCCCGCGGTAACCGACGCTGCGGACCGGAGACTCGATCCACCGATACGACGCTTCGCTCAGCAGAAAAGTGATCGCGACGGCGGCCACCGGCAGCCCCACGTATTGGAGATAGCCTTCGGCCGATGCGGCCGGGAACGACTTCAGGATCAGAAGCACCGGCCAGTGCCAAAGATAGATCCCGTAAGAGCGTTCACCGATCCAATCCAGCACCGGCAGCTGGCAGAATCGCGTGAACAGACCGATCTTGCCGGGAAGAGTTGCAACGGCCGCGGCGGTGATCAACGAAGCGATCAGGATGCCGCCACGGTAAGCGAAGGGATACGCACTGTCGAGCACGACGAACATCACCAAAAGCGCAAGGACCGCCGTGAATCCGATGAACGAACGGATCTTCAACCAGGCCTCGGACTCAAAAACCGAACCGGCCCCGGCGAAAGCGAATGCCAGCGCGACGCCGATCATCAGCCCAAACGAGTGCGTGTCCGTGCCGTAGTAGACCCGCGTGGAACTCTGCGGGTCATACAGGTACGCCATCAGCGAGGATGAAACCACCGCCGCCACGGCGGCGAACGCGAACCGCGCCCAGGTCGACTTCATGAAAGATACGAGTCCGAGCAGGATCACCGGCCAGAAAAGATAGAACTGTTCCTCGACTGCGAGCGACCAGAGCGTCTGAAACAATGCGTGATTGGCGTCCGCGAAGTAATCGGATCCGGCCCAGATCTCGACCCAGTTCGTGCTGAACGTCAGGGCGCCGATCACCTGCCGCTGGATTCCGACAAGCAGTTCTTCGTTCGCGAGCCGGGCTCCGGCGATGCTCGCGACGACCACCAGCGCCAGCGCCGGCAAAAGCCTTCTCGCCCGCCGCTTCCAAAACGCGAGCAGATCGATTCGCCCGCTCGAGTCCTTCTCACGCAGCAAGAGAGTCGTGATCAGGAACCCGCTGATCACAAAAAAGACATCGACGCCCAAATAACCGCCCGGAAAGACCGTCGGCCAGATGTGATAGGCCAGCACGCTGACGACGGCTACGGCGCGCATCCCGTTGAGCCCTTCTATCCGGATGCGACCGGC
>CAZARD010000198.1:0-3955 GCA_964487505.1 uncultured Blastocatellaceae bacterium | reverse complement strand
CGATCGTGAGTCGGAAAATAGCTCGGGCGGCCGCGGCCTTGACCTCGCGTGACGGGTCGGCAGACGCGATGACGAGCGTTTCGAAGACCGATTCGTGATCAAAATCGGCGAGGATGGTGACGGCCTTCGCGCGAAGCGTGCCCGAAATATCGTAGAGCGCGACGTCGGCAAGCGCTTCGATCGCATTGGAGGTACGGAATTTCTTGAGGACGTTCAGGGCGAGATCACGCGCCTCGAGATCTTCAAGGTAATCCTCGGAAAGCTGGTCGATCGCATCTAGAAGGAACTCATCGTTCGATGCCTGTAACGGATGAAACGGTCGCGCGAGTTCGATTCGATCGATCGCGAAGACCGGAGAAGCGGGGCCGAACGCCGGTGCCGGTTCGGGAGCCGGCCGATCCGTCCGGGTCCCTTTCCGCGCCTGGCGCGCTCTGCGCTCGACACTTCTCGCGGCGCGCTTTCGGGCCCAGTCGATCTCGCGGTCCGCGTCAATGGCGCCGCCCGCGGATGAGAGTTTTCGGCGATGGCGTTCGGTGGCTTCGGCACGCTCGGTTTTGGCCCGACGCCGTCGGCGCATCTCGGCGACGAAGGCGATGATCGCTGCGACCGAGAGAACCAGGAAAATATGCCAGATCGGCGGCAGGCTTTCGCCTTCGCGAAGCGTTTCCACCTCGACCTTCGGGCGTTGGGCGAACGCCGCAGCGGCGCCGGCAAGCGCGGCGACCAACGGTGCGATCAGTCTTCCCGGTCGGATCTTCATTCGTTACTGCTCACGGACCGCCATCACCCTCATATTGACCAGTTTCATCGCCGCATCGACGCGTCCGCTATTGTATTTGAGTTCAAATTTTCCGACGCCGCTGAAGTTCAGGACCGGCGGAAGGAACTCGTCGCTGAGCCCGTACTTGGCGACGACGACCGAGCCTTCGACCTTGGCATCGCCCCCCGTAATGTCAAGGCGGCCCTCACCGAGGAGGAGTATCACTCCCTTGAACGAGTTGTTCTGGCTGATGGTGAGCTTTCCCGTCACGACAAGGACGCCGACACCGTTCCCGTTGAGCGTTGCGTCGCCGCCGACGAATGTATATTGCGGCACGGTATCCGTTCCGGCGTTGCCCGTCGGATAGGAAGTGAACCGGCGGCCCCGTACCTTGGCGTCTTCCTCGAGATCGTTCATCAGATCGCGGGCCTGCGCCGCCGACGCGAGCCATTTCGGTCTCTCGGCGACACCGACGACCTCGTAGTCGTCGCCTTTCCCGGCGATTGTCATTTTGTCCGGCAGTTCGACCGTCGTCTGAACAGTTGTTTGATCCGTCGCCGACGTCAGGATGAACGCGATGTTGTCGCCGCTGTCGAATTTCACTTCCGGCGTTCCGGTGACGTTGAACGACACGGGAGTCCCTGACGTGCTGCCCTGAATATAGATCAGCGGTTCGGCTTCGTATTCGAACATCACGCGTTTGACGAGCAGTTCGAGTTCTTTGCGGGCGCCGCGAGGACCGTATCCGACGACCTTCACCAGAAGTCGCTGGTAGCCGTCATCGGCAAGACCTCCCCAGTTAGGCGGGGGGATGCAGTGTTTGTGCCGGCATCCGGTCCCGTCGCTGCGCAACGTACCGTTGTTCGGCGGATTGTAGAGGCTGCAATGCGTGTAGTCCCACGAGCAGTGCGCGCAGTCCCAGGGATGCCAGGCGGGTTTCGGCGGCTTGATCGGAGGCACGGGCTTGACCACCGGGCCATCGACCCAGGTTGGGTTGGGTGTAGGGATGACCGTCGGAACGGCATCGGGGGCTTCGATGCTGACGCTGAACGCGAGTCCGGTGACCGGGTTGTAGCTCGGCGTCAGTGATACTCGGTCGGGTTGCGAGGCCGGATAATCGTAGTTGAGCCATTTCGAAAGACGCGGCGTCGGGCTCCAGTCATCCGCCTTGTTCGACGTAACGCGGATCGCGGCATCCCGAAAGCTGATCGCCGTACCGTTCGCGTTTCCCCGCAGCGTGTTCAGCGCGAGCTGCATCCCTGCTTCGGCCGCCTGCGCGGCCTGGCGTTCGGCAACGGCATCGACGGTGGTCGTGTTCGCGACGCCGGTGATCAGGATGATCGCGCCACAGGCGGCCATCAAAAGCATCAGCAACAGGACGACGGTGACCATTGCCGCACCTTTCTGACAGGTTTCGATTCGGTTTCGAGATGCGTTCTTCATTTTGTTGGGTTTAGTACGCGACGAGCCGCGAGTTGCGAAGATAGACCGACGAACTCAGGTCCTTCGTGATCTGAGGCTGGAAGCCGGGCGAACCGGGCTGGCCGACCTGCGGAAGACGAATGCGGACCGTGATCTGGACACGCGTCGCCGTTTGGGGCGTCGTATCGGCGCCGGCCTGATTCAAATAGCTGAACGTCAGCCCGTCGCCATCACCGTCGCCATTGACGTCGGTGTTGTCGATCTCGGTCGCGACGATCGAGGTCGAGTTGCTGGCGACATCGGTGCGGACCAGCGATGTCTGGCCTTGAGCGTTCGCGACCAACTGAAAGATGACGTCCTCGTCCGGATCGGAGACCGAATTGCTCGTCGTCTGCTTCATCAGCGCGTTGAGGTTTGCGCGAACCCGTATGCGGTCCTCGGTCGAATCCGACGCGACGCCGTTTGACGATAGCCCGAAGCCGGCGTTCGCGATCTCGCGCGACATTATGCTGAGCGCCTGGGTCGCATCGGCGAGCGCTTCAGCCTGCGTTTCATCGCGGCTCTTGCGGTTGAGCGACTGCGCCGCGAGAAAGAACGCCATCCCGAGGACGATCAAGGTGATCGTCAGCGCGATCATCAGTTCGGGAAGAGAGAACCCATATGATCGGATTTTTCGTGGGGGTTTCGTCATCGTCAGGGCGTATTCTCCTTGCGGTTCGGACCGGGCGCGTTCTTGGCGCGGACCGTCGTGACCGTCACCGTCTCGCTGGCGAGCGTGCTGCCGGTCGGCGAAACGGTGATCGTGACGAGTTTGGTTTCAGGACCCGGGGCGGTTGCGACATTGATCACGTCGGTATCGGTGACGCTGCGGACGATCGTGTATGGGACGCCGTCGTTGAGAACATTGGACTCGGTCGTCGTGCCGGCGGTGAGATCGACGAAGTTCGTGTTCCTGACGATCTCCATTCGCTGTTCCGCCAGAAGCATCGCCGCGAATCGCCGCCGCGACATCTGACCGTTTCGGAATGAGTAGTCAAAGACCGAGATGACGGCAAGGCTCGCGACAAGCAGCACCAGAAGCGCCATCACGCATTCGACCAGGCTGAATCCTCGGATCTTTCTTTTCGCGGGTTGCCTCATTCGTCTATTTGCACTTGCCGTCTTTGTCGATGATCTTCCCGATCGGGCATCGGCAATTGTTCTCGGCGGGTTTCTGGGAGCCGGTGCAGAAGGGAAGCGGCGTCGGGGTCGGGGTCGGTGAGATGGATTGTGTCGGCGCCGTGTTTCCGACGAGAACGGTCGTCGGTTTCACATCCCCCGACAGCGGCGTGACGGAAACCGTCGGGAGCGTCGGGAACTGCGCGTCGGTGCTCGCATCGCCGCGTCCCGTGAGCCGGACCTCGGATATCTGTCCCGTGGGCGACCGGAGCATGAAACTGACATTGCCCTCGGCGATCTGCCCGCGCCAGTCGATGGTCGCTTTTGGAGCGGTGCCGGTATAGATGAACGTCACGCCGTCGGGAAGCGGAATGGTCCGCGTTTCGGGGGTCCCGTTCCCGTCAAAATCGATCTTAACCTGAAAGCTGTTGGCGTTGACGACGGCGATCTCGGAACGCGACGTTCCTCGTGCGTTGCGTCGCCGGGCGTCCGATATCCCTTTTTCAAGGTACGACTGCAGGGATCCGACCGCGTTCGAGAAAACGAACGATCCGCGCGCGCGGTTGACGCCGATCAGCGCGAGGGTCGTCACGATGGCCAGGATGGCGGCAACGA
>CAZARD010000197.1:1428-4016 GCA_964487505.1 uncultured Blastocatellaceae bacterium | reverse complement strand
CCACTATGCACTATAAGCCCTCCTCTTCCCTTTCGCGCCGCTTGATGCCTTCGCGGACGTCGTACGAGAAGAAACCGGGCAAGATCAGCGCCACGAACGCGACCGCCGCGATGCACATCACGCCGCCCGAAACCAGCGCCGGACCGTTTCCCCAACGCTCGGCAACGAATCCCATCTTCGCGCTCCCGAGGTACGGACCCGTAAGATAGCTTATCATCTCGATGCTCGCAAGCCGTCCGCGCATGAAGTTCGGTATCGTCTGGTTCCATACGGCGCCGCGGAAGATCCCCGAGATCATATCGAAGAATCCGGCCAGCACGAGGCATCCGAGCGCGATCCAGATGTTTCCCGCGAGTCCGAAAAGCAGGATCGCGACGCCCCACAGAACCGCCGCGCCGACGATCATCCTGCCGTGTTTGTGGACGAACTTCGTCCAGCCGGACGTCAGGCTCGCGGTCAGCGCGCCGAGCGCGATCGATCCGTAGAAGAATCCGAGATACCGCTCGCCGTAAACCTTCGCCAACGCCGGATAGAGCGCGTGGGGAAAGGCGAAGAGCATCGCCGCAATATCGACGAGGTATGTCCCGAGAAGGTCCGGCCGCGAAAACGCGTATCTCCACGCGGCGATGACCGTCGCGAGGCTCGGCTTGTCGGCGTTGGCCTGCGGCGGGACGTAGCTGATCAGAAAGACCGCGACAAGCGACGCCGAGAACGTCACCAGATCGACCGCGTACGCCGTGCTCGCCCCGAAAGAGGTAGTGATCAAACCGGCAACGACCGGGCTGATCACCGCGCCGAGGCTCCAACGCATCGAATTGAGTGCCATCACCGCCGCCATCAGATCCACCGGGATCACCTTCTGGATGAACGATTCGAACGCGGGACGCTGGATCGCGGCGAATCCGGCGTGAAGCGCGGCGGCGGCGAAGATCAGCCAGACGCGCGGCGTCGGCAGGAACGAGTTGCCGAGCAAAAGAAGCGTCACCAGCGTCTGGCCGACCTCGGTCACGCGCAGGATTCGGCGGCGATCGAACGCGTCGGCGATCGCGCCGCCGACGAACGCCAGCACGAACATCGGGAAGAACTCGGCGAGCGCGACGTAGCCGACCATCTCGCTCGAACCGGTCAGCGAATACATCTGCCAGTTGATAGCGACGATCGAGATCATCGTCCCGAAGAACGAGATCAGCTGACCGAAAAAGAGCAGCCGGTAGTCGCGCGAAACCCTGAGCGGCGTGAAGTCGATCAGCATCCGGCGATCTCCCTCGCGAGTCCGACCGCCGATTCGAGGTCCGCGACCGATCCGTCGAGCTGCCTCTCGTAAACCGCATCGAGGATCGCCTTGAATTCCGGTCCCGGCGTCAGTCCGAGCGCGATCAGGTGCCGGCCCAGCAGGATCGGCTTGGGCGCCTCGTGCTCGATGTCGAGTTCGCGGACCCGTCTGATGAACCACTCTTGGGCCTCGGCGTCGAATCGTTTCTCGGGCGCGAGCCAATCGGGATTGCGCCCAAGGCTGTCGGCCTTCGCGACGCGGTAAAGAAGATCGAGATCGACCTTGCGGGCGAGGCGCCGGAACGCGCCGTCGCCGGGCGGGTTCTTGAAGAACATCCCCGGCGTAAGATGGAATCGGACGAGCTGCACCACCTGATGCCGGACATCGTAGCCGTCGAGCGTGTGGACGCCGATCCGGTCGAGAAACGCGATCGTCGGCTCGACGCCCGCCTCGTCGTGAGCCAGCGACCGGATGCGGCCGTCCCGGAATTCGGTCGTCGCGGGCTTTCCAAGATCGTGGCAAACGGCCCCGAGCATCACCGTCACGCGCCGCGCGTGCTCGAGATCGTCGATCAGGCGGCGCGCCTCGTCGACGACCATCATCGTATGGACATCGACGTCGCCTTCGGGATGCCAGTCGGGTTCCTGCGGGACCCCGACGAGCGCCGCGAGTTCCGGGAACAACTGATTCGCGACGCCGAGATCGTAGATCAGGCGCAGCCCGATCGACGGCGTCCGCGCCTTGAGCAGAAGTTTCTCGAGCTCGCCCCAGATCCGTTCCTTCGGGAGATCGGAGAGATCGATCGCTCGGCAGACGTCGCGCGTTTCGGCATCGAGCGAGAATTCGAGCCGTGCCGCGAACTGGGCGGCGCGCAGGACGCGCAGACTGTCCTCCGGAAAGGTCTCGGGCGAGACCATCCGAAGCATCTTGCGTTCGACATCCCCGCGTCCGCCGAAACAATCGACGATCTCGCCTGTCAAAGGGTCCTTGAGAATCGCATTGATCGTGAAATCCCGGCGCCGCGAGGCTTCTTCGAACGACATCGACGGGTCGCCTTCGATGACGAACCCGCGATGGCCGCGTCCCGCTTTCCGGTCCCGCCGCGGCAGCGAGACGTCGATCTCGTTGCCGAGTTTGTAGACCGCGAACGATTCGCCGACCGCATCGACCCGGCCGAAGCCGTCGAGCAACTCGCGCAAGCGGCCCGGGTCGACTCCGTAAACCTCGAGGTCGAACTCGCCGGGCTCGCGCCCCATCAGTTCGTCGCGCACGCAGCCGCCGACAAGCATCGCCCGCCCGCCGGCATCGGCGACGG
>CAZARD010000197.1:0-1328 GCA_964487505.1 uncultured Blastocatellaceae bacterium | reverse complement strand
ACGCGTTCCTGCGCCCACGTGTCGCGGTCGCGGACGGTCACCGCGTTGTCCTCGAGCGATTCGTGGTCGACGGTGACGCAGAACGGCGTTCCGATCTCGTCTTGCCGGGCGTAGAGCTTTCCGATGCCGCCGGTATCGTCGTAAACCGTGCGCATCGCAGGCAGCAGTTCCCTTTTCAGACCTTTCGCCATCGCGACGATCTCGGGTTTGTTCTTAGCAAGCGGGAGGACCGCGACCTTGATCGGCGCGAGTTCGGGTTTAAGCCTGAGGATGACGCGCGTCTCGCCCTTGTCGTTCGTCTTCTCAGAATAGGCGTCCATCAGCACGGCGAGGACTGTGCGGTTGACCCCCGCCGCGGGCTCGATGCAGTACGGATAAAAGCGTTCGTTGGTCGCCGGATCGAAATATGAAAGATCCTCGGTCGAATCCTGGTTGATGCGCTTCCCTTCGGCATCCTCCGGCTTCTTCGAATGCGTCTTGAGATCGAAATCGGTCCGGTTCGCGATGCCCATCAGCTCGTCGAACTGCGCCGACTCGTCGTCGCGCTCGGGGAAGAAACGGTAAAGGATATCGACGCAACGGACGGCATAATGCGCGAGTTCCTTGTCGTTCTGCTCGTAGAGCTTGAGATTGTCCGGATCGATGCCGATCGATTCGAACCACTTCTGGAAATCGTCGATCCATTCCTGATGGATCCTTGCCGCTTCCTCGGGTCGGCAGAAATACTCCATCTCCATCTGTTCGAACTCGCGCGTCCGAAAGATGAAATTTCCCGGTGTCACTTCGTTCCGGAACGATTTGCCGATCTGGGCGATGCCGAACGGCAGCTTCCGGCGCGATGTATCGAGCACGTTCTTGAAATTGATGAAGATGCCCTGCGCCGTTTCGGGACGAAGATAGGCGAGGGCCGCCGGATCGTCGTCGGACGAGACCGCGCCGATCGTCGTCTTGAACATCAGATTGAACTGGCGCGCTTCGGTCAGGCTGCATTCCTTGCCGCTGCCGGCGCAGGCCGACGGCTCCTTGGGGCAGGCGACGTCGGCGAGCTTGTCCTCGCGAAAACGGCCCTTGCAGGTACGGCAGTCGACGAGCGGATCGGAAAACGTCGTTTCGTGGCCGGAGTATTTCCAAACGAGCCGGTTCTGGATGATCGAGGAATCGAGCCCCTCGACGTCGTCGCGCTCGTGAACGAGCCAACGCCACCAGGACTGCTTGATGTTGTTCGCGAGTTCGACCCCGAGCGAGCCGTAATCCCAAGAGCTGCCGAGGCCGCCGTAGATGTCGGATGCCGGAAAGACAAAGCCGCGACGCTTTGAAAGAGAGACGAT
>CAZARD010000196.1:0-4136 GCA_964487505.1 uncultured Blastocatellaceae bacterium | reverse complement strand
TCGCCGCCGGCGAAAACGCCCGCGATCGAGGTCATCAATTCGGCGTCTGTCGCGATGTAGCCGCGCTTGTTGAGTTTTAGTTTGGATGTCTGACCGATGATCGGGTTCGCGTTCGTTCCGATCGCGAAGACGACCTGGTCGGTCTCGATCTCGAACTCGCTGCCCGCGATCGGCACCGGCCGGCGGCGTCCCGAGTCGTCCGGTTCGCCGAGTTCCATACGCACGCATCGGATCGCCGCTACCGACCCGTTGCCGTCGTCTATGACCTCGACCGGGTTCGTCAGCCAGTGGAAATCGATGCCTTCCTGCTCCGCGTGGTGCACCTCTTCGGCCCGCGCCGGGCATTCCGTCTTCGACCGCCTGTAGACGCACGCCACCGATTCGGCTCCGAGGCGTTTCGTGACGCGCAGGGCGTCCATCGCAGTATTGCCGGCCCCGACGACGACGACCTTGCGGCCAAGCGGCAGCGGCGTGTCGACATTCGGAAAATCGCGGGCCTTCATCAGATTGCAGCGGGTCAGCAGCTCGTTCGCCGACAGCACGCCGTTGAGCGAATCGCCAGGGATTCCCAGCAGCGCCGGGTAGCCTGCGCCGGTGCCGATGAATACCGAGTGGAACCCGAGTTCGCCGAGCATCTGTTCGATCGTGAACAGCCGTCCGACCAGCGTGTTGCATTCGAACTTGACCCCGAGCAGCTTGAGCTTTTCGATCTCGGCATCGACGACCGCGTTCGGCAGACGGAAATCGGGGATGCCGTATCGCAGGACGCCCCCGGCCTCGTGAAAAGCTTCGAAAACGGTGACATCGCAGCCCGCCTTCGCCATATCCGCGGCGCAGGCCATTCCGGCCGGCCCGGATCCGACTATCCCGATCCGGAACCTGGTCGGTTCGATGTAGGGAACGTTGACCCAGCCGTTGGCGATGGCGAGATCGCCGACGAACCGTTCAAGCCGCCCGATCGCGACCGGTTCGAGCGTTTCGCCGACGACGCAGACGCCTTCGCACTGGTTTTCCTGCGGACAAACCCGGCCGCAGACCGCCGGCAGCAGATTCGTTCCGGTGATGACGTCGTAGGCGCCGCGGTAGTCCTTTTGACCGATTCGTTCGATGAACGCCGGGATGTTGATGTTCACGGGACAACCGGCGATGCATTTCGGTTCCGGGCAGAAAAGGCATCGTTGCGATTCGACGAGCGCCTCGGATTCGACATAACCGCAGTTGACCTCTTCGAAGTTCGTCACCCGCACGTCCGGGTCAAGTTCCCGGACCGCCGTCCGAACCTGCGGTATCGATCTGACGGTCCGCTTTTTCGTTGGTTTCATAAGCTTTTAACGCGACTCACGATTACAGATTCCACGATTCCAGATTCCAGGATTCCAGGATTCCAGATTCCAGGATTCCAGCGATTCCAGATTCCAGGATTCTAGGATTCCACCGATTCTAGGATTCCAGATTCCAGCGATTCCACCAAGAGAATCTAAAATCCAAAATCTAAAATCCAAAATCGGCAAATCCAAAATCGGCAAAACTAAAATCTAAAATCCCGCCTCGCTTGTCATTCGGCAGTTCTCGCTCCAGCGCTTCGTGGCCTGGGCCTCCTCTTCTTTGTAGCGCCGGAGGCGGACCATCAGATCGTCGAAATCGACCTGATGCCCGTCGAAGTCCGGCCCGTCGACGCACGCGAATTTCACGACGTCGCCGATCTTGACGCGGCAGCCGCCGCACATTCCGGTTCCGTCGACCATTATCGGGTTCAGGCTGACCATCGTTTTGATGCCGGCCGAACGCGTCGCGTCGGCGCTCGCCTTCATCATCAACGGCGGCCCGATGGCGACGACCTCATCAATGTCGGGATGTTTTTCCATCGCCGCCCGGATGCCGTCGGTGACGAATCCCTTGAGTCCCGCCGATCCGTCGTCGGTGCAGATTATCAGTTCGTCGCAGATCGACCGGAACTTGTCTTCCCAGAAGATCAGGTCCTTGTTTCTGAAGCCGAGGACGCCGATGACGTACGCGCCGTTCTGCTTCATCGCCCGCGCCTGCGGGAAGACCGGCGCGACGCCGAGGCCGCCGCCGACGCAGATCACCTTTTTCGCATCGCCGACGTGGCTCGGAATGCCCATCGGGCCCGCGAGTCCGTAAAGATGCGTCCCGACGCGGCAGTCCCGCTGCATTTCGAGCGTCGTCTTGCCGACCGCCTGGATGACGAGCGTGATCGTGCCTTCTTCGGCGTCGAAATCGGCGATCGTCAACGGTATCCGCTCGCCCTCGGGATGCGACATCACGATCACGAACTGTCCGGGCTTTGCCGCGCGCGCCATCAAAGGATGACGTACCTCAAGCAAATAGGTCACGTCCGAGTAATCCTCGCGCGCGACGATCTCGAAATCCGAACTGAAACTGCTCACTTCCTGTTTTCCTCCAAGCGATTAGACGCGGCCGTCTTGCCGGGCAAGGGCGGGCGGTCGTCGTGATATCAGCATCGGAGCAAGAGTCATGCCACTTGAAGATCGTCGGCGGAACCGCGCAAATGCGCGCAATGCGCCGAACAGGCCGCGCAGTTTTCGATCCGCCGCGTGGAAATGTTCGCGGATGCGTCGGCGGACGCCCCGGGTCCCAATCGGCCCGGGAACCGAGCTAGCGGTCGTGGAGCCCTTTACCGATCATAATGAGCGGGGTGCATTTCTCGATCCGCTCGAGCCTCGTCTTCGATTGTTTTGCCCCGGAAAAATGGATCAGGTAACCGCGCCGGCGGCCCGGCGTGAGCGATTCGAATGCGGCCCGGAATTCCGGCGATTCCTCGAATTTCGCGAGCAGTTCTTCGGGGACGGGATGTTCGTCGATTGTTTTGAGTTTGACCTTCGCGCCCGACCGCTCTATCCCGGCGGCCTCTTCGATGTATTCACGCAGCGCCGGTTCGAGCCGCCCGATCTGCTCGATCGAAGTGATCTTCACGATCCGCGCCGCCTGTGTGTTCTCGCCGGGCAATTCGAGAATTCCGTGCGGGTCCCTCATCAGCGCGCCCTTGAAAAAACTCAGCGTGCAATGGTCGTTGAACGCCCCGAGCATCGCGACGTTCTTCCCGCCGAGCGTGTAGACGGGGTGGCTCCATTTGAGGTCTTCGGCGAGCGGCCCGTCCAGCAGTATCCGGCGGAGCATCGCGAGTTCCTCGGTCCATCGGTGGACCTTGCATTGCGGCGTCCGAAACAGATCGCATCTGCCGCAGCCGTCGCGGAGATAATTTTCGACCAACGGGTTGATTGCCATCGCCCTCGATTCTCCCCGAAAACGGTCGGGTTCGCAATAGGTGAGAGAATGTCCGCACCAACCGGCCCGGAACTCACAGAGCCGCCCGGCGGGATCGGAAGGACGAAACCCGCCGAACGCGAAGAGCATACGAAGAGGAACGCGGACGTTTGGTTTCGGTCTCGAGGGCCAAACGGCCGGACGCCGCGGCTACCGGTTTGATATCGCTTCGAAGACGGGTACTTCCATCTCGCGGGCGCCGAAGGCGATCCGAGGGCTGTCAGCCATTCGCGGAGCGACGGGAGAGTTTAGCCGTGGTGCGTAAGCCCACGGAACAGGGCAAAAACGGAATCCGGAGTCGCGCGAGCGACGACAGAGGCGATTTTGGATTTTGGATTTGGATTGCGCCAAACCGTAGGAGTTGCGCGTTCACGCGCGATCATCCGATCGGTTGACGCATGATCACACCTAATCCGCAATCCCAAATCCGAATTCCCAAATGGCATATGTCGCCGCTCCGCGACTCCGAACCGATTTTCGCCTTGTTACGCGGGCATACGCGCCACGGCTAAATTCTGCCGTCGCTCCGCGAATGGGTGAATCTGCATCTCGATGACGGCTAGGGGAAACCCTGTCGTCGCTCTGCGACTCCTTGATCTATGATGACGCCTTGTTCCGTGGGCTTACGCGCCACGGCTAAAATATGCCGTCGCTCCGCGACTGGTTGGCGACGTGGCCCACAGGTTCGGTGATTAGCGGGTCAGAAAACGCACATACGACGCTCACGGGGCGCCTCAGGACGCGACCGTTTTCGTCTATTCGGCGGGAAAGCTCGTCGCCGAATACACGACCGCCGCGCCGCCGACGAATCCGACGACGCGATACACCGC
>CAZARD010000195.1:2628-4142 GCA_964487505.1 uncultured Blastocatellaceae bacterium | reverse complement strand
TTCAACGAGGGGATTCCGCAGGACGCGACGACCGACGGCGTCGTAAACATTCTCGCGCCGACCGCCGCCGATGCGACCCTCGCGGGCCGCGTGCTCGATTCGACCGGAAACGCGGTCGCGAAAGCGCGAGTCACGCTGACCGATTCGAACGGCCATTCACAGACCGTCGTCGCAAACGATTTCGGGCAATACAGCTTCCGGAACCTGAGCGTCGGCGAGACCTACGTCGTCTCGGTAAGATCACGCGAACTGACGTTCGCAACAAGAACGATCAGCATACAGGACAACGTCACGGACTTTGACCTGATCGCTAAGCCGTAGAAACCTCTTCGAACGAAACTGCGTCGCAATTGAGCAGATTTTTTCGATGTCTTAACTCGGAGAGTCTTCGGAAATACAAGACAATCGGCGATTTCAAAGGATTCGCTGTAACCAGGAGAAGAAATGAAAAAACAGAACGGAAGAAAAATCTGAACTGGCCGGGAATCATTAGAAATTGGCGTATGAGCCCTAAGCGACCATGTCTTAAGGCATTTATTACTCGATTTTTGTTTCGCTATCACGGGGCAAAACCTGCGCTCGCTTAAGCAGCTTGGGGGCTTGCATTAAGCCGGGCGAAATCGGGAAATGCCGACCGTAGCAGGCTTAGCTGTTGAAACATGATGTCTCAAACGATGCGACCAGAGCATAGCAAGACATCCCGTTTCCCTATGCAACCGAGGAACAACACATAGAGGTGATTGGAATCAAGTCGTCTTGACGGCATTTTCAGGCCCGTGACCCGGAATTCCAAAGAACCTCTTTCCCTTGTTTCGTTCGCCGTGCGGTGCTGCGTATTTTCAGCACTCCCGTCCGCTGGCAGCGATTCGCCTTAAGAGTAGAAACGTAAGGAGATGAGGAGTGCTTACAAAACAGAATTATTCCGAAACGCCCAAAACGAGTTGGCGCCTGCCGGATGGTTTGATCTTACGGTATCCGGGACGATTCATATTCGTCATGTTGGCGATTACACTCGCCATTGCCGCATCGACCGCGATGGCTCAGACGACGGTTTATGATGCCATCCCTGGCACACTTGCACCGAGCTATCCGAGCCAGCCATTTCAGGCTCAGCAAACACGAGAGTTCGGTGACTATGTCACTCTCGCCGGGACCGATCGAGTACTGAACAGTGTGACAATCACAATGGTCACCTGGGCTTATCAGTCAGAGGCTGGCAACGTGGCATATTGTTCGGCCAACCCAACTCTCTGTTCAGGTGCCGGATGGAAACACGATTTCACGCTGAATATATACAATATCGGCACTGGAACGGTCGGTACGCGGTCGATAGGCTCACTTATCGCAACTGTCACTCAAAACAAGACCGTACCGTGGCGTCCCGAACCGACCGGTGCTCCTTGCGGCGGGACGACTTGGCAGGGTCCGGATTCCAACTGTTATAACGGAATGGCATACAACGTCACATTCGACATGAGTAGTCTAGGCGCTGTCTTGCCGAATAACGTTGTAGT
>CAZARD010000195.1:0-2528 GCA_964487505.1 uncultured Blastocatellaceae bacterium | reverse complement strand
ACGTCCACAATCACTGTTACGCCGGCAACTTCTCCGACGGCTTCGGACAATGACTACACTAGGATCAACAACGCTGTCCAAGCCATCCCACCAGGGGGTACGATTATGCTCAGCGGCACCTTCGACTGGACCGAGCCGAATGCGGCTGCCAGCTGGGCCGCCGGTAGTGACGGAGTCCCTGGAAACGATGACGATTACTCGATCATACCGCCGGTCAACAAGAACGGCGTTACGATCACGGCCACGAGCCTCGGCGCGGCGACCATTCAAGGTCCGGGCGACCTTCCGGGTGCGAACCTTGAAGGCGTATTCCAGATTTACGACACCAACAACCCGGCGCGGCCGACCGGCGACAACAAGAACTGGACGATCTCGAACCTCAGATTTTTGGATTTCGACAATCCGATCGGCTTCTATTACGATGCCGAGTCCAATACGAATTCGTTCGAAGGAACCACGATTCAAAATAACTACATTCGGCTTGCAAGAGACCTTAACGGCATCGTCGCACCCGCGGATGTGAACCAGAACATCGCGATCCATCTCGCGTTTGGACAAAATCAGACTATCACCGGTAACACGATTGATCTGCAGGGCGATGGCGTTAGCGATCCGTCAGCATCGCTTGCCAATCCTTCGCGTTATTCGACGGATGTGGTACTGCAATCGAACACGAGCGGCGGGAACGCATACAACGGCCTGCAGATCACAAACAACACGATGCGGGTTCTCAACGCACAAGACAACACAAATCCCCAACGAATCCGTGGTATTTGGGAGAATGGGCATGCGCATTCCAGCAACATCACCGTCAGCGGGAACAGCTTTCTCAACTTGGCCGGAGGAAACAACCCAGCCTTTAATAAGCAAGAGGCGTTCTGGGTAACGTCCCACTCGTCGTTGACCACGACCGTGAATTACGCGAACAATTACGTTTCCGGAGCCAGATTCGGTATCAAATGGCTCGGGGATCCCGAATATCCGGGTCAGGATTACTCAGGAAACCAATCGGTTAACTTGACCAGTAACACCGTGGTCAATAGTGGAACTGGAATACTGGTTCAGAACAACGGTCTCGCGAATCTTAGGTTCAACCGCATTGTGGGAAACACCGTTGGTTTGAACAACATCGCCGGTATAGTTAATGCGGACGACAACTGGTGGGGCTGCAACTATGGGCCGGGAGCGACCGGCGCGGGTTGTGCGGGAACGACCAACGGGATTCTCGGAACCGCGACCGCCGCAACGTGGCTGACGCTGACAACCTCGGCGAGCACGAGCCCGATAATCCCGGGCGGGACGTCAAACGTTACTTCCAGGCTTACGTTCAACTCTGCGAATGTCGACACTTCGGGTTCCGGCGCGGTTTCCAATACCACCCCCGTGGCATTCGCCGGGACCTTCGGCACGGTGTCGCCGTCCTCGACGACGACAGCCGCGGGTGTCGCCGGAACGACGTTTAGCGCTACCGGCGCCGGAGCCGGCGGGGTCGCGACCACCGTCGACGGCCAAACTGTGTCGGCCGCGATCACGGTCCTTCCGACCTGCGCGCCAGTCTCGATCGCGACGGGCCAGACGACGCTCCGCAACGCGGCGTTGACGATCCCGATCACGGCCGGCGATATGACGAACCGCGGGGTCTATTCGTACGATTTCACCTACACGTACAACCCGTCGACGCTGACCTACACGGGCTACAGCACCGCGGGAACGCTCAGCAGCGGATTCACGATGACGGTCCACTCGCCGGCGGCGGGAACGCTCGTCTTCTCGGGATTCGGCTCGACGCCGCTCTCGGGTGCTGGAACGCTTCTGAACGTCAATTTCACGGCCGCCGGCCCGATCGGTTCGACGAGCAACCTGACGCTCAGCCCGTTCACGCTCAATGAGGGAGTTCCCTGCGCGAACGTCACGAACGGCGACATCACGATCATCTCGGGCACGGTCGATGGAACAATCACCTACCTGAACTCGAACGGCAACGCGCCGAATCCGCGGGTCGTGGCGGGCGTCAACCTGAACGCTCCCGGCACGCCGCCCGTTTCGGGCCTGACCAACGGCTCGGGTGTCTACTCGCTGTCCGGATTCGGCAACAGCGGGTACACCGTGACGCCTTCGAAGTCGCCGGTCGCGTGGAACGATCCGCTCAACGGCATCTCCGCGAACGACGCGGCGCGGGTCGCACAGCACGTTGTCGGAGTGCTTCCGATGACATCGAACCAGCAGTTGGCGGCCGATGTATCGAACAACGGGACGATCACCTCGTTCGACTCGTCGATCATTGCACGATTCGTCGTGAACATCCCGGTTCCGGGAGTGACGGGAACGTGGCGATTTGCGCCGACGAACCGTTCGTACGTCGTTTCACAACTCGAGACCGGCGTGACCGGCGAGAACTACGACGCGATCCTGATGGGCGACGTCACCGGCAACTGGAACAGCACCGGCGCTCTTTGGGAGAATCTGACCGATTTCGAACGCGAACAGGCGATCGAGGTCTTGCTGCCCGAAATGACCGCCGGCACCGG
>CAZARD010000194.1:0-4158 GCA_964487505.1 uncultured Blastocatellaceae bacterium | reverse complement strand
ACGGGTACACATTGGGAACAAAGCGAGAGAAAATACTGATCGTCGATGACGAACGCTTCATCCGTATGACGCTCGGCGAAGCCGTGCGTTCTTGGAACTATCAGCCGATCGAGGCGGAGGACATCGGCTCGGCGCGGGAACTGCTGAACGTCGAGGAACCAGACGTCGTACTCCTCGACATCGACCTCCCGGACGGCTCGGGGCTCGATCTTCTCGAGGAGATCAAAGAGACTTCGCCCAACACGGTCGTCGTGATGATCACCGGAAACATCAGCGTCCCGAACACCATCGCCGCGCTTCGCGGCGGCGCGCACGACTTTATAGGAAAACCCGTGCGGCTCGAGGAACTCCGGGTCACGCTCCGCAATGCGCTCGAGATCAAACGCCTGCGACGCGAGATCACGACCGTCACGCACGCGCAGAAGTCGCGGTTCGATTTCGATCAGATCATCGGCGAATCGCCGGCGATCGTCCGTGCCAAGAACTTGGCGGAAAAGATCGCGGTGTCGGATGTGAACGCGATCCTGCTTCAGGGTGAGACCGGGACCGGCAAGGATCTTTTCGCCCGAGCGATCCATTACGCATCCGAAAGGGCTGACGCTCCATATCTCGCGATCAACTGCGCGGCACTACCGGCGAATCTCATCGAATCCGAGCTCTTCGGCTACGAAAAAGGCGCGTTCACTGACGCCAAGCAGAGAAAGGAAGGGTTGTTCGAACAGGCGCACGGCGGCACGATCTTTCTGGACGAGATCGGCGAAATGGAGCTCGGACTTCAGGCCAAACTCCTCCGGGTGCTCGAGGAAAGCACGTTCCGGCGGGTCGGCGGCCTCAAGGACATCACGTTCGACGCGAGGATCATCGCCGCCTCGAACAAGAATCTGAAGGACGAAGGCGAGAAGGGCCATTTCCGCCTCGATCTCTACTATCGGCTGTCGGTCATTCAGATCGATATCCCGGCGCTCCGCGACCGTGATGACGACTGTCTCCTGCTCGCGCAGCATTTCATCGAACGCAACAACCCGAAACGGCGCGGCGAGAAATTGCAAGGACTTTCGCCGCAAACCGCCGAGATCTTTCGCCGTCATCAGTGGAAAGGCAACGTCCGCGAATTGCGGAACGTCATCGAGCGGGCATCGATCCTCGAGGACGGCGACCTTGTTTCAACGACGCATCTTCCGGCGGACCTGCTGAAGGAATTCGGTGGATTCGAAGAGATACCGATGTTCCCGGTCCGCCTTCCGGCCGGAGGCATCGCGCTCGACGACGTCGAGGAGATGCTCGTCAAACAGGCGTTCGACATCGCAAACGGGAACCTGACACGCGCCGCGAAACTTCTGCATATTTCACGCGATCAGCTTCGGTACAAACTGAAGAAGACCGGAAATTATCAGGTCGACGGGCAGCAGGACGACGAAAGCGAACATCGAACTGAGAAATGAACGCAATTCCGCAACTTACATCGGCGAACTTTGAGGACGAGAACCGCAGCCTTCTCAAAGAGTTGTCGGATATGAAATTCGCGATCGACCAGTCGGCGATCGTAGCCTTCACCGACCGTGCGGGCAAGATAACCTACGTCAATGACAAGTTCTGCGAGATCTCTAAATACAATCGTGACGAACTGCTCGGGCAGGATCACCGGATAATCAATTCGAATTACCACTCGCGGGAGTTCTTCCGAACACTTTGGCGAACGATCTCTCGCGGCGAGGTATGGCGTGGAGAACTCCGGAACCGCGCCAAGGACGGCTCGATCTACTGGGTCGACACGACGATCGTCCCATTCCTTGACGGCGACGGCAAGCCGTATCAGTTCGTCGCGATCCGCTACGAAATTACCGAGAAGAAGCTCACCGAACAGCAACTGCTGCGCGCGCAGCGAATGGAGTCGATCGGGACGCTTGCCGGCGGCATCGCGCACGATCTCAACAATATTCTTTCCCCGATCCTGATGTCGGTCGATATGCTCGAACTAAACGAGGTCGACCCGGAGACCCGCCGCTGGCTCGAGGTCATTCGCGAAAACGCGGAACGAGGCGCAAGCCTCGTGCGTCAGGTGCTGACTTTTGCACGCGGGATGGAAGGCGAGCGCATTCCGGTTCAGATCCGGCATATCGTGAAGGACCTCGTCAAGATCCTGCAGGAAACGCTCCCGAAATCGATCACGCTGCGGTTCGATATCGCGCCGGACCTGAACATCATCAATGCCGATCCGACGCAGATCCATCAGGTGCTGATGAATCTCTGCATCAATGCCCGCGACGCGATGCCTACCGGCGGCAACCTCACGCTATCGGCCCGAAACATAGCGCTCGACGACAATTACGCCCGCGTCCATCTCGATGCGCGGGCCGGCAGGTACGTGATGCTCAGCGTTACCGACAACGGAACCGGAATGACCGATGCGATCGTGAAACGCATTTTCGATCCGTTCTTCACGACGAAGGAGATCGGAAAGGGCACCGGGCTCGGTCTCGCGACTTCGCAATCGATCATCAAATCGCTCGACGGGTTCATAAACGTCTACAGCGAGCCCGGAAAGGGCACGAAGTTCACGATATACATTCCGGCGCTCGAAGTTGAGGACGCCGAATCGGGCGTCCCGTTCGCGGCGCACGTTCCGCGCGGTGCGGGCGAGGTCATTCTCGTCGTCGATGACGAAGAGAGCATCCGCGAGATCACCCGCGTCACGCTCGAACGGTTCGGGTACGAGGTCCTGACGGCGATTGACGGCACCGATGCGCTGGCCGTCTTTTCACGGAATGCGGAACGGATCTCGGTCGTGCTCACCGATCTGACGATGCCGCAGCTTGACGGAAAGACCCTGATTCGAACGCTGAGGAAGATCGACCCCGAGATCCGGATCATCGCGATGAGCGGCCTGCTCGGCGGCACGCAGGCCACCGAACTGCGCACCCTCGACGTCCCTTTTGTACTCCAGAAGCCATTCGCAGCCGAAGGTTTGCTGACCATCGTGCACGAGGCGCTCGGCAGTTGAGCCGAATCCGAGACCGGCGCGGCTGCCCTGGCCAAAGTCCACGCTCATCGGGCCTGACGCGCGGATTCCGCGGCGCGGCCGCTCGAACCGGATCAACCCCTGATCAGGCATTTGAAAAATTTGGCCACGAACTTCGCGAACAATTAACAGAATAGTATGTGAGAATTCGTAATGATCCGTGGCGAATATCCGCTAAGCCGGGATAACGCATATGAGGCGATTCTCGATAATTGTCGCCGTTGCGATCTTTGTGGGCTTTGCGCGAGGAATCGGCACCCACTCGCCAAAAAGTCATTTTCCCACGCAAAGGCCGCAACGTCAGGCAGTCCGAAACTCGTCAAGAATCCGCGAACGCTTAATTTGGGTTAAGCCCAGATTGATCGTTAAAAACAACTTCCCGCGAAACACTAGAAAAGCGCGAAAACAGAATCAGGAAGCCGCGCTTTTCGCGGCTTTGGCGTGTTTCGCGGGGGAGGAATTTCTCTTAACGCGTAATCTGGATTAAGTCATCTTATCGCGTGATTTGGGTCAACCCGACAGGCGCAAAAATGCCGTGGCACAAAGCGGAGACTATGTGCCACGGCTTGAATGAGGAGGATTGCCAGTTTAGGGATTGGAGACTTATCTTGCGTGTACGGCGTTTGCCGGAACGAATCCTTTCTCTTTCGAATCCTTGACTTTCGGCGTTTCCGGATGATTACGATGCGCGACAGTAGCCGGCAACACCATCATCATTCCGGCGAAGATCATCCCGAAAACCACAAATCCAAAACCGACAGCGACCAGCATCGACATATTGCCAGTTACCAAGAATGCGGCGGCGATGACTGCGATCAGTGCCCAGATCGTTTCGTAAACTTTGACCATTCTTCTAAACAGTTCTCCCGTACTTAAGATTGAAAAGCGATGATTCTGCTATCGCTGCCCGTGACGGTTGCAACGACCGTTCCATTCCTGAAAGCCCGAAAATCCGTCGATTTGAAAGAAAACTCGCGAAATTCCCCGCGGAAACGACATCCGGAGGTGCGGATTTTCACGCACGATGGACAGATTTCGGATCGGGATTTGGGATTCGGGATTTGGGTCCTTTGAAAAACCCGAGCCACCGACCGTTCGTTTCCGGTTCGTGTTGCTTCGTGGGTGAAAAACGCTGACAT
>CAZARD010000193.1:0-4247 GCA_964487505.1 uncultured Blastocatellaceae bacterium | reverse complement strand
GCGACGGACGCCGGGTCAAGAGGATCGCCTACTCGAACAGTCAGGTAACCGAAACAACAGTCTTCGTCCACGACGCATCTTCCCGCTTGGTGGCCGAATACTCGACAAGTCTCAACCCAACCCCGCAGGTGGCGTACCTGACCAACGACCACCTCGGCAACCCAAGAATCAACACCAACGAACTCGGCGCCGCCATCTCAAGACACGACTACCGGCCGTACGGCGAGGAAATCGCGGAACGGACGCACTCGCAATACGTCGGAGACACGATAAGGAAGCAGTTCACCGGCTATGAGAGGGACAACAAACTCGGCAGGCCTCTACCTTGCTTCGTTCGCTTTGATCTGCAGGCGTTCGATCGAGACGGCGCGGCCGGTCGTTTCGTCGATCTCAACAACGACCGCGCAAAACCAGACGTCGCCCTTCGAGTGTTCGGCGCGCTGGGCCGGGAATTTCGTGAAACGCTCAATGACGCCCGATCTTTCCATCCCGATGACTCCCGAGTAACTGCCGGTCATCCCGACGTCGGTGATGTACGCGGTGCCTTTGTCGAGGATGCGTTCGTCGGCGGTCTGGACGTGCGTGTGCGTGCCGATGACGACCGAAACCCGCCCGTTCAGAAACCAGCCCATCGCGTATTTCTCGCTCGTCGCTTCGCAATGCATATCCACGAGCCGGATCTTCACGTCATCGGGTATCGCGCGGATACATTCGTTCGCCGTTCGGAACGGATCGTCGATCGGCGGCATAAACACCCGACCCATAACGTTCAGCACGGCGACGCGGAATCCGTTTACTTCGCCGATGAAGAGGCCGCGACCGGGCGTCGACGGAGGGTAATTGGCAGGCCGGAGCAGTTTCGGGTTCTTCTCGATGTAGGGAATGACCTCGGGCTTGTCGAAGATGTGGTTGCCGGATGTCATCAAATCGATGCCGGCGGCGAAAAACTCATCGGCGATCGGCGGCGTGATCGAAAACCCGCCGGCGACGTTTTCGGCGTTCATCGTGACGATGTCGGCCGAGTACGTTTTTCGAAGTTTGGCGATCCGTTCGAGCACGATTCGCCGGCCCGGGCGGGCGACGACGTCGCCGATCATCATTACCTTCATACAACGAAAAGCCTCAGGCCCACGGCGGTGTCCGTGAGATCACGGAAGCTGTCGAACCTGAGACCGAGAATGGGATTGCAGAAGAGAACCGCGATGGCCGTTCGGACGGAAAAATTGAACCTGTATGAACAGGTGGGCGGCGTTCTGCCGATCATCGCTGACCGGCATCGGAGCCGGGATCTCCGGCAATCTCATACGTGAGAGACTGCACTGAACTCCGGCATTGGCCTCCCGATCAATTAGTGTTGGCTCAATTATTATGTCGTCCGGTCACGAACCCCGCAGTAGGGTTCTTCCGCTGCAAAGGATTATAGCACGCCGGCCGCGAGGAAGGGAACGATCAATAGACAATTGACAGTGGACAATGGACAACGGACTTCGTGCGCGAGAAGCGAAAAAAAAGACCAACATTTGTCCACTGTCCACTGTCCTCATTGTTCCGTTTCCAATTCCTGCGGGGTCGTGTCTCGTTGCTTGAAGACGTGGTCGAGCATTTCCGTCATCTCGGCGCTGCGCGACGCGATCTGGGCGTCGGTCTGCTCCTGAAGATTCTTGAGCTGATGGAATTCGTCCGCGATATGCAGCGCGGCAAGGATCGCCACCTTGAGCGAATCGACGGTCAGCGTCCCGGACGAGATCTCGCGCATCTTGCCGTCGACATACTCCGCGAGCCGCATGATGTACTCGTTGTCACCGTCAGAACGAATGTTGTAGGTCTGGTTATAGATCTCGACTCGGATGGATTGTTCGGTCATCTCGGTTCGTCCTCTCGTGGGTGCGATCATCACCGGCCGAGCGCCTCGGCCACGTCGGGCTCGATTATGGTGATCGCATCAAGCATCGCCTCGACCTTCAGCTGGATCGCATCGCGTTCCGACAGAAGGTCCTCGATCTTCACCTCAAGCCGGCTTTTTTCCGACAAAAGGCTCGCGACCTCGTGCCGCAGCGACCGAAGCTCGTTTTCGAGCTTCTCCTTCTCGTCGCGCATCTTCTTGACGTTCTCGATCGTGAGATAGATCTTGTCTTCGAGATGCGAGAATTTTTCCATTCCTGCCAGACCGTTCATTGCTTTCTCCAGGGCGTCAATTCGAGTTGTGGTGCGAGATGATTATGTTTATTTTTCGGGAAAACTGCAAGCCTTTGTTTGGGATCGCGCCTTTAGACGGCCGGCTTTGACAGACGTCGGCAAAGCCGGCCCGGGCGTACGTGAACGCTTTGCTTGCAACTACATCCGGGGCCTTATCCCGAACCGCCGTTTGAGCATTTCGAGGATCGCGCCGTGCACGCTTTCGACCTCTTCTTCGAGCAGCGTGCGTTCGTCGCTGCGGTATTCAAGCCGTATCGTCAGTGACCGTTCGTCGCCGGCGATGCCTTTGCCCTCGTAAATGTCGGCGAACGCCACATCGCGGAGAAGTTCGAATTCCTCCGCGACAACGGCGTCGCGGATCTCGGCGAACGTCAGGCTTCGTTTGACGACGAACGAAACATCGCGCTGAACCGACGGATACACGGCCAGCGGCCTGTAGAGCACGGGCTCGGGAGCGGCCGCGAGAACCGCATCGAGATCGATCTCGGCGACGAATACCGGTTGCCGGAACTTGAATTGTCCCGCGATCTCGTCGTTCAGGCGCCCGATCGTGCCGACGCGCAGGCCGCCGTGGGAGACCGACGCCGACTGGCCCGGACGAAGATGCCTGACATCGTCGGCCGCGAACGCGAGCGGCGGCGCGCCGATCGCGTCGAGCGCGCCTTCGAGCGCTCCCTTGATCGTGTAGAAATCGTATTCGGCACCCGGAAGTGCCTTGTTCTCAGCGAGTTCGCTGCCGCTCATCGCGATCGCGAAAAGCTCGCGCTCGATCGGAAGCCCGTTTTCTTCGGGTGACGCGGCGAACACCTTTCCGAGTTCGAACAGCGCCAGGTTGCGGCGCTGATGGTTGAAGTTCGTGCGGACCGCTTCGAGGAGGCCGGGAAGCAGCGTCGCGCGCATGCGGGTCGCGCCCTCGATGATCGAATCACGGAGCGTCACGAACCGTTCCTCGAGGTCCTGATGGACCAAACCCTCAGCAAGTTCGAACCGGTCATCGTATTTGGTATCGATAAAGCTGTACGAGATCGCCTCGTCGAAGCCGAGGTTCGCGAGAGTCTGCCGCAGATGGAACTTGCGCATCTCGTTCGGCTGATATTCGCCGGCGGCGAATGCGGGCGCGAGTTCTTCACCGATCTTGTCGTATCCGACGATGCGCGCGACCTCTTCGACCAGGTCTTCCTCGATGCTGACATCGTGGCGCCAGGTGGGAACGAGGAAGATTTGCGATTTGGGGTTTTGGATTTTGGATTGAAAACCGAGTGAATCGAGAATCTTGATGATCTCATTCTCCGGAACGTCGAGGCCGGTTAGGCGTTTGACGGCGTGTTCGATGTCGCTGGATTCGATCGTCTTCCGCTCCTGTTTCGCAGGATAAACGTCAATGAAATCGGCGGCCGTTCCGCCGGCAAGCTCGCAGATCAGCTGCGTTGCGCGGTTCGAGGCGCGGATCAGGTTTTCGACATCGACGCCGCGCTCGAACCGATGGCTCGCTTCGGTCGAAAGCTTCAGTTTCCTTGACGTTTGACGGATCGAATCGCGATTGAAATAGGCGACCTCGAGCAGGACGTCCGTCGTTTCTTCCGTGATGCCGGAATCGAAACCGCCCATCACGCCGCCGACCGCAACCGGTTTTTCGGCATCGCAGATCATCAGCATCGACTGGTCGAGTTCGCGTTCGACTTCATCGAGCGTCTTGATCTTTTCGCCAGTGCGGGCGCGGCGCACGACAATCCGGCTTTCGGCGAGCTTGTTCAGGTCGAACGAATGCATCGGGTTGCCGAGTTCGTGCATGACGAAGTTGGTGACATCGGCGACATTGTTGATCGAGCGTTCGCCGACCGCTTCGAGCCGTTTCACCAGCCATTCGGGCGACGGCCCGATCTTCACTCCGCGGATTATCCGGGCGGTGAAACGATGGCAAAGGTCCGGCGCCTCCACCGCGACCAAATTCGGATTTGAGACGTCGGAATTCGGATTTCCATCAGAATCCGCGATCCGCAATCCGTAATCCGCAATTGCCGCGATCTCCCGCGCTATGCCCCAGTGCGACA
>CAZARD010000192.1:0-4247 GCA_964487505.1 uncultured Blastocatellaceae bacterium | reverse complement strand
TTGCACTATGCACTTTGCGTTATGCACTGAGTTGCACTGTGCACTTTGCGTTATGCACTGAGTTGCACTATGGACTTTGCGTTATGCACTGATTTGCACTTTGCACTCAGTTGAACTGGTTTTATGAACTGCTCGGTTGATTTTGAGGCGTTCGGAGTAGGCATCTCGGTCGTGTCACGGAGTGCCGGGCTGGCCGATACGATCCGCGAGACCGTCCGGGCGGCGTTGCCGGCCGGCCTGGTCTTTTCGGCCGACGAGAGCGCTCAGTTCCATTTTGAACTCATTGATCTCGGGGACGGCGAGTTCTCGGCACGCAATGCGGAGGATTGGATCATTCAGCGGGCCGATCTTGAAAGGACGCTCACGTATCTCGCGTCGCATATCAGGCTGACCGTCGCCGAGAACGCGCCCCGGCACGTCTTCGTCCATTCGGGTGCCGTCAGTTGGAAGGGCCGGGCGATCCTCGTCCCGGGCGCGAGCTACAGCGGGAAAACGACACTTACCGCCGAACTCGTCAAACTGGGCGCGGGGTACTATTCTGATGAGTACGCGGTGATCGATTCCGAGGGCTTCGTGCAACCGTTTCCAAAGACGCTTTCGATGCGCGGAATCATCGACGATTTCCGACAGGTCGAGCTCACGGTCGAGGAGGTCGGCGGTAGCGTCGCGTGCGAGAATCAGCCTGTCGGGACCGTCGTTATCTCGAGATTCAAAAAAGACGCGATTTGGCGACCGCGGAAACTGAGTCGCGCAAAGGGCCTGATGGCGCTGATCGCGGAGACCGTACCGATCCGAACCTCGCCGAATTTCACGCTGACGGTGCTGAATCGAGTCGCGGCGTCGGCGACGTTCATCCGTTCGAACAGAGGCGAGGCCGCGGAAACCGCGGCAAGACTTCTGGAGTATCTGGATACCGAAGCCGTGTCCTAAGGCACACAGTCGTCGGGTCCAAATCCGCGGCTGAGACACCGGCAATTGGTATCGGCGCAGGCCATCGAGAAAAGTCCGGAAGGAGTGCAGAAGTTCCCTGCAGGCTGATTGTCGCCCAAGCCGCACTGGCATCCGCCGACGAGTGTCATACAAAGCGAGTTGGCGTGAACCGCGACGGGCGCGGTTAGCGAGACAAGTATCGGCAGAGCTACGAGGGATGCCGCGCCGATCCTCTTGACGATCTCACGACGCGATAGCTCCGGGATCGTTGATATCGGGAATGGGGCCGAATCAACCAGATCGGTTTTTCGGAACTGGTCGAGAGCGAGAAAGATCAGGTCGTCGCTGACCTTGGATCCAAGATCCGCAGACACCAGTTCGCGAATTCGGGCGACGGTGTTCGCTCCGTCACAGTGCTGCCAAACGGCGGCAGAAGTTGGATTGAGACAGTAAGCTTTATCGATCCGAAGATCGTAGATCAGTATCTCGCCGTCAATATGCTGGACGACGACGTCACCCGAACGGGAGCGGGGCTTGTATTCGGCCATCGTTTTTCGGACGCCTTTATGATTTGAATTCATGGTAGCAAACACACTCCACTTCAGCTTCGGCGCGAGAGCGCCCCACAATCTGATTCTCCAATTCAGGCGAGCCGGAAGTCAAGAGTTTTTTGATTTCGGATTTTGGATGCCGCAAGACTTGCGCGACAATCAAAGACCATGGATCCAGTCGTCGGGAACAACCAGAACCGCTCTCTCGGAGAACTCCCGATCGGCGCGCGGCTCGTAATACGGTGCAAGTCCGATTGGCGGTCGGCCGCCGTTTCCGCCCGTCGGGAGCAGCGGATAGTGCTGACGATCGCATCGCCGGGCGGGCGGACGTATCGGAAATCCTGTGCGCCCGACACCGAGATCGTTTTCGTGGGAACCCTGCCCGTCATCGGAACCGGCAACTGGCGTGAGGGCTTCGTGCGATACGACGGTCGGTGGTAAGTAAGAAAAGATCTATGCCCGTGATGAAATCGAAGAAGGAACTCGAGGACGAGCGCATTGCGGGCGCGCTGCCTAACCTTGTCGTCTATCACGAGAAGATGCTCGCCGACGGCGTGCGCAACGAAATGCTGGCACGTGCCATTGAACGCAGGATAACGCCTGAAACGCGCTTCCTCGACGTCGGCGCGGGGACCGGCGTGTGGGCGATTCTTGCGGCGAAACTCGGCGCAAAGCGCGTCGTCGCGATCGAGGTCGAGAAGGAATTGATCCCGATGATCTACAAGCACGCGCAGGAAAACGGGGTCGCCCATCTGATCGAGATCATCCACGGAAGGTCGGACGACGTCAGGATTCGTGGAAAGTTCGACGTCATCGTCTGCGAGCTCTTTGGTGCGAGTGCTTACAGCCCCGAAACCGTCAACTCGTTCATCGACCTCCGATCCCGTTTCCTGGCGCCGAACGGAGTTCTCATACCGCAAAAGCTCTCACTTTTTGCGGCACCGGTGCGTTTTGAGAAGTTTGCGAACCCGATTCCGGCGCGTTTGAGCATCAGCTCAAATTATCTTCGTTCGCTCCGGACCAATTTCCCGCTGAACGTACCGCTCGCGGAACGGGATCTGATCAAATTCCTGGCCGAGCCGAAACCGATGACGGAGATGGACTTCCGGACAATATCGGAGCCGCCGAACCTCGACGGTCTCGGGTCCGTTTGGAACCTTGAAGATCTCTCGTTGGTCAACGCTTTCGTGATCTTCGACCGGTCAACGTTCGATGACGGCATCGAAATGACGAATCTTGAGTCTCAAAGCTGGGGAACGATCGTCTACCCGATCGATCCGTTGAGTTACGTTGGCCGCGGCACCATCGAGTTTGGACTGCGAATGACTGAAAAGGGCTCGTTTTGGTCTATCCGATTTCCGGATCTTCCAGGCGCGAGGCCGGCAAGCTACTCCCCGCTACTCGCCGGACCGCGGGTCAAGATGGCGACAATGATGACACCCCACCGGAAAACGCGTCCAATAGAGAAATTGCCGCATCGGTCATAATCCGCCCGGGGCGATCTCTGGCTGGTCGACTTCAGGCGACGCACGTGCTGTCAGTGTTGCATTTGTTAAACGAGAAAGGGCTACAGTTCGTATCCGCAAAGGCCGCCGGGGGCAACGCCACGGCCGACAATCCGAGTCTTTTCATCGCTTCGCGACTTGTAACGGCGAGGCACGCAGATCAAGACCGCGTCGTCGAGTTCCTGAAATAACATCGTCCCTTCGCGAAATTCGATTCGGCACGTTGCTCATTATCTAACCAACTTTGATGGAACTATTCGCTTTCAAATCCAACTTCGACCGCTCGGTCAAACGCGCGCGCCGCATTACAACTCGCATCTAAGCAATTCCTTGCAAAAACGCAATCACCTTATCCGAACGGCGGACTCGATCATACCGACTGCCAAGACGGCACTGCCGAGCGATTCCTGAACGAAAACGACATACCGCTGCGGCTTCTCGCCGATTCGGGGCAATCTTGCCGCGCCGTCAAATCGGGCGTCCCGCTTTCGGATCCGCCCGATCTCGCGGAACTCGCGAACGACCGACGAATGCCGGAGCTTGCGGCCGCGGTTGGCGCTCGACGCGACCTCGGTTTCGAGCCCGTCTTCAGTGACGGCAAGATAAACCGCAGAATCCTTGTGTTTCGGAAGATCGATAATTGAGAGACTCAGCACGTCGCCGTCGAGGGTCAGATCGATCCTGCCTTTCGGTTCCTTCGCGGCTGCGAGAACGGCGTTGGTCGCGAGTCCGGTTTCGGTTCCGGCGAATTCGGCGCGTCCGTCGACGATCATCTGCGGCGTGTAGGCTTCCCCGATCTTGAACCGCTTCGCATACAACTCCTGCCGCTTTGTGAACTCGGGCGACGCGAACCGGTCCTTCCATCCGAACCGGTCGAAGTAATCGACGTGGAACGCGAGCGTGACGATCTCGACGCCGGGCACCGGCTGTTCACGTTTAAGGAACGCGAGCGAGCTCTCGGCGTTCGGACACGTCGGGCAGCCCTCGGCTGTGAAAAGCTCGACCAGCACCGGCGTCGGGCGGACGTCGGCTCTGCTCGATATGCCCTGCCCAAGCGCAACGGTACTGAAGAGAAAGACCGCGATCAGTATTCGGATCACCATCGCATCTATCGTAACTCATTTCCAACCGCAATCGCTGGACATTTGCGTCCTAAACGATTACGCATCAGCCCTCGCAGAGGGCGGCATAGCATTTGGGATTTTGGACTGGAGCGCAAGCGTCCCGCGTGCAACGGCGTGAAACGCCGTGACGCCCTCGC
>CAZARD010000191.1:0-4340 GCA_964487505.1 uncultured Blastocatellaceae bacterium | reverse complement strand
ATTGGACGGAATCGTAAATCAAAAGCGCCGCCGATTCCGAAATTTGTTTGACGGCCGAAGTGGACTAGAATGTCGTCGTTGCAATGCGATTCATCGGCCTTTCTTCGCGAGCGCGCTATTTTGTTCCGTTGGCCCTCATCGGCGGCCTGACGCTGGCGTTGCGTCCCGTGAATGACGAGGTCGGACCGGCTACGGTTGCGCTCACGTTCCTGCTCGCGATACTCGTGTCGGCGACCTTTTACGGGCGAAACCCGGCACTGCTCGCGTCGTTCTTCGCAATGCTCTCGTACAACTACTTTTTCTTGCCGCCGTATTTCACGTGGCACGTCGCCGACACGCACAATCTCGTCGCGTGGGGAACGTTCACGCTGACGGCGATCGTGGCCGGCGAACTCTCTGCATACGCCCGGCGCCGCGCTGAAGAGGCTGAACGCGGAAAGACCGAGATCGAACGGCTTTATGGAGAACTGCGCGACGCTTTCGAAAAGGCGAGCCACACCGAGGCGCTGCGTCAGAGCGAACAACTCAAAAGTTCGCTGCTTGACGCCGTGACGCACGATCTGCGGACGCCCCTGACCTCGATCAAGGCATCGGTGACGACGCTGCTCGATGACCGGCGCGACCGCATCCTGGACAGCGAGGGCCGGACGGAATTTCTCGAGATCATCAACGAAGAGACCGACCGGCTGAACGACTTCATCGAAGGCATGGTCGGACTCGCAAAGGTCGAGGCCAACGCGCTCCGCCTGCGTCGATCGCCCTCGAGCGTCGAGGAGATCGTCCGGGCCGGCGAGGCTCGCATCCGACCAAGAATTGCAGATCGCGCGATCTTGATCGAGATCGACGACGACGTTCCGCTGGTAGAAGTCGATGCAAATTCGATCTCGGAAGTCGTTTTCACGTTGCTTGACAACGCGGTCAAATATTCGCCTGATTCAACCCGGATCAGGCTCTCGGCCCAACGTGCGGGCGATCTGGTCGAGATCGCGGTCGAGGATGAAGGGTGCGGCGTTGCATCCGATGCCCGCGACAAGATCTTCGGAAAGTTCGTCCGCGCTGCGGGCGATCTTCATACGACCGGCAACGGGCTCGGACTGGGTCTCGCGATCGCCCGCGGCATTGTCGAATCGCAAGGCGGTTCGATTCGCGTCGAGGATGGGAGCGACGGCTTCGCGACGCGGTTCGTATTCACGCTGCCGATCGGAGGGAGCAGGTGAGCGAACCGAAACGGATCATCGTCGTCGATGACGAGAACCAGATCACGCGCGTTCTCAAGCGGATTCTTCAGGCGCACCGGTATGATGTACGGGTCGCCGCGGACGGCGAATCGGCGCTCGAAATGTTCGCGGATTTTAAGCCGGACCTTGTGATAACCGACCTTTCGATGCCGGTGATGGACGGGATCGAACTCTGCCGCGGCATCAGGCGGATCTCGGAGGTCCCGATCATCGTCCTTTCGGTTCGCGGTGAAGAATCGACGAAGGTCAGCGCGCTCGACGTCGGCGCCGATGACTACATCACCAAGCCGTTCGGGACCGAAGAACTTCTCGCCCGCGTCCGGGCGGCGCTGCGTCGCGCGCCGGCGAGGCCCGACACGGAAACGATCGAGGCCGGCGATTTCGTGATCGATCCGGCCGCTTACCGGGCCACCGTCCGCGGGGCCGAGATCCATCTGACGCCGAAAGAATTCGAGCTCCTTTTGTTTTTTGCCCGCAACGAGGGCAAGGTTCTGACGCACCGCGCGCTGTTGACGGCGGTTTGGGGAGCAAACTCGGCCGAACAGCCGGAGTATCTGCGGGTCTTCGTCGGAAATCTCCGGAAAAAGATCGAGGTGAACCCGTCGCAACCGCAACATATCCTAACCGAGCCTTGGGTCGGTTACCGTTTCAACGCCTCGTGATCGGCGGATAGGGATTCTTTACGAATTTTTTATGCGGTCTTTATCGAAGCTTTACCCGCGTTGATCTACGATTGAATCGATGGCAGCGACGATTGAAAAGATCGGGAGTCCTGAAGACCTGACCGGGAACACCGGCGCGCGGCGCGCCCTTTCATACCGGGCCGCGGCGACGGTGGTTATGGCGATCGGTTTTCTTTGTCCTATCGTGGGAATCCTGCTTTTCGTGATTCACGCGTTCGTCACCGACGATCGCGCCCTGAACGGCGTCGGAAGCGGCTTGCTCGTCGCGTCGATTCCGCTGCTTCTGGTCGGATCGCATCTGCTTGACCGGGCGGACGACGTCCAGAAAAGGTTAGATCAATAAAATGCAGACCCTGAAACGCGCCTCAAGAAACCGCTTCAAGCGTTGGCTGTTCGACGGAGTTCAAGAGATCGAAGGACCGCACGAGAAGGAAGGCCAGCATCATCAGCATCCGTGGTGGAAGGTAATGTGCCTGACCGGCGTCGACTATTTCTCGACGCTCGGTTACCAACCCGGCATCGCGTTCATCGCGGCCGGCGCGCTTTCGCCGATCGCGACCCTCATTCTGGTGCTGCTGACCCTCTTCGGAGCGTTGCCGATATACAGCCGGGTCGCAAAGGAGAGTCCCCACGGCGAAGGTTCGATCGCGATGCTCGAGTCGCTGCTCTCGCGCTGGAAGGGCAAGCTCTTCGTTCTTGTCCTTCTCGGGTTCGTCGCGACCGATTTCGTCATCACGATCACGCTGTCGGCGGCGGACGCGACGGCGCATATCCTCGAAAACCCGTTCGTCCAGGCGCATCTTCATTTCCTCGATCACCCGGTCTGGGTGACGCTGATCCTGATAACGGTTCTCGGCGGTGTCTTCCTTAAGGGATTTCGCGAGGCGATCGGAATCGCCGTCGTGCTCGTCGCCGTTTATCTGTTTCTGAACCTGATCGTCGTCGCCGTCGGCTGGTACGAGATATTCACGCATCCCGAACTGCTCGGAAACTGGAAGGAAGCGCTGTTCAGCTACCGCGGCGCCGATGGCCGCGTATTTTTGCTGATCGGGTTCGCGCTCCTGGTCTTTCCGAAACTCGCGCTCGGCCTTTCGGGATTCGAGACGGGCGTCGCCGTGATGCCGTTGGTGAAGAGCCCGAACCGGATCGGCAACACCCGCAAACTGCTTGCGACGGCGGCGCTGATCATGAGTTTCATGCTGATCGCGAGCAGCTTCGTGACGAGCGTGCTGATCCCGCCGCGGGAATTCTGCCCGCAGATCTCGTGCGACGACACGAAGCGTATCCACGAGCTCGAAAACCTGCCGGCCTGCGCCTGCGGTATAGAAAAAGGCAAGGCCAACGGCCGCGCGCTCGCCTACATAGCGCACGACAAATTCGGCGAGATCTTCACGCCTACCATCGGAGCGGTCTTCGGAACGATCTACGATATCTCGACGATCCTGATTCTTTGGTTTGCCGGCGCGTCGGCGATGGCCGGGTTGCTGAACATCGTTCCGCGATACCTGCCGAGGTACGGAATGGCGCCTGAATGGGCGCGGGCGACGCGCCCGTTGACGGTCGTATTCACGGTGCTGTGCTTCGGCGTGACGATCCTGTTCCAGGCCGATGTCGATGCGCAGGGCGGCGCTTACGCGACCGGGGTCCTGGTACTGATGTCATCCGCCGCGGTCGCCGTGTCGGTCTCGGCGTGGAACCGCCGCAGCCGATGGAAGTGGGCGTTCGCGACGATCGCCGCGGTCTTTGTTTACACGACCATCACGAACATCGTCGAACGGCCCGACGGAATCAAGATCGCTTCGTTCTTTATTTTCGCGATCATCGCGGCGTCATTCGTCTCGCGCGCGCTGCGCTCAACCGAGATCCGCATCGACCGCATCGTGTTTGACGAAAAGGCGTCGGAGATCCTCGAGGAATTGAAGGAAGAAGAGATCCGCATCGTTACGAACCGCCGGGAAAAGGGCGACGTCGCCGAGTATCGATTCAAGGAGCACGAGAAGCGGATCGACAACCATATACCATCGACCGATCCGGTCGTCTTTTACGAGATCGACACCGGCGACGCTTCTGAATTCAAGGGCAAACTGATGATTCGCGGCTTCGATATCGACGGCTACAAGGTGTTGCGCACGCAGGCCCCGGCGGTCCCGAACGCGATCGCGGCGCTGCTGATGCATCTGCGCGACGAGACCGGAAAGATCCCGCACGTCTACTTCGGCTGGAGCGAGGGCAACCCGATAATGTATCTCATCCGGTTCGTACTGTTTGGCGAAGGCGACACCGCGCCCGTCACGCGCGAAATCCTGCGTCAGGCCGAACCCGACCCCGAACTGCGTCCGAGCGTCCACGTCGGAGGATGAGGGCAGTTGGGATTTGGGACTGAGACTGGAGCGCAACCGTCCCGGTTGCATTGAGCGCT
>CAZARD010000190.1:0-4388 GCA_964487505.1 uncultured Blastocatellaceae bacterium | reverse complement strand
ACCGTTGACTACGACAACGATCCGCGGCCGGCGTCTAATCCGGATATCGGTGCGGATGAGATCGTACAGGCATTGGGCGGCAGTTTCCCGGCCGGGACGTTCTACAACGCGTTCATCGCCAACGGCGACACGCTTGCCGGAAACGTGAACGTGACAAACGCGCTCCAGGTGTTGGGGATTTCGGATACCGGATCGAACACGATGACGCTCGGGTGCAACGCCACGGTGTCGGGCAACAGTTCGTCGAACTACATCGTCGGAAACGTCCGGAAGGACTTCTGCGGAACGGGCACGTTCACCTTCCCGGTCGGAACGACGCCTGACAACGCGTTGACGGGCGCTCAGAACGGACTCCCGCCGGCGCCGGAGTATTCGCCGTTCACGGCCAACGTCACGGCGATCGTCACGGTTCCATCCTCGCTGACGGTATCGGTGACCGATGCCGTTTTCCCGAACGGGATGAATCCGCTGCAGTCGGCGTCGAGGTACTGGAACGTGACGGAAACGGGAGACCTGACGGCTGACATCTCGTTCACGTGGCTGGCGGGCGACGTGACCGGAACCGAAAGCGGGTTCAATATCCTGCGCCGCGATTCGAATGGAGTGACGGCGGTTTTCGCCGGCGGATCGGTGAACGACGTGACGCATACCGGAACCGCTCCGGGCGTCTCGAACTTCTCGGCGTGGGGCGCCGGACTGCTGGCCCCGACGGCGGCGAACGGATTCATCGAAGGGCGAGTTTCGCTGGCCGATGGGCGCGGCATCCGCAACGCGATGGTGATCATCACCGGCGGCGGCCTGGCGGCTCCGCGGTACGCGCAGACGGGCGATTTCGGAAACTACCGTTTCGAGGATCTCCCGGTCGGACAGACCTACGTCGTCTCGGTGGTTTCGAAACGGTTCGTCTTCGCGAACCCGACGCGGACGGTCACGCTCGACGACAACGTCACCGGCTTCGACTTCGAGGCGGAAGGAAGATGATGCCATTTGGGAATTCGGATTTGGGAATTGGGATTTCGTCAACCCGTACGAGTTACGCGTCAATCCGTAAGAGTTACGCGTTCACGCGTGACTGAGTTTGGGGTTCAGAATTCTAATTCCTACCGGAAATTCGGTTTCCGCTTTCGGGGGGCGACGATTGTCGCCCCCCATTTCTATTCGCGTTAGATCGTGGCAATCGGGTCTGGGTGACACCGTGGTGCGAACGGTGTCGTTCAGTCACGCGTAAACGCGTAACTCTTACGGGTTGACGAAATCCGAAATCCCTGTCGTAGTGCCTGCGATCACATTCTTCGCTTGGAATGAAGGCCGTTCGAAGGTAGTATGTTCATCAACTACCGGGGCACGCATCATTCGGGCCCGATTCAAATCAAGATTCAGCTTTTCGAAGTGGCGGCGCGGTTGGTATCAAAACGCGGGCGCAAATCCGATGGATCGAACGGAGAAGATCGATTATGAGGGAATCTATGTCAACGCATCGCAACCCGATCCGGCTGCTGTTCGTCGTCCTTTTCTTGAGCGTGATCGGAGGGCTTGTCGCCGCCGTCCTGATCCTGCGGCCTGTCAGCGACAGCGATCAGCCTCTCGCGGCTGCTGATTCGCGGGGCGTGCCGCCTGAGACCGGCGTCATTCCAGACACCGACGTTCAAGCCGCGCCGGCCGTTCCCGCTCCGTCGCCCACGGAACCGTTGGCAGTTTCCCCCAGGTCTGCGCCGGAACGCGACTTGAGCCCGAGCCGGAAGGCTTCGAACGAAGACGGCCGCGTGAATCTGATCCCCGGCGGAACCGGCACGGGCCGTTTCAAGATCCCGTTCGCCGAGATTCAATCGCCAAATGACCCGACCAAAGACGGCGAATTCCCGAATGACCGACGCGCCGAAAGGATCACCGACCCCGAATCGAACGGCTCGACCGAGGAACGCGACGGCCCGCTCGAAGCGCTGAAACGCGATATCGAGATGATGAAGGATCCCGCGCTCGGTTACGTCCCCAGCGAGAGGCTGCTGGCGGCCAAGGAATACAAAGATCAGCTGATGCGCGACAACATCGCGCCGATCAGCGGCGTCAGCTGGAAAGAGCAGGGACCGAACAACGTCGGCGGACGAACCCGCGCGCTGATGGTCGATCCGAACGATGTGACCGGGAACACGATCTTCGTGGGCAGTGTCGGCGGCGGATTGTGGAGAACGACCAACATCAACAGCGCGACGCCGAACTGGACGCCGGTCAACGACCTCGCCGACAATCTCGCCGTGACATCGATCGCGTACGATCCTTCAAATACGCAGGTAATGTATTTCACGACAGGCGAGGGCTATTTCAACATCGATGCGATCCGGGGTTTCGGCGTTTGGAAAAGCACCGACGGCGGAGCGAACTGGACACAACTTGCATCGACCACCAACACGAATTTCCAGTACTGCCAGAAGATAGCGGTCAACTCTACGGGTGTCGTGTTCGTTTCGACCTCGACCGGCGGATTGCAGCGATCGTCGAACGGCGGCACGACTTGGACCAAGGTCCTCGGGACGGGACTGGGGATCACCGGCGCGGCAAGCAATTACTCGTACGACGTTGATATCGCGGCGAACGGTGATGTTTACGCGACGCTCAGCGGATCGATCCACAAGTCGACGAACGCCGGCGTGACCTTCGGCGCCGCTCAGACACTGCCGATCTCGGCGTCCCGCATAGAGTTGGCCTGTGCTCCGAGCGATTCGAACTATGCCTATGCCGCCGTCGAACTGGGCACGACGGTCAACGGCATACTGCAGACCACAAACGGCGGGACAACGTGGGTCTCGAGGACCGAGCCCGCGGATGCGGACCCCGGGATTCCGGCGGCCGATTTTTCAAACGGACAGGGCTGGTACAATCTCGCGATCGCGGTCGATCCCAATAATCGCGACCGGCTTTTTGTCGGCGGCATCGACACGTTCGTCAGCGCGGACGGCGCCGCGACCTGGGCACAGGTCGCGCATTGGTACGGAGGGTTCAGCCTGCAGTACGTGCACGCCGACCAACATAATGTCGTGTTCCAGCCCGGAAGCTCGAGCGTCGCCTATTTTGTAAATGACGGCGGCGTTTACCGGACGACAAACGCCAACGCGGCGATTCCAACCATCGAGGACAGGAACGCGAACTACCGAACGGCGCAGTTCTATTCGGCCGCAATGCATCCGACGGCGCAGACACCGTACTACCTGGCAGGCACGCAGGACAACGGGACGCATCAATTTTCCTCGAGCGGTTTGCAACCGACGATCGAGGTCACCGGCGGCGACGGCGCGTTCTGCCATATCGATCAGGACCAGCCGCAGTTTCAGTTCACGCAGTACATCTTCAATGATTACTACAGATCGACCAACGGCGGAGTCAGTTGGACGAATATCACTGCCTCGGGCGGAAGCTTCATAAACCCGACCGACTATGACGATGCCAACAACCGGATGTACGCCGCGAGGAACGCCGGTCAATATCTGCGCTGGGACGATCCGCAGACCGGCGCGACGTTCACCACGATCACAGTCGCTGCCTTCGGCGGCGGCACCGTTTCGGCCGTCAAGGTATCGCCGAATACTGCCAACCGCGTCTTCTTCGGAACCGGTAGCGGCAAGGTCGTGCGGGTTGACAACGCCCACACCGGCGCGCCGACGTCGACCGACATCAGTTCCGGACTTCCGGCGGCGTACGTTTCGAGCGTCGAGGTCGAAACCGGCAACGACAACCATTTGATCGCGACGTTCAGCAACTACGGGGTCAACAGCGTCTGGGAGACGACGAACGGCGGAACGAGCTGGACGTCGGTCGAAGGGAACCTGCCCGATATGCCGATCCGCTGGGCGCTGTTCAATCCGAACAATAACGATCAGGCGATACTCGCGACCGAACTGGGCGTCTGGAGCACGGACGATCTGAACGGCGGCTCAACGGTTTGGGGGGCGAGCAACTCGGGCCTCGCGAATGTCCGCGTCGATATGCTCCAGGTTCGCCAAAGCGATAAATTCGTCATCGCCGCGACGCACGGCCGCGGACTCTACGCATCGGACCTGTTCACGGCACCGACGGCGATCTTCAACTCGGACATTCAGCTTGCATACATCGGCAAATCGATCCAGTTCAACAGCAACAGCTACAAGGCGACCTCCTGGTCTTGGGATTTCGGCGACAGCTCGCCGGTCTCGACGCTCGAGAACCCGACCCATACTTACACGACCGCAGGCAAATACAATGTCACGCTGACGATCAACAGCGGGGCGGACTCGCTGACGAAGACACAGTACATTCATATTCTGCCGAATCGCGGGACGCCATATGTCGTGGCGACCGACGGCGGTACTTTCGAGATCAATCCTGACGACTTCGGATCGCAGTCGACCCGCGGCGGC
>CAZARD010000189.1:0-4582 GCA_964487505.1 uncultured Blastocatellaceae bacterium | reverse complement strand
CGGCCGTCCGTGACCTGCTGGCTTGCGAGCAAACGGCCGAAATTGTCGAAGGCGGAATATCTCGATTCCGAGACGCTGCTCGAAACCATCGTCAGTTGTCCCTTTGAGTATTGCGGCGCCTGCGTCAGTCCGGTGCCGTCGAAAAAGTATTCGATCTGAGGAGTTCCGTCTGAGTAGGTCTTTTTCACGAGGCGGCCGGCCTTGTCGAATTCGTTGGTGATGACAATGTTCTTGGCGTCGGTCGCCGTCAATAGATTGCCATGGATATCGTATGTAAACCCGGCAGTCCACTGGTTGTTGTCCGGATTGCCGGTTGTGTTCAGAGCCGGATTTACGTCCTGTTCCGGTTGTCTGACCCTGATCAGGCGATCAAGGGCGTCATACATAAAGTAGCGGCTCTGTCCGCCCTGCTGGATCCTTGTCAGGCGTCCCTCGACGTCAAAAGTGTAGTAGGAGGGCTGGTTCGGATTCTCGAGCGTCCCGAGATCGTTGTTGCCGGTCGGTTCGTCGACGCGCACGATTTGGCCGTAGACGTTAGTCAGCGATCTCGCCTTCCGTCCCGAAGCGTCGGTGGTCGTGGTGTAATTGCCGACGAAGCCCGGAACGGTCGATATTCCGAATTCGATCACGCCGTTGCTCGGTCCTGCCTGGCCGTCCGGCGCGGGTCCGAATGTTTCCACGACCCTGCCGGCCGCATCATAACGCGGTTTGCTCCAGAGTTTCTGCTCGCCTGATCTGAAGGGGTTCGAAACGCGTTTGATCCGGCCAAGCAGATCGTATTCGGCTTCCGCAAAAATGTCGCCCTGTGCATCTTTCGTTTGAGACCTGACCGGCTGACCGAGATCGTTGAAGAAAACGGTGGATTCGGCCCAGTTGACCTCATCGATCTGACTTCGGACACGGACGAAGAGATTGCCCGGCGTTTCGCCGTATTCCTTTTCCGAAACGGGGCCGCCCGCAGGTGGAACGACGCGTTTCGGACGCAGAAGTTCGTCGTATTCAAAGGTCGTGACTTGCCCGTACGAATCCGTCGCGGTCAGCGGGAGTCCGGTGTTTGTGTCGTACGTCGTTGAAGCAGAAGAGGATAGCGTCGTGCCGTGGGTTCCGGTTGGATCGGGCGGCGGCGTGATCTTTCTTGTCGGATAAGCATAATGATAGGCAGGCGAGTACTCGGTTTCGACGAATCGGGTCGTATCGCCGCTGAGATCCCAGATTTTTCGCAGATTGCCGAAATTGTCGAACTGGCGATGGACAGAACGCCAGCCGTTCGAGTCGCGGTTCCAGCTCCTAACGGTCGTGATCTTACCTCTCAGCACCGCATTTGGTCCGCTCGGCGTCTCGTACCCGACCGTCGATCCGAAATCCGCCATCGAATAATATTGGCCCTGTTCGTCATAGACAAATTGGGTCTTGGCCAGAACGGTTGATTGGTTCGACGGATCGAGGACGCGCGTCTCGCTGACCAGTCCAAGGATTCCGCGCGATCTGTAGTTCCCATCGTACAGGTAGTCGGTTTCCGAAACGCTCGCCGTCGCCGTTGAGCCGAAGAGTGCTTCGATCGCGTCAAAGTTCGAATTCGCGGCCGTGTTCAAGTCAAGCAACAATTTGTAATGCGAAGCCTCTGTTCGTTTCGGGTTCAGATGGGAGAAAAATGAAGGATCGGAGCTTCCATTCTCGTCATACTCGGTCTCGGATTTGACCGCGAGAGCTTCGCCGTCCTCGAAACTGATCAGGATCGAGCCGACCGGCCGCGGATCGCGGGTTGCTCTCGGGTCCGGAGCGGTTCCCCTCGGCGGCGCCACCGCATACTTCGTGAGCTTTCGGCTCGCCAACAAGCCGTCGGTCCGGTATACACGTTCTTCGATCGGGAAGCCGTTCGTCGGGTTGTCAAAGCCGAACCCGCCGAAGGTCGCTTGATACGCCATCTTGCGGACCGTCACGGAGCCGTCCGGGGCGGTTGTCGTGATTTCGTCGCCCGCACCGTTGGCAGCGTATGTCCAATGCTGCGTTACGCCGTCCGCGATAAGCCATCTCTCGACCACCCCCCGGTTGGTCGGATCACCAGTTGCCCCGATCGGCGGAATGTGCTCGTACCGGAACCGCTCGACCGCCCCGGTCGGATAGAGGATTTTGGTGATCTCGCCGTACTCGTTGTATTTGAATTCATACTTCTGTCCGTTCGGCAGATCGACACGGGCCATAACGACCGGGTTGAACTTGTACGCCGTTGCGGTCGGTCCGCCCAAATCGGGCTGCGGCGGAGGCATTATCGAGCAGATCCGGTCTTTTGCGACGTAACGGTAGGGAGGAGAGTTGGTGGTCGTCTCGATCGGATTGACGCTGAACAGCGCGGGTGTCAGCGGGTTGTTGTTCACGACGCTTTGACAAGAGTCGCCTCCTTTGTACGCCAGCTCCTTTCCGGGGTCCTCCAGCACCGTATCCGCGCATTCCGGCTCGGTGCCGGCCACGCAAAGGCGGTTTCTCAGTGCTTTCCAGGTCAGCTTGTACGGCGAGGACATTCCGGGCAATGTGAACTCTCGCTCCCCGACGGTCGGCCATTGATAGTTCAGGACATTCGGAATGATGTCGCTGAATTCGCGCCCCAATGTGTCGGTCCACATCCCGGTCAGAGGATCGATACCGGTGATGTTGCCGTTCGCGTCGCGGTACTCTGTTGCCTTCAGGTAGAACGAGTTCGTCTGTACGTTCAGGGTGTCGGGAAAAACGAAGCGCGAGCCGTTCCCCAGATACAGGACAATGTGCCGTGCGTTGCCGATCGTCATATCGCCGACGACCAGCTTCATCCCGCTTCCATCCACCGAAAGATACACGCCGTCCTGATATGCCTCGCAGTCCTGCGGCGCCACGAGGCAATCCACCGGCTTGTCGTCGAGCCTGAATTCCTTCGTCGAGCCGTCCGGCATCAGAACCCGTATCCGGGGAACCACGTGGCGACGCTCGAGAACGGGATATTGCGTCGGGCCGGGGCATGGCGGTTGCCCGGAACCGCCGCAGCTTGTTGTGGGATTCTGCTCCTCCGTGCATTCCCTTCGGTATTCATAAGTCGACCCCTGATCGTCAGAGCATTCGCGATACGAGAATATTTCGAATCCGCTTGGGCAGGTCAGGCTGTACCGAACTTCGGAGATCCAAGCACTCCGATCAATGCAGCTGACCGCGGAACTGATGCCATCGGGCAGTTCCCCGGAAAGAAAGTGAATCTCTCCGAATTGGTTGAAGAACTCCCTGCCGCGGATGATCGCGGGAACCTGCAGGCTGCTGTTCCAGCCGGCAATGCTCCGGCGGGAGAACATCGGCAGCGTCTGGTACACGGTCGTGATCTGAGACTGGATGTTTCCCAGGTTGACGGCCGTTTCGACCGATTGAACCGGCAGAGATTTCGAGTTCCACACTTTCGAGGAGTAGCTGAGGGAGATCGGGACCGAGTTGCCGGCTCTACCCGGATAGACGCCGAACGGCAGCGAAAACTCCATTGCAAGGGTTGAAGGGTTTACCCCGGAGGTTCCCCGGAGATTGCGGTCGGCCTTGAATTCGCTGTCTTGCCTTTCCTGTCCAGAGACACTGCCGCAAAGCAGTGCGATTGCGATGAAGAACCCCAAGATCGTCGTCCGCGCGGAACTGCTGTTTGCCTTTGTCATCTTAATGTACCTCAACTATTTCAACTTGGATTGTGGAGATCTCGCACAACACGATCTTTTTCATCTCCTGTAGAAAGCCGGAACCGGGATGTCCAGGGCGATGCCGAATTGCTGCTGGCGCGTGGTGTTGGTCGCCGACTGGCGGATGTACCAAGTTCCCGTCGATTCTCGCCAGACGGCGAGGTCGGTTTTGCCGTCTCCGTCGTAGTCGTTCGGGACAAGTTTGTCGCCGGAGATGCCCCATTGGGTTTGGACGACGGTCTGCGTCGTGCTCTGGCGGATGTACCAGGTCGTGTTCGATCCTCTGAAGAGGGCGTAGTCGGCTCTTCCGTCGCCGTCGTAATCGGACGATACCTGAAGGTCGCCGGTCGTTCCGATAAGTACCTGCTGCAGTTGTCCGTTGCTGCTGTTCGCGGAATAGAATGTCGTGTTCGAATCGCGCCAGACGGCGATGTCGGCCCGTCCGTCGCCGTCGTAGTCGGCCGGGGCGGGATCGTCCGATGAGAGTCCGAACTGCGCCTGCATCGATTGATTGTCGGAACTCTTCAGGATGTACCACGTTCCCGTCGAAGGCCGGTAGACGGCGGCGTCGGTCCGGCCGTCGCCGTCGAAGTCGGCCTGCGCCGTCTTGTCGCCCGATGCTCCGAACGTGAGGGAATACGTCCCGCCGTCCGAGCTTTTCATTATCCACCACGCGTTCGACGTCGGGCGGAAGATCGAGAAGTCGGTCTTTCCGTCGCCGTCATAGTCGCCGGGAACGGGAACGTCGTTCGACAGTCCCCATTGCTGCGAGGTCGACTGCTGGTTCGCTCCCAGTACCCACCAGACCCCGCCCGAAGGCCTCCAGACCGCGAGATCGGCCGGAGGCGCGGCGTTGGCATTGGCGTCCTCGACGGCCAGAAGCCTCGATCCGGCGTAGATGT
>CAZARD010000188.1:0-4604 GCA_964487505.1 uncultured Blastocatellaceae bacterium | reverse complement strand
CCGCCGATTCCGTCCCGAACGGCGTCCGCTGCTCGCTCGTGACAAGCTGTCCGAAGAGGTTGAAGCTTGTATACCGCGTTTCGGATTCGGAGCTCGCGACGCGCGTCGTCTTGCCTTTTGAGAATGCGGGAACCGAACCGAGTCCCTTGCCGTCGTACCAGAAGGTGACGTCCGGCGTGTCGTCCGAATAGTTCCGCGATTTCAGGCGGTTGAGGTTGTCATACGTGCCTTCGACATAAACGCCGCGGGCGTCGGTCGTTTTGGTGATGTTCCCGTTGTCGTCGTATTCGTACTTCACCGACCATTGGGTGTTGCCGGTCACGGGATCGGTGTAGCTGAATGCCGTGTTCGCGTTCTGCTCGGGCTGTTTGGAATAGAGAAGCCTTCCAAGCGAGTCGAACGTGAAGTAACGGCTCTGCTCTCCCTGGATCGTCTTTCGCAGATTCCCGAGCGTGTCGAAAACATAATCGGTCTCAAGATCCTTGGTATTCGTGTCCGAGCCTCCGGGATCTTCGACGACGCGAACCATCCTTCCGAGCGCGTCGCTGTATCCCATTCGCTTCTTCGCGGCCTGATCGGTAATCGTCTTCGTGACGCCGATGACGCCCGACGTCGAGACGCCGTAATCGGTCCTGACCTTGGCGCCGTCCTGAAGGATGACCTCCTTGATCCGGCTCGCCTGATCATAGACGTTCGTCGTCCATTTCTTTGTTTCGCCCGCGCGGTACGGGTTCGAAACACGAAGGACGCGGCCGTCCGGGTCGAACTCCTTTTCGGTAAAGACATTGCCGTTCGAGTTGATCTCTTCCGATTTGTACGCGCGGCCGAGGCCGTCGAAATACGTGATCGATTCCGCCCAGTTGCCGGCATCGACCTGCGCCCGGTTCTTGACCCAGTAGTTGTTCTGCTCGTCGTGATAGACGGTCTCGACGGCGCCGCCGACCTGGTTGTTCTGATAGAACTTTTTGACATTCAGAGGCCTGAGCGTTGCAGTGTCGTACTCGATCCGCGTTTCAAGCCCGTTGGCATCGATCGTCGTCAGCGGAAGTCCCGTGTCCGGATCGAACGTCGACGAACTCGTGAACGCCGTCGACGATCCCTGCTGGCCGCTCGGATCGGGAACGGTTCCGGTCACCTGAACGGGATAGGTGTGATACGTGGAATCGAACGTCGTCGAAGTGATGTTGCCCCTGGCGTCGATCGACTCGTACTGGTTGCCGTAGCCGTCGAATCTCGCCCGTGTCTGGATATAGGCGTTGATGTCGGTGTACGCGCCCTTCGTGCTGTCCCAGACACGCGAGGATGTCGGGTTGCCGCGCCCCAGTTCCGGGGAGTAGCCCGTTTCGTCGTATTTCATCTCGGACCTCGAGACCACGGTGCCGGCGGCATCCCTGACGACGACCGCGTTGACCAGCCCGACCATGTTCCGGTCCTTGTAGATGTCGCGCCAGCTTTGGGGAATATTCGCGTCGTAGATGAAAAAGGTCGATTCGCTGGTGCGGTACGCTGCCGGCAGCGGACTTCCGGCAACGACGAACGGATATTCGATCGATTTCCTGGTCAGGACCGGCGTCGATCGGAGAACGAGGTTCGCCGCGTCCTCGAACTCGTATTTGGTAGTCGAGGAAACGCCGTTTCCGGCGGTATCGTAGGCGACCGACTCGACCGACTCGACACGCGGGTGCCAGTGGGCCGCCTGCGGCGTTCCGCCGAACAGCGTCGTAACGGTCCAGGACGTTATCTTTCTTGAAAGCAACCGGCTTGCCGAATCGTACCCCCGTTCCTCATACGCCATCCCGGCCAGTCCGTTGTCGTATCCGAAGAGGCCCATCGGGGACTCCGCGTCGTAACCGCGGTGCAAATCGCGTTCGGCGCGCGTGCCGTCCGGATTAGTGATGACGACCTTGTAGCCCGCCTGGGGGGTGACGTACGAGGCCGAATACGTCCATTCATACGGAGTCGTGTCGCCGGCGTTCTCAAAGACCTTGCGGTTGGTGACGCCGAAGTTCGTGATGCCGCCGACGGCATCCGTCGGATCGAGCACCGAAAGCGTCGGAACAACGTTGTAGACGAAGGTCTCGACGGCTCCGGTCGGATACTCGATCTTCTCGATCCGGCCATAGACATCGTATGAGAACCTGTAACTCGTTCCCGTCGGAAGCTCGATCTCCTTGAGGAGCACCGGATTGAAAACGGTATTCGAGACTATCCGCGTGTTTTCGTCGCCGGTGAAGAGGTATGTTCCCGCAGGATGTGTGCAGTATGTCGGGAATCCGCCCGGATTCGTGCACGGGTAGGTCTCACCGAGATACATGAGAGCGAGATTGAAATCGGAGATCGCGCTTTCTGAAGCCGTGGGTCCCTTCAGATTCTTCCAGTGAAGCTTGTACGTGCCCGTCATACCGGGCAGTGAGATCTCCTGAGGATTGTTCGCCGGCGTCGCCGCGGGCGGGGCTTTGGGGTTGAGCGGTACCGCGAGGACGCGTCCGAGCGTATCGGTCCAGTAGCCGTTCGGAAAACCGCTCGCAGGGCCGTGATAGGTCGTGTAGTTGCCGTTGCGGTCGGTGAACTTCACCGCTTTCCGGTCGTCGGTTGCCGTCGGCGCCGGATCAAAGTCATAGTAGGAACCGTCGGGCATCCGCAAGCGGTAGACGTCATATTCGTCGTTTTGATAGTACCTGATGTTCGATCCATCGACCGCGTGGTAAACGGCGTCCCAATTTCCGGATTGGTAAGGGCCGTTGGGATCGCTGTTGCCGCTGGAAGTGAAAGATATGACCGTATCGTCGGGCCTCATCTCGTGCGTTTCGCCGCCCGGCATATGGATGATGATCCGCCGCACGTAATGGAACGGATACGATTCGTTGCCGCCCGAGGAAGTCGGGCAGTCCACATCGCCGAATGATACCGGAGTGCCGTCGCCGTTGTAGAAGTTCTTTCCCCCGACGTACTCGATGTACGGAGTCGCCAGGCTCGTCGTCCATCCCGATGCCGACTGTTCCGCGAAGTTCGGATGATAATGTTTCCGGCAGGGCGAGTACTGGCTTCCCGGAACCGGCCAGTTGCCGAGGTAGTCCATTCGCCACAATTTTGACGAGTAGCTGAGGCTGACTGGGATGTTGATCCCCCTTCCGGGATAGGATCCAAGATCCAATTGGAACTCCATCCCCAGCGTCGAGGCGTTGACCCGGCCCGAACCGCGCAGCGCGTTGTCCTTTGAGGCCTCGTTTCCTTTGTCCTGTCCGTAAGTGATTCCGATAAGCGAGATGACGAGCAGCAAAACCGTGATGATCCGTTTCATTTTCTTTACCTCATTTCAGGTCCTTTGGTGGATGTCCTATGGGTGAATGACGACTCTTGCGGCCCGGCTACCTTCTGTAAAACGCCGGGACGGGAAAGTCGCCCGTGATGCCCCATTGCTGCTGGCGGAGCGAGCCGTTGGTGGCCGATTGGCGGATGTACCAGGTGCCCGTCGATTCGCGCCAGACGGCGATGTCCGTTTTGCCGTCGCCGTCGTAGTCGTTTTGGACGAGTTTGTCCGAGGCGAGGCCCCATGGGGTCTGGACGATCGTCTGCGTCGTGCTCTGGCGGATGTACCAGGTCGCGTTTGTCGATCTGAAGAGCGCGTAGTCGGCGCGGCCGTCGCCGTCGTAATCGGACGATACCTGAACGTCGCCGGCGATTCCGATCTGGACCTGCTGCAATTGGCCGTTGCTGCTGTTCGATGAATAGAAGGTGGTGTTCGAATCGCGCCAGACGGCGATGTCGGCCCGTCCGTCGCCGTCGTAGTCGGCCGGGGCGGGATCGTCCGATGAGAGTCCGAACTGCGCCTGCATCGATTGATTGTCGGAACTCTTCAGGATGTACCACGTTCCCGTCGAAGGCCGGTAGACGGCGGCGTCGGTCCGGCCGTCGCCGTCGAAGTCGGCCTGCGCCGTCTTGTCGCCCGATGCTCCGAACGTGAGGGAATACGTCCCGCCGTCCGAGCTTTTCATTATCCACCACGCGTTCGACGTCGGGCGGAAGATCGAGAAATCCGTCTTGCCGTCGCCGTCATAGTCGCCGGGAACGGGAACGTCGCCCGACAGTCCCCATTGCTGCGAGGTCGATTGCTGGTTTGATCCGAGCACCCACCAGACGCCGGACGAAGGGCGCCAGACGGCAAGATCTGCCGGCGGCGCGGCGTTGGCATTGGCGTCCTCGACGGCCAGAAGCCGCGATCCGGCGTAGATGTATTCCTTCGAAAGCTGCGGCGTCGGCGTCGGGGAAGGCGCCGAAAGAAAGGGATTCACGCGGCCGACGAGCGACGGGCTGTAGCCGGATCTCTTTCTCGCGAGTTCCTCGTCCTTCGCGGATTGTTCGAGCCAGCTCATCCCCGTCCCGAACACGCCGAGCGCGACGACGGCGATGATGAAGATGAGGAACGGATTGCGATTTCGGATTTTGAATATTTTGGATTTTCGATTTTGGATTGCGGGTTCTTCGGCTATCTTCCGTTTCATATCTTTTTCCTTTTGACGACGTGCGGGATCGGCCGCGCCTCGTCTAACGTTCCGTTGTGCGCGGACGCAAAAAAGCGCCGCGAACTGGATCGCGGCGCGTGT
>CAZARD010000187.1:0-4700 GCA_964487505.1 uncultured Blastocatellaceae bacterium | reverse complement strand
CCGGTCATCGGTTCGCTGAACGTGACGGTGAAGTTGACCGGCGACGTGCTCGTCGGATCCGTCTGCGGCGCGACCGCTTGGTTGATCGTCACCGTCGGCGTCGTCGGCTCGAAGTCCCAAGTAGTTTCGCCGCCGTTGATGCCGATCGTGAACGCATCGACGCTGCCCGTAAAACCGCCGGTCCAAGGCCCGCCGGCGCGGAAGATAAGTCTGCCGTTGGCCGGATCTCCGGGGCCAACATAGCGCACGCCGACGTTCGGGAACAGCGTCAGCAGCTGCGCCGTCGTGCACGGACTGCTTTGCGGGCAGGCGACCGTCACCGGACGCGTTCCGCTGCCGGTCGATCCCCACCAGACGCCGGCGAGCGTATCCCACGACTGCCACGTGTTGGCGTTGACGGTTCCGTTCAAGTAAGGCTCGAAGACCAGCCTTCCCTGGAACGCTGTATTGATGTCGGACAGGTCGGAATCGACGTCGAACTGGAGCGAGTTGGCCAGCGTCGGAACGTTTCCGTATGTGTGATAAGTGAGACGCGTGATATCGGCGAGGCGCGTTCCCGCATAGGCCTGCGTGCCGATAGCGTGACGGCCCGTGCTGTCAACGGTCAAGCGCGCGCTGCCGATTCCGAGCGGCGGAGTTCCCGGCCCGGCGACGAAACTGCCCGATCCGGTCGCGCCCTCGTTGAAGAAGAACCAGCCGCCGGACGCCGTCGGCGTCACCGGGTTGAGTCCCTGGAAGCCGTACGTCCCGCGGCCCGGCGTCGTTTCGACATTCGAGTCGGTCCCGCTCGTCAGCAGCGGGCTGCTGACGATGTTGGCCGAGGCGGTCCCGAGGATGTCGGGCTGCCCGCCCGGAGGCACCGCCGCGCCGCCGAAGACGACCGGAATTTGCGCCGAGTAACCGGGCTCGGAACTGTTGGCGACGCTCGTTGTCGGTGTCGCCGTCCCGAACCAGTTGCCGCGGAAGTTCTTGAGATTCGTCGTGCCGGGAGCCGGAAGCGAACCGCCCGTTTGGCGATCGACGACCTGTCCGTACCAGTTCCCGCTGATGCTGTTGTTGCTGAAGGCCGACGAAAGCGCCGACTGGACGGGAGAATTCGTCCCGCCGCTGGCGTCGAGGAAGAGTACGCCGACCGTCCAGTTGTTCGTGACGAAGTTCTCGACGACCGTCGTGCTGTCCGTCTGATTCCGGAGGATCATTCCGGTCCGGTTGTTGTCGATGACGTTGTTGCGGACGGTGTTCCCGTTCGAGTTGTTGATGTCGATGCCGGTCCGGTTGCCGCTGATCAGGTTGTCGTGGATGCTCGCTCCGGTGACGCCCTGCACCGAGATGCCCGTTGAGTTCAGCGCGCCGTTCCAGTCGACAGGGTTGTTGCCCTCGCGCGTGATCGTGAAGCCGCGCACCTCGACGCCGTTCGCGCCGATCTGGATCGTCGATCCGCCGCCGCCGATCGCGCCCGAGACCACCGAAACGCCCGGCCCGGATCCGTTCAGGACCAGTTGCTTTGTGACCGATACGTCCTCGATATAGGTTCCGGGAAGGACGTTCACCGTGCCGCCCGGATAGACCAAATTGATGCCGGCCTGTATCGTCTGAAGCGGCGAATCGATGGTTCCGAGTCCGCCGGCGGGTGCGCTGTCATCGACCCAGACCGCAGAGGCTCCAGAAACGCCTCCGCCAAACTGGGCGCTGATGACCGCGTTGTCGTTCGCCGCGCTCAAGGCCGGAAGGTTCGGATAGTCGACAGGGTTGCAGGCCGCGAGCAGGGCGATGTCCGCGCCTTGGTTGCTCGGCGGGCCGAAGGTGTTGTTCGTGAAGGTGATCGTCGCGCCGTCGATGACCCAGCCGCGCGTTCCCGAGACGTTGTTGTTCGAGATCGTGCCGGTCGTCGGACCGTTGATGTATGCCGGTTGCCGGAGCGTGTGAATGACGTTGTTGGTGATCAACAGTCCGTTCGATCCGCCCGCGACGACGAACGCGCGGAAGACGAGCCCGTTGACGCTCCAGGGCGAGCCCGGATCGACGCCGTAGATGAGATTGTTCTGCGCCGTGAAGTTCGGCGCGTTGACGAAGATCAGTTCGTGGGGCGCGCCAAGCAGGTCGGTCTTCTGGACCTCGAAATTGTCTAGCGTGACGTTCGATGCCGTGATGCTGAACGCGAACCCCGTCGATGCCGGTACCTCGACGACCGGTTTTGTCGGCCCGACGCCGATCAGCGTCAAACCCGCTTGGTTAAGCGGAACGGTCGCGCCCAACGGGTATGTTCCGGAACAGACGCGCACCGTGTCGCCCGGCCCCGCGAGCGCCACGCCTGCAGCGATCGTCGACGACGCCGGAGTGGCGTCATTGCAGTCGGCCGCGCTCCCGAATCCGTCGTCATCGACGACGATCGTCACCGCATACGCCGACGTGCCAAGCATCAAAAACAACAACAAAAACAACGCCTTCGAAACTGCCGAAGCCGATATCCTTCCGAAACGAACATTATCCAACATCGAATCGTCCTCCTGGTTCACTCGGTTAATGCGATAAATCGAGCGCGGGCGCTATGTGGGAAAACAGCGACGCGTCAGCTAACGCGGACGATACGGCCGATGATCTGCCGACGCCGCGTTGCCGCCCGGGCCGGAATGCTCGGGCGACGTTCAAAACTCAATGGATTCGGGTACTAGACGAAATTGTAAGCGTTGATGAAATGCGTTATGATGCAGGCTCCACACGAGCATCAGATAACGCACTTCAAAAACGCTTGTCTGATCGTGGTAGAGGGTCGGAAGATTACCGCTAATAATCTTCCGGCCCTTCGATCTACCCGGATCAGCAACTCGTTACCGGGAATCCGTTGCAAACAGTCCCTTATTCGTAATCACGAAGTTGAGTTTGCAAGGCGTTGAAGGATAGTCCTGAGGTGGCGCAACGTTCGACGAAAGCCCGATCCGCGAGACGACTCAAAACCAACTACCCGCAACCAATGCTGGCCAAAATCGAAATAAGGTACGATCTGCAAAAACAAAAAACCGACGAAACTTACAACAAGCCAATCCTCTCTTTCGAGAGACAGATGGCCAAGTTGTACGTTCGTCGGATTTTGCGGTAAAAACTTACCGACAGTATGGCTGAGTTGGAATATACTGTCAAGCGATTTTCTCAAAAGTTCTTGTTGTCGAATTTCGAACATGCCTTTTTATGGTTTTTTGGAGGTTGGAGTATCATTTCGAAATGCGGATTCTCGGTCTCCTTCTGTTGTCGCTCGTTATCGCGTCTTGCCAAGCGCCGAGATTCGAACCGATCGATCCGAAAGCCGACTTTTCTGGCCGCGTGGTCGCCGTCGGCGACGGCGACTCGATCACGGTGCTTGACGGTTCGCGGCGTGAGGTCCGGGTTCGGATGTTCGCGATCGACGCGCCGGAACTGAATCAGGCATTCGGCCGGCAGTCTAAACAGAACCTGAGCGATCTCGTTTTCGGCAAAACGGTGCAGGTCGAGGTTCACGGGCGTGACCGGTACGAAAGGTCGGTCGGCAAGGTCTCCGTTGACGGACTAGACATCAATCTTGAGCAAGTGAAGCGCGGATTCGCGTGGCATTACCGCAACTTCGAAAATCAGCAAGCGCCTGCCGACCGGACGGCGTACCGGGATGCTGAAACCGCCGCACGCGCATCGAAATTAGGATTGTGGAGTGATTCGGAACCGGAGCCGCCGTGGAACTATCGAAAGGAAGAACGCGAAAGGTGAATGAAGAGGCTTAGCGAGATGGAATACACAAAACGAAAAGTGAAAACATCGGTGTTTGTCGGTATGAGCCTCGACGGTTTCATCGCTCGGACCGACGGCGGGCTCGATTGGCTTCCGAGTGACAACGTCGAGCCACACGGCTATGAGGAATTGATGGCGTCGGTCGATGCGCTCGTGATCGGCCGCAACACCTACGAGACCGTTCTCGGATTTGGCGGCTGGGCGTATGGAAGCAAACCCGTCTTCGTCCTGAGCAGCGGAGAGATCACGCCCGCGCCCGATGGTGCGTTTGTCGAACACCTCTCGGGCGAGCCCGCCGAGATCGTCACGATTCTCGCGGGCCGCGGATTCAATCACCTATATATTGACGGCGGAATCACGGTCCAGCGGTTTCTTCGTGCAGGTTTGATCGACCGACTGATATTGACGCGCATTCCGGTACTGATCGGGTCCGGGATCCCTCTTTTTGGTCCGCTGGACCGCGACATCCCACTCGAACATATCGAAACCCGGCAATATCGGGGCGGACTGGTCCAGAGCGAGTACATCTTTGATTCAACCCAAATTCGGCGATAGGAATCAGCCCGCGAATTTCGCATCAGCGCTCGTGACGGGCGAGATGGCATCTGGGATTTTCGATTTTGGATTTTCGATTCTGAGTAAGCCCTCGCAGAGGGCGAAAGCGTTTAGCGCGCGCCAGCGGCGGGTAATCGGCGGGCAAAGGAACATCAAGCCCTCGTGAGGGCGGCAGAATGCGAAATCCCCCTCGCACGGCGCTGCGAAATCCAAAATCGAAAATCAATCCCATCCTAAACGTTCACGATCGTTACGCAAATCGAACGAAACAGCGGCTTTCATTCGGACAAGCAGATCCCGGGTACTTGAGAGGCGGTGTCAAAAGCCGTACTTAGATCTATCGGCAATCGTTCAGGGCTGGGCTCCTGCCCAGCCGTTGAACGACTGAA
>CAZARD010000186.1:0-4799 GCA_964487505.1 uncultured Blastocatellaceae bacterium | reverse complement strand
GCACTATGCACTATGCACTATGCACTATGCACTATGCACTATGCACTATGCACTGAATCGCTATACCAACTTCTTCTTCAGTTCCTTGACCTCTTCCCGGAGCCTTCCGAGGCCTTTCACGAGAGCGTTCTGGCGTTTGTATTCTTCGAGCGGCTGAACCGGCGTGCCCCACCAGACGCCGGGGCGGACGATCTTGCCGGGCAGGACGCCGGCCTGCGATCCGATGACCGCGCCGCTCAGGACACGCGCGTGATCGCCCATTCCGACCTGGCCGCCGATGACGCAATCGTCCTCGATCTCGGTGCTCCCCGAGATTCCGGTCTGGGCCGCGATGACGACGCGCTTTCCGATCGTGACGTTATGCGCGATCTGTACGAGGTTGTCGATCTTCGTGCCTTCGCCGATCCGCGTTTCGCCGAGCGCGCCACGGTCGACGCAGCTTCCGGCGCCGATTTCGACGTCGTTCTCGATGATGACGGTGCCGATCTGCGGGAATTGAACGTATCCGTCCGGGCCCCGAACGTACCCGAAGCCGTCGGCTCCGATGACCGCGCCGGCGTGCAATACGCAGTCGTCGCCGATCGTGACGTTGTCGTAGATGACGCAGTTCGGGTAGATCACGGTGCGTTCGCCGATCGAAACGTCGCGGCCGATCCGCGCGCCGGCGTGGATCTCGGAATCCTGGCCGACCGATGAACCGTCGCCGATCGTCGCGAAAGCGCCGATGAACCGGGCCCGTACATCGCAACCATCGCCGACCGAAGCCGTAGGATGCCATCCCGCAAGACCCGATCCACCGGCCAGAAGGCGCGCGATCCGCGCGAATTCCAGTTTCGGATTCTCGACCTTTATCAAAATACAGTCGGCCTCCGCCCCGAATTCCTTCGGCACGAGCAGGCAAGAAGCGCCCGACGGTTCGAATTTCGCCGCCACCTCGACGAACGCCAGATCGCCTTTCGACGCCGACCGGAGCGCCGCGACGCGCGTGACCTCGGTCTCGCCGTCGCCGATCAGTTCACCGTTCGTGATTCTCGCGATTTCACTGACTTTCATAATCCAATGACTGGAGCGCAAGCGTCCCGCTTGCAAACGGCGTGAAACGCCGTCAGACCGCTGAAATCCGCGCCCCGTTCGCGCTTCGCGCTCATGCAAGCGGGACGCTTGCGCTCCAGTCCAGTGCTCCAGTCGGCTTGCGCTCCAATCATCATTCCGCCTTTTCAGCGTCGTTGACGACCGTTTGCAGAAAGAACTCGACCCCCTCGATCTCGAATCCGTGGTCGCGGACGAGCGCGATCAGCACCGGCGCACTTTCGCTGTCGAGAAAATCGAGGTCCGAGAGGTCGAACGTGATGTTCCGGCCGCGCTGTTCGCGCAGATCGAACGCGATCCGTCCGAGAAGCTCGGCATCTTCGCGGGTCATCGAACCCTCGACGCGCAACACGGTCTTGCCGCGATCGGTGTCCTCGAATTCTGTCAGCGTCGTCGGCATTTGGGTCTATCCTAAAGATTTGATTGATTTTGTCAATACGCAGCGTGGTGGGCGAAGTTCACGAAAACGCGGAAAGCCGCGATCGCTCGTCGCGACCGCGGCTTCCGCTTCCGTTTGAACCTTCCCCGTGTTCGTTAGTCCTCTAATCCGTCACCGAATCTGCCGGGACCGCGCGGTCCTTCGGGTCCGCCAGGGCCGAAGAACGGCCGACGCATACGGTTCTTGAAGCGCTCTTCCATATTCTGCTTCATTTCGTTTGCCTTCACCCTTTGCTCGGGCGTCAGCACCGCGAAGATCGCGGCCTTGGTCTTTTCCTTTTCGACGATCAGCGCTTTCGTCGTTTCAGCCTGCGCGGCCGCGAGCCGATTGACCTCGGCCTCGTTGAACGTGCCGTCAGTGCCGAGATTCTTGATCGCGTCGTGATTCGATTTGAGCGCTTCTCTCAGGGGCTCGACGCGCGTTTTCGAATCTTCGAGAATGCCCTTGATCTGCGTCTTCTGCTCTTCCGACAGACCGAGTTTTTCGGCCATCATCAGAAGTCCCTTGCCCGGTCCGAATCCGCCGCCGCGAGGGCCGCGTCCCGGTCCGTCACCGCGCTGCGCGAAGATCAGTACCGCGCCGATCGAAATGAGTGCGACTGCCAAGATTGCGATAGTTGCCTTTTTCATAAAATTTCTCCTTACCATTTTCCTTCGAGGCTTTCCTCGCCTCTCACTTGTTAAGACGATCCGGCGAGAGGTCCGAACGTCAAGTTATCGCGATGATCTGTAAAGAAATGTAAAAGTTTGGACGCCCCTGCAGGAAGTGGCGTAAAATCGACTCGTGGACAAGATCCTGATCATCGACGACGACGAGGAACTATGCGATCTCGTCGCCGAATACCTTTCGGTCGAGGGGTTTTCGACCGAGGCAGTTCACGACGGCGAGGCCGGCCTGGCGAAAGCGCTCGGCGGCGGCTACGGCATCGCGATCCTCGACGTGATGCTGCCAAAGAAGAATGGGTTCGATGTTCTGCGCGAGTTGCGGAAGACATCGTCGCTGCCGGTTCTTATGCTGACCGCCCGCGGCGACGATATGGAGCGGATCGTCGGACTCGAGATCGGCGCCGACGATTACCTCGCGAAGCCGTTCAACCCGCGCGAGCTCGTCGCCCGGCTCCGCGCGGTCCTGAGGCGTTCGCAGGTTCCGGCCGAACCGAAGCAGCCGGCGCCCGAGGTTCTCGCCGTCGGCGATCTCGAAGTTTCGCCCGGCGCGCGGACTGCAAAACTTCACGGCGAAGAGATCGGACTGACGGCCGTGGAATTCGATCTTCTCGCCGCACTCGTCGCCGAGGCCGGCAGCATCGTCCGCAAGGAAGATCTCAGCCGCCGCGTTCTCGACCGCAGCCTTTCGCCCTTCGATCGCAGCCTCGATATGCATATCTCCAATCTGCGGAAGAAGCTCGGCGCGCGGCAGGACGGCAGCGACCGGATCAAGACGATCCGGTCGGTCGGTTACATCTATACGGTTGTCTGACGAATGAACCTTTTCTTCAAGATCTTCCTCTGGTTTCTGGCGGCGATGGCGCTGATGGTCGGAGTCGCGCTTTTCCTGACCTGGAGCCTGCAGAGCGATCCTTTCGTCTCGAGGTTCCAGAACAGCGCCCGAAACCAGGTCCGATTCCACGCCGAGACGGTCGGCGCGATCCTCGACAAGGACGGAATTGCCGCCGCCGAGCGTTTTCTCGACCGTCTCAACGAGTTCGAACCGATCCATGGCGTCGCGTTGATCGATGCCGACGGCCGGGCATTGATCAACAAAGGTCTCGGCGATCCGGCGAGCCCGATCATCAGGCGGGCGTTTGCGTCCGGCTTTCCGGAGGCCGATTTTTCGCCCGGCGCCGAAACCGTCGTCGCGAGCCCGGTGACGCTCTCGAACGGGCGCGTCGTCGTTCTCGCGGCGCATTGGTCGCGCCCGTTGCCGCTGCCGTTTCTCGGCGAACCGCGCGTCCGCTATCTTCGACTTCTCGGATTGCTGCTGACGGCGATCCTCGTCTGTTATGTGCTGGCGCGCTATCTGTCGGCGCCGATCGTCAAGCTGAGCGAGGCGACGCGTGAGTTTGCCGCCGGCGATCTCGCCACGCGCGTCGGTCCGAAGATCGGGAACCGGCGCGACGAATTCGCGAAACTCGCCGCCGATTTTGACGAAATGGCCGAAAGGATCGAGATGCTCGTCAAAGGCGAAAGGCGTTTGACGCGCGACATATCGCACGAACTTCGCTCGCCGCTCGCGCGTATGAACGTCGCGCTCGAGATCGCGAAACAGAAGGCCGGTGACGAAAGCGGGCCGATCCTGCAGCGGATCGAAACGGAAGCCGGGCGGCTCAATCAAATGATCGGCCGGATGCTGACGCTTTCGCGGCTCGAAAGCGGGTCGGCCGACGTCTCGATGGTCAGGCTCGACCTCGGGCGGATCGTCCGCGAGATCGCGGCCGATGCCGAGTTCGAAGCGGCGGCGAAAGGGAAATCCATCGATTCAGATGTTTCCGGGGAATTCCGGATCGTCGGCAACGAGAATCTGCTGCGGAGCGCGGTCGAAAACGTCGTCCGCAACGCGATCCGCTACACGACCGAGGGAACCGCCGTCCGGATCTCACTCTCGGAAGACGGCGAGAACGCCCTCATCGCGGTCGAAGATCACGGCGGCGGAGTCCCCGACGATGAGCTCGAGAATCTATTCAGGCCGTTTTACCGCGTTGCCGAAGCGCGCGAACGAAGGTCGGGCGGCGTCGGACTCGGGCTCGCGATCGCCCGTCGCGCGGTGCTCGCTCACAATGGCTCGATCAACGCGGCGAACACCGCTGACGGACTACTGATATCGATCAGACTGCCCCTGAACGCCGAGCGTCGATGAACGACTTGACCGAAAGCGCGACGAACGCGAGGCACACGATCGCGGTGATGAACTGGGAAACGACGGCCAGCGGCCTTTCGGCGGTCCCGGCGAAAAGCGATCCGAGCTTCGCGACGCTCGAGATAGTCGCGACGAATCCCAAAAGCCCGACCAGAACGGCGGCGTGCATCACGTGTTTTCGTAAGCTCTCTTTGCTTTTCGCGAGCAGTCCGAGACCCGCGAGTATCAGTCCGAGAACGGCCGGTATCAGCGCCGTCAGGACCTTCGTCATTGGCTCTCCCGCCGGAAGCGTCGAGACCGCGTAGCCGAAGCCTCCGAGACCGAGAAGAATCAGAATAGCGCCGCAGGCTATCGCAGTTGATGGCATATTGCTTTTCCCCCTTGAAAAGAATCGGATAAGTAAGACGTTACCAAATCG
>CAZARD010000185.1:2833-5072 GCA_964487505.1 uncultured Blastocatellaceae bacterium | reverse complement strand
TGGGATTTGGGATTTGGGATTTGGGATTTGGGATTTGGGATTTGGGATTTGGGATAAAGTGTGTCCTATCCGTCGGTAGAGATCAAAACCTGGAAAGCGAATCTTTGGACTCGTGTATGGCCGAAGCCTTGCAGATTGAATCCTATCTCAGCCCCGACGGGGCGTAGGGACGGTAACCCCGGGCGCGAGCCCCGGGGCGATCCGCCCGAAGTCGGCCGCTAGCCCCGCGAGGGGCGCAGCGCGCCCGGACCAATCGCGGGCGAATCGCAACATCTGACATTCGACCGCGCGGCTACGCCCCTTCGGGGCTTTCCTTCCTATCTTGAGACCGCGCCCCCGGGTTCGCACCCGGGGTTACCGTTTCTTCGCCCCTTCGGGGCTTTCGAATCCTGACCCGGTCGTCTGATCGAACAAGGAACAGCGAGGGATTCATTGCGAATCGCGGCATTAGGCCTTCGTTTCGATAAACCCCGAATCCGCATCAAAGCCGTCGAATCTTTGCTTCTCCGTGGATACAACGAATTCTCAAGCAACTTCTGTGTTTTCTTCGCGCAATTTGAGAAATCCGTGGCAAAATCCTCCCAATGCGTATTCCGGGATCAATGAAATCGCGAACTCGGCTCGCAGATCCGCAACGTTTCGGACAACATTGATTTTGGATTGCTACTGGTTTGTGTTGATCAAACGCCCGGATCCGTCGCCGTTTCGCGGGCAATGGCATCCGTCAAACTCTTGCGCCGACGAGGTACATCACGGGTTCTTCTCCGATGACGCGGGCGGAATGATAGGTTCCGGCAGGGAGAAAATCGCGATCTCCGGTTTCCAGGATGAACGTGCCGACGCGTTCGACGGTCAATTCGAGACTGCCTGAAATTATCCAGTGCGACTGGAATTCATCGTGCTTGTGATTCCCGTACTGCGCGCCGGGCTGGTCGGTCCATTGAAAAACGCGAAAACCCTCACGTTCCATAACGAACCGCAGCATCGCCGGATTCGGCGGCGTCGGCTGCGACCATTTTTCGATATGATAGGTTTCCATCTGCGATTCCACGGATTTCGAGATTCCAGATTTCAAGATTCCAGATTCAGGTCCTTTGAAAAACCCGAGCCACTGACCGTTCGTGTCCGGTTCGTGCTGCTTCGTGGATGAAAAACGCTGACATCCACGAAGCAGCACCAAGGCGACACGAAGAACACTTCAGGCCACGATCTGTGGATTTCGTTGGAATCCTGAAATCTGAAATCCCGATCCCCGGAAATCCAAATCCAAAATCTAAAATCCAAACCCTTACCAGATCGCGCCTTTGCCGGCTTCCCAGAGAAGCTTGTTCAGCGCCGGGATGTCCTTGTCGAGGATCTCGGTCGCTCGCGATTTGAGCGTCGCCCATTCGGCATCGTACTGCTTCTTCAGATCGAGCGACGGTTGTCCGACACGCGGAATGTCGCCCTCGGTCTGATTGATCAGATACATATAGTTCGCCGTGAACCGGTTCGGGAAATTCTCGACATCGTCGTACGCTTTGGACTTCCGCTGTACCATCTCATCGTCCCACGCCTTTATCTTCTTCAGAAGTTCCTCGCCGGATTTCCTGGCGTTCGCAAACTTCGGATCGTCGCCGAGCGAACCGATCAGCGATTCGAGCCGTTTCTGCTTTTCGTACATCGAGTTCACCGTCCGGTGCATCGTCACGACTTCTGATTCCATCGACGACATCACCTGGTGGAACTCGGCATACTGCGCGGCGGTCGTCGGATAGAGCGGATTCGCCAGGATCTCGGCGTCGGTCGTGACCTTTTGTCCGCCGAAAGCGATCGTGATCGTGTACTTTCCGGGCACGGCCTTGTGGCCGGCGTAGCTCGCCTCGATGTAGACCCCGGGAACGCCGGGCATCGTCGGGTAGCGCATATCCCAGACGAACCTGTTCAAGCCCTTCGACTTGTTCAGCGTCGGTTCCGATTGCGGCCCGCCGTCCCAACGGCGATAGGTCTTGTCCGGTTCCGACGAGAACGACCGCACGAGATTGCCGGCCGCGTCCCGGATCTCCATCGTCACTTTGTCCGTCTTCTTCGCTTCAGGCAGGTTGTAATAAACGACGATGCCGTTCGCCGGATTGACGCCGCGCGTCCGGTTGGCGCCCTTGAAATCCTCATCCGAATCGTCAAGTTCGCTGCCGAAATTCGCCAGAAACGTATTGTTCGGCTTATAAACCGAAAACGCCGGCATATCCCGTTTGTACTG
>CAZARD010000185.1:0-2733 GCA_964487505.1 uncultured Blastocatellaceae bacterium | reverse complement strand
CGCGTGGTAATACGTGTTCGGCTCCCATTTGCTCCAGATGATCGGCGCGTTCCAGTTGAAGCGGTACTTCATATCCTTCGCGTCCATCGAAAGATATTGGATCGGCGCGGCCATGATGTTCGTTCCGGCCTTCGCCTTCGTATCGATGACCTCGATCGTTCCCTGATAACTGCCGCCGAGGACATACCGCGGATCGTCCGGATTGAACGCGAGGAACGCGCTTTCGCCGCCGGCGGACGGCGTCGCGCTCGACAGTCCGATCCCGCCCGAGCCGAACTCGGCGCTCGCGATCATGATCGACGAATAATCCTGTTGACCGGCGTAGATTCGGTATGGAAACTGGTTATCGACATTGATCCGGTAGAACTGCCCGGTCGGCATATTGGCTTGCGTGCTCCACGTTCTTCCGCGGTTGAAGCTGATCGCGGCGCCGCCGTCGTTCGAGATGATCATGTTGTTCGGGTTGTCGGGGTTGATCCACAGATCGTGGAAATCGCCGTGCGTTCCGCCAAGGTTCTGCCACGTCTTTCCGCCGTCCTCCGAACGAAGGCACGGCGCGCTCAGGACATATATCGTGTTCTCGTTCTTCGGATCGATGAAGAGTTCGATGTAGTACCAGGCGCGCTGGATGAGCCGGTTGTCGTTGGAAACCTGCCGCCAGCTTTCCCCCGCGTCGGTCGATACGTAAAGACCGCGCGTGTCCTTGTATGAATCGCTCTCGATCAGCGCGTAGACCTTCTCCGGATTGCTGCGGCTGACGGCGATCGCCATTTTGCCCATCTCTTCGGGGAGGCCGTCGGTCATTTTCGTCCAGGTTTCGCCGCTGTCGGTCGACTTGTAGAGCCCGCTTCCCGGCCCGCCGCTGATCACCTTCCACGGCAGGCGGCCGTGTTCCCACATCGCCGCGTAGATGATGCGCGGATTGCTGGCATCCATCGACAGTTCGGCGGCACCGGTCTTTTCGTTGACGAACAGCGTGTTCTTCCACGTCAGTCCGCCGTCGGTCGACTTGTAGATGCCGCGCTCCTTCGACGGCGAGTAAAGCGCTCCCTGTACCGCGACCCAAACGATGTCGGGATTCTTCGGATGGATGATGATGCGCGAAATATGCTGGCTTGTTTCGAGTCCGATCTTCTTCCAGGTCTTGCCGGCGTCGGTCGATTTGTAAACGCCGTCGCCGCCGTGTGTCATCACGCCGCGCACCGCGTGCTCGCCGGTGCCGACGTAGATCACGTTCGGATCGCTTTCGGCGACCGCGATCGCGCCGATCGTGCCGGTCCTGAAGTAACCGTCCGTGATGTTGCGCCACGTCACTCCGGCATCATCCGTCTTCCAGACGCCGCCGCCCGTCGTTCCCATATAATATGTCTTCGGATCGCCCGGAACCCCGACCGATGCGACCGATCGGCCACCGCGGAAGGGCCCGATCGACCGCCATTTCAGCGGCGCAAAAGCCTTGTTGAAATCGTCCTGCGCATTGACCGCATAACCGGGCACCATCAGGAAAAGCGCCAGAATCAGAAAGAGTTTCTTTGACATGGAGTGATCCTCAAAAACACAGCCCGGGATCGGGCCGGCAAAATTCGAACGGTTGCAAATTATTGCTTGAAAAGATGTTGCGTTTACTTCGGGAATTATACTTCGGGAGCGCAATTTCGGCAATTTTGATCGCGCTTCGAGGAATTCCGATCTACTAGTCCCGATCGATTCTACACAGAAACCCTCCCGGTTGGACAAACGCGTTCGCTCGGAGGTCGAATCCCTTCTCCGTCAGCCGAACGAAACGGGTGAGTCGTACGGCGCCCTCAAGGAACTGATGATCGAGGACTATTACGTGGTCGGCCACGGATGCTTTGAGCTGAATCTCCGCACCGACCTGATCCCGCGCTCGATCGAAACCGTCGACCCCGCTCGGATCGCCTTCAACAAGAAGTGGGACGGCCGCGACCGGACGGTTCCGCGCTATCTCAAACTCGACGACAGTTTTGCGAAAGCCGAACGCTGGTACGCGTCGGAAGAATTGATGTGTCTGGTCAACCGTCCGATGAGCTACACCCGGCTCGGATTCAGCCATGTCGAGGCGCTTCACAAAACCGTGCTCGCCCTTCTCTCCGGCGACGAGTTCATGATCCGGCAGATCCTTCAACCGGTGAGCGAGAAACTGATCTCGCTCGGCGAGGGCGTGACGGCGCAGCAGGTTACCGACTTCAAGTACCAGATCAATCAGGTTCGCGACAAGATCGCCGTCGTCGGAGGATCGAAAGACCCGCGCGTCCTGAACCTCTCCGGCACGGCCGAGGAACTCAAGATCCTCGACGGATGCGAGTGGTTTGTCCGGCAGGTCGCGGCCGTCTTCAACATCTCGACCGCCAAGCTCAAGTTGGCCGTCGACACCTCGCGGGCGAACACCGAGGCGATGATGGCCGACGACCTTGAAGCGATCGAAGGCGACCTGACCCGGATCATCGAACTCGAGAACTCCGTTTTCATCGACCGCTACCGTTATCTCGGCGAAGTGAACCTCACGTTCAGTTACCCGATCATGCACCGCAAGGACGAACGCCAGCAGGCTGCGATCGCCAGCCGGCAGATCGGTAACCAGCCCTGGGCTTCGATCAACGAGGCTCGGGTCCGAACCGGTGAAAAGCCGCTCGACCCGGCAAAGTTCCCTTTCGCGGACGAACCGCTGATCAACACGAAGGACGGCCCCGTCCCGATGAGCATCTGGCAGGA
>CAZARD010000184.1:0-5090 GCA_964487505.1 uncultured Blastocatellaceae bacterium | reverse complement strand
CGATCGCGCGCGGCAATCGGCCGACGGTGCTGCCCGGACGGCTTCAATTGGGAATGCGGATTTTCGGACATGAAACGATCCGATGCAGAACCCCGCACGAAGTAAGGGGGCCCGCTCGCAGTGCGAGCGCCAGCGTTGCCGTATTGGACAAGTTCATTAATAGCGCAGAGCGCGAGCGTATTGCGATTTTCCGGACCGCTTGGTAGATGAAACGAGATTCCGGCGACACGCCGCGCCGGTCGATGCCTGACAGCCGCTCGCGCTGCGAGCGGGCCCCCTTACTTCGTGCGGGGTTCTGCATGGGCACGGAGACTGCGGGCGACGAGACCGATTCCGCCGGCGAGCAGGACGAGCATCACGATCGTATTGAAAAGGCTGGTGGGCTGAAAGTAGATATGAAGATTCGCGAGGATCCCGGCGAAAATGATGATCACGCCTGCAAACAAAAGAAGCCAGCCGGCCACCGAGCGTCCGTTGAAAAATAGGATGCCGATGCCGGCGATCAAAGGCACGAGCGAGAATCCGAAAGCGCTGAACCCGTAGAACGACCAGAAACCGCTCGTAACGATCACCTGATTCGTCAGCAGATACCCGCCGGCAATTGCCATTCCAAGACCGACAAAAAACTCGATCACGCCGCCGCTGGTTCCGCCCGCTCCCTTGAATTCAGCCATGGTCTTTTGCGATTTGCGATTTGCGATTTCAGGACTCTAGGATCCCGGAGGTTCCAGGTTCACGATTCCACTTATTCCAGATTCCAGGCATTCCAGATTCCAAGTATCCCAGGTTCCAGGCATTCCAGATTCCAAGTATCCCAGGTTCCAGGCATTCCAGATTCCAAGTATCCCAACTTCCAGTTATTCCAACGTGCCCAGCTCGATCCCCGAAATCCAAAATCCAAAATCGAAAATCCCAAATCCCAAATCAGTTCACGTTCCCCGACGTATCGGGCTGAACCGACCGGTCGATCGCTTCGTCCTCGATCTCGCCGCCTTTGCTGACCGGGATATCGGCCGGGTTCGAGAACCGCATTCCGCGTTCTTCGGTGTCGAGCAGTTCCTTCGGGATCAGGAGCTTTTGAAGCGAACTCGGCGGCGTGTATCCCGGATAGTCGACGCGAGAATGATAGATCGCGATCAGCGATTTGATCATCGACTCGCGGATCTGGGTCAGCTCGCGAAGCGTCAGATCGCATTCGTCGAGCTGATCGTCGGCGAGGATCGCGTCGATGATCTTCGTGACGATGAACCGGATGTTTTCGGGGGTCGGCTCTTCGAGCGATCTCGCGCCGGCCTCGCAGCTGTCGGCGATCATCATTATCGCCGCCTCCTTGAACTGCGGTTTCGGCCCCGGATAACGGAAATCGTTCTCGGAGATCTCCTCCGCGCTGCGGGCCTCGGCCTGGGCCTTTCGCAGGAAATAATGGAGCGTACGCGTTCCGTGGTGCTGCGGTATGAAGTCGATGATCCGCTGCGGGAGGCCCATTTCCTTGGCCAGTTTGATGCCGTATGTGACGTGACTGATGATGATCTTCGCGCTTTGCGCCGGCTTCAGCTTGTCGTGAGGATTCTTGCCCAATTGGTTCTCGACGAAATGCTCAGGCGCGGCCGTTTTTCCGATATCGTGGTAGAGCGCGCCGATCCGCGCCAGCAGGCCGTTGCCCCCGACGACGCGACAGGCTTCCTCCGAAAGCTGGCCGACCGCGTGCGAATGCTGGTTGGTGCCGGGCGCGCGGAGCGCGAGTTGTCCGAGAACCGGAAGGTCGGCGTTCGAAAGCTCGAGCAGTTTGACGTCCGTCAGAATGCCGAAGATCGATTCGCACATCGGCAACAGAACCGCGGTGACAGCAGCCGTGATCAGCCCGTTCACCAGCCCGCAGGCGATCGCGAGCGTGACCGTGTTGAGAATGAAGGGCTGCTGCGTGTAGCCGATGATCGCGATCGCCACGCCCGCGCTGGCAAGCCCGACAAGAACGCCGGCGATCGTCACCGACTGGCGCGATCTGTAGCGCCCGATGCCGTAGACCGCAACGGCCGAAGCGATCGCCGCGAAAAGCGCGAATTCGAGCGGCCTCGGCGCGAGGAGCCCGGCGATCAGCGCCAGTACCAGTCCGGTGAAAAGGGCCGTCCGCCGGTCCGCGAGCAAGGTCATCAACAGGCTTCCGGTCGCGAACGGGATCGCGAACGACCATAGCGTCGCATCGTTCAGAGGCGCCTTCAGATTCTGCAGGGCGGTAAAATCCGCGAGCTTGAAAAAGACCGCCATCAGCGTCGTCTGGACAAGTATGATGAAACCGTAAAGGGCGAAGGTCTTCTCTTCGGAGAGGGTCAGCCGGGTTCCGACCTGATTGTGCTGGATGAACTTCCACGCGACCCAGTAAAGCGCGGAAATGATCACAAGAAGGCCCAGAAAACGGTTCAGCTGACGGCTCGTCTGGCTGTAGCTTCGGATCGCGTTGATTTTCGAAAGGATCTCCGGGGTAATGATATCGCCCTCGTCGGCGATCTTCTGACTGCGTTTGAGCGAGATGATGATCGGCACGACCGAATTCGCGGCCTTCTCGCGCTCATTCGTCGTCGCCACCGAATCATAGAAGACGCTTGGCTCAACGAACAGTTCCGTTCCGCGATAGAACGCGTCTATCTCCTTCGGCGACAGGCTCTTGATCGCCGTCAGTCGTTCCTTCAGTTTGTTGCGAGCGGCTGAAAGCGGTGTCCAGTTCGATTCCGGCATCGAGATCTTCTGATCGATGTTCGGCTTTGACCGATCTACCAGCGCGACCTCGGTCTCGAAGTACTGCGAGTCGGCATCGTCATAAATGTAGCCCTGGGAGCTTTCACGGAGCGCGCTTTGGACCGTTTCGAGTTCGTTGCGGCTGAACGTCCGCGACGCGAGGACCTTGCCGACCTCGGGACCGCCGGAGCCCGTCCAGTGCGCTTCGCTCTTGGCGTCGGCATTCGCTTGCCGCGTATTCGCGTTCGCGGCGCCGGCAGTATGGCGTTGAAGTTTTTCCCAAGACGAAAGAAACCCCCGGACCGCCTGATCGGCGCGGTTCGACTCGTATCGAAATATCGGCTGAACGGTCGTGCGCGCTGCCTCTCGAAGACGCTCCGTCTCTTCAGTGTCGGTGACCGCTATGTCGGCGGGCGAGATGATGCTTTCCCGCGCGATGTCGCCTTCCTTGTAAAGTTCGGCGGCCGATCGCCAGAATGGATTATTGATGAGTGCGGTAGTGACGACCGAGAGCAGAACGAACCCGATCCAAAAACGCTGCGCCGGCGTGAACTTCTCCAGGTATCGCCCGAACTGCTTGGTCAGCGCTTTTCGGGCCTTGGTCAGGGGCGATGCCTTGTCCTGTAGATCGCGTCGGTTCATTTGGCGACAATTATCTTATCACACTGGGGATCGGGTATTGGAGAACTAATTGTGGGGAAGAGCGAACGGCGGCATCGGCACCGGATACGGATCGGCGTCGGAAGCGAAGCGGGATCGGGAATGACCCTTGTTTCTCAACTCTCAGCCGTCGACCGCCATTCTCCGTTTTCGATCACACGCTCGACCGTTTCCACCATCGGCCGCAGGGTTGCGGATTTGAGCGCCGAAACGGCGACGATTTCGCGTTGCCGTTCGATCGAGATCGTCCGTTCGAGCGCTTCGAGAGTCTCACTATCGACGAGATCGGATTTGTTGAGGACGATGATCTCCGGAATTTCGCTCAAACTGAGTTCACCGAGGATTTTCTCGACCGATTCAATTTGCGCCGTCGCGTTCGGATTCGACGCATCGACAACGTGGACCAGCAGGTCGCTGTCGGAGATCTCCTCGAGCGTCGCCCGAAACGCGGCGACCAGCGTTTCCGGAAGATCGCGGATAAAGCCGACGGTGTCGTTGATGATCACTTCCTGATCGTAGGGAAGCCGCAGGCGGCGCGACGTCGGGTCGAGCGTCGCGAACATCTTCTTCTCGGCGTAGACCTTCGACTGCGTAAGCGTGTTGAGCAGCGTCGATTTTCCGGCATTCGTGTAGCCGACCAGCGAGATGATCGGGAGATTCTTCTGAACGCGGTTCTTGCGGCGCTCCTGGCGCTGACGGCCGAGGTTGTCGACCTGCTTTTCGAGTTGCGAGATCTTGTCGCGGACTCGGCGCCGATCGGTCTCGAGCTTTGTTTCTCCCGGGCCTCTGCCGCCAATGCCGCCCGCGAGCCTTGAAAACGCGGAATTCTGGCCTTGCGAGAGCCGCGGCAGAAGGTACTTCAACTGAGCCAGTTCGACCTGCAGCTTTCCTTCACGGGACTGCGCGCGCTGCGCGAAGATATCGAGAATCAATTGCGGACGGTCGATGACCTTGAGGTCCGTGATCTCCGAGATCGAGCGGACCTGCGACGGCGACAGTTCGGTGTCGAAAACGATCAGATCCGCGCCGAGCCGCATCGAACGAATCAGCAATTCCTCAAGCTTTCCGCGTCCGAGAACCGTCTTCGGATCGATCTGCGGCCGTCGCTGGACGATCTTGTCGAGCACGACGACGTCGGCCGACAGCGCGAGCTCTTCGAGCTCCGCGATCGACTCTTCAGCCTCGGACAGGTATCCGGTCGTGACTCCGACGAGGATCACGCGATCCCGATTGGTGTGACGGCTGCGGGCCGTCTGCCGGCTCCGGGCCATCTCGTTCTCGAGCGAATTGATGAGCTGGATGAAGTTCGTATCGAGCTGCGACGGAATGTCGGGCTCGAGGAACTCATAGGGAAGCGACTGCGCCTCGGTCTCGAGTTTCTCGGCGGTCGAAGGGACAAGATGCGCCGAATAGACGAGATCGGGAAGCCCCGTCCGCGAATTGACCTGAACGGCCGACATCAGATCGAGCCTGAGCAGCGCGAGGTCGGTCAGGTCGTCTTGCGTCAGCTTTTCTCCGTTGAGATGCGTATGGATGCAGCGCAGGCCTCGAAAACGGTCCTCGGAAACGCGCGCGCGACCGAAATCCGGCATCTCGATCTGTTTCGCGTTGCCGACCATGACATATTCGACCTGGCCCTTGCGGTTGACGAGAACGCCGACCTGACGGCCGGTCTCGTGCGAGATCTCGGTCATCTG
>CAZARD010000183.1:0-5106 GCA_964487505.1 uncultured Blastocatellaceae bacterium | reverse complement strand
CCGCCGATTCCGTCCCGAACGGCGTCCGCTGCTCGCTCGTGACAAGCTGTCCGAACAGGTTGAAGCTTGTGTAACGCGTTTCGGATTCGGAACTCGCGACGCGCGTCGTCTTGCCCTTCGAGAATGCCGGCTCTGAACCCAGTCCCTTGCCGTCGTACCAGAAGGTGACGTCCGGAGTGTCGCCGTCATTGGCGGTCAGATCTCAAGTCCCAGGTATTGATTCGCCGGACCGATCTTGCCGATTCGAAGCATCCATCCGCCGCGTTTGACACGAACAACCGTGTTCAGAAGATCGATCATCGTAACGTTTGAAAGCTTGATATCTTTAACGAACGGGTGTCCGAGCATATCAGCGGGATATCGCGCCGACGAAGATAGGAACCCGCGGCTAACGATGAACTCACTAACCTCTGGCAGCTCAAATATGGATGTTCGAATGTCTTGGAAAATAGGCGTTTCACGCCCCATTTTCGGAGTTATTTTGAAATCCGCGATGTTCAGCCGCAAAAACGCTTCAATCCTGCTGTCCAACCCCGCCAACGGCACAATGTTGATCACGCCGTCCGATTCCGTCCAGCGGTAGTGTCCCATCTGACCAACGATCGCGTCCAGAACCACCGAAAGATCTTGATTCTGGACATCGATCGAGAAGGTGTTCCGCGTGCGTACGAACTTCGCGTCGGGACAGTCCTGTTTGCTACCGCCGGGGAAAACGATCGCTTTGCAGTCGTTTCCGCGCCGATTGACAGGAAACACGTAATCCTCGTCCAGTGTCGATTGAACAAAACCGATGGCAACATCCGTTTGCTCGATGAGTTCCTGAACGACGGTGCCGAACGGAACGTCGACATATTTCATCGTTACCTTTCTTTCCAAACCGGTCATCGAAGTTTCCTGCCCGAAGCCGGTCGCGCAGAATGCGCACAAGACGATCACGAACAGACGGATCGACAAAACGCCAAGAAATTGAACAATAGCTCTCATATCACTCTCCATTACTTCATCTTGACGGCTATTCGGGGTGACCGGCTTGCTCGTCAATTCTTCTTCCTGACAAACTCCATATAGTCTTCCGTCCTCATTTTCTTGATATCGGGCGGGAGAAGGCTTGGTTCAACGCGACCGCCGGAAACATTGCTGAAATCAACTCGCAAGGTTATCACAAATGCGTCAAAATCATCGTCGAGGCTGACCTTGATGACTGTTTCGCCGACACCCGTTTCGGACGGGTTTGGTGGACCAACTGACGTCGGCGTCTGAGACGGATTCGAGGTCAGATTGAAGTCACAATCTGCGGGGTCACAGACCGGAACGGCAAGAGGGTTCCGGGATGCCTGCCTTTCAGACGCGAGACGAAGCGGGCCGATTGCAATTTCCGCGGCGACCGAAACATTCTCCACTCCATTCCCGGATTCGTCCAGTATTCCCACATTGAGAACCGATCCATGACCCGTCAATGTGTATTCATTACTAAAAGGCACATTGTCCAGAAGTTCGTGTATCAGCGGCTCCGACACTGTCACGCTGATGTTCTCAATTGGCTTTCGGACATCGGGCATCGTCAGCCCGTCAGACGGATTCGGATCGCTCCCTCGTCCGGCGGGCACATATCCGTCGTTTCGAATCACGGGGGGTGCATATACCGGGTCGTCACTGCCTCTTGCAGACTGTTCATCCGCATCGTACGTGTTACAGATATTCCCCCAGCAGTGTTGGGTTGCCGCGAGTCCAAGCGGATCCGTGAACTTGTAGGGCGAGTTCAAGGCGTAGGTGTATCGATTAAGCGTCTGCGGGTTCTTCGCGCTCGCGGATGCGGCCAATGGATCGACCGACGTGAAGCGGCCGAGGCGGGCCGAGAAATATCGGTTCTGGGCGAAGTCGAGACCCGATTCGCCGTCGCGTTCGTAGCCTGTGAACTGCTGGCGGATGCGGTCGTTGGCGGTGAATCCCGCGACCTGATTCCGATTTGCGACCGTCGCCGCGATCTCTTCGCCGAACGGCATGTAGTCGTGGCGGGATGCGGCTTGACCGAGATTGTTTGTCGCAATACGCGGGCTTCCGACAAGGTCAGCGGTCAGGAATTTCGCGCCTTCGGCCGTGATCGTCTGGTTCGTCGTGTACTCTGCCGCGAGTTTTCCGAACGCGTCGCAGACAAAGTACGTCTCCTGATTGCCGACCGTCTTTTTCAACCTTTTGCCGTAGCTATCATACGGCTCAGGGTCCGTAAATATCCAGCGCTTAGACACACGATCCGGCAGAAGCGTAAACATCCGAATAGGCATGGTACGGCTAACGGAATTCGACGCGGTCATATGTTTCGCTGAATCGGGTGAAGTACTCCGAAGAGCTCGTTGAGTTAAACGTTAGTTCATACTTTTGAACCAGAAAAGAATCGGCGTTGATCCAGTATGTAGTGCGCCCGTACGGATTCCCTTCGGTATCGCCGTCGATCCGAAAGCAGTCAACGCCTTCAATTGGTTCAATGCCAACAAGCGTGACATTCGTCAATTCACTGTAAAGCGATTCGCCCAACTTCTTTCTCTTTGCGATCAAAGATAGCCTGCCGGCGGCGAAGTAATTGCCGTAACCCAAAAGCGGCGATGAGAGGCAGTCCAACTCATCATCATACATTTGCAACTTCTTTTCGTCTGAATCCCCGGTGACCAGGATTATTGAACTCGTTGATCCCTTCGAGCTGATATCGAATCGAGTGTTGTTCCTTTCAAGGCTCGCCTCAACATTTTTTGAATCGTCATATGCAAAGGAGACCCGAGCAACCTCTTCAGTCGTTTCGCGACGGCGATGTCGCTCGACAACGTTCTTGCCGGTGAAGTAGTAAGACTTTAGGCTCCGATACCGAGCCTCCGAGGTCGCGAGCACTTCCGAGGCTTCCGGTTTGGCGTGCGTCTTAACGATCGGGTCAGTGCCATCCGTCAATTCGCTTACCGGGGCATAGTGATTACAGCTTGCAACGAGAGCTACCAAAACAACAGCAAACTTTGATTTTCCAAACATACTTCCGCCTTATCTGATTCCGACCGATTTGTAGAACTGTTCGATTCCTTTTTGAACGGCATCCGAAAGCGCCGCATTTATCTCATTTCGGTCAATCGTCTCGCCTTTCTTTCCACGATAACTTTGCAGATCCAAATTGTATTTCCAGACTATGCCATTGACATCCTCACCGAGATCGATCCTATTATCCAAGATCTCCTCCAGTGTGGCACCGTCGATTATCCTATCTTCAAAGATCGGATGATTGCTTTGCAAGACCGATCCGGTATTTGGCAAATTCTCCGATACATTCACATCGACATCTGGAATACCTCCTTCCGTTGCGACTGTGATTCGGAAGCTGTCTTTCAGCTTCTTTCGAAGGATGCCGCCGCCATCTCGAATAATACGCGCGAATTTCTTGTAGATCTTGCGCTCTTTCTTATACCCTTCAATTAGTGCTGCGGCGATAGCCTGCGCAATCTCCTTCCGTTTTTTTTCACCAACCGCAACTGTAATTGTTGTTTCATCATCGTGTTTGGCATTCAAAGCACGACACTTTGGTCGATTCCGCTTCTTCGATATTTGCCGTTCCAAATCGTCGACATACTCATCTTCCGCCCGTTTTGACTCGGCTCCGAAGGTTGTGTCCCAGTCATCAGATTGATTGCACGTCCTCCCAGCTGCGGATCCCGAGGTGTTGCCATGTATCCCGCACGGCTCAAGCCCAAGAGGATCAGTAAACTCATATGGGGAGTTGAGCGCGTAGCTGTACCGATTGAACGTCTGCGGATTCCTCGCGCTCGCGGATGCGGTGAGCGGGTCGACCGACGTGAAGCGGCCGAGCCTCGCGGCGAAGTAGCGGTTCTGGGCAAAATCGAGGCCCGATTCGCCGTCGCGTTCGTAGCCGGTGAACTGCTGGCGGATGCGGTCGTTGACGGTGTAGCCCGCGACCTGGCCGCGGCCTCCGACGGTTGCCGCGATCTCCTCGCCGAACGGCATATAGTCGTGGCGTGATGCGGCCTGACCGAGATTGTTTGTCGTCAGGCGCGGGCTTCCGACGAGGTCCGATGTCAGATACTTCGTGCCCTCGGTCGTGACGGTCTGGTTCGTCGTGTACTCGGCGGCGAGTTTTCCGAACGCGTCGTAGACAAAGTACGTCTCCTGGTTTCCGACCGTTTTCTTCACACGCTTTCCGCCGCCGTCGTAAAGATAAACGGTCGTCGTCTGCGTCGCCGCGTTGTAAACCTGCGATTGTTTGTTCTCGGCGTTGTACGCCATCGATATTCCGTCCGGCCCCGCGGTCAGATTGCCCTCGGAGTCATAAGCGTAGCCGTCGGCCGCGTAGAACTTGTTGTCCGCAGGATTTATCGAGGGATTGAAAACCGCGTTGTTGGCCGGAAGCGTCGTCGTGTTCCCGGCATTGAACGTGCGGTTTCCGAACCGGTCGTAGTCTAAGTCCTGCCGCCACGTGACATTTGAGTTCACGGTTTCGGTCGCGATGTCCAAGCGGTTGAGCTGATCGTAAGTGTAGTTCTGCTCGATCGGGGCGACGCCGGGAAGCGTTATCTTCTGTTTGCGAAGCGCGCCGTTGTTGTCGCTCGTCTGGCCCGTGACGGTCGCGTAGTCGTACTCGAGTTTGAGCAGGCTCGCGTCGCCGACCGAACCGCCGACGGCGATCTTTGTCAGCTGCGCCCGTTTCGGGTCGTATTCCATCGTTTCCCAGCGTCCGTTGCCGAGCCGCGCGCTCGTCATCGCCCCGAACGAGTTGTAGGAAAGCCCGTTCATCATCACCCGCTCGACCTGATCCGGCATCCGGCTGGTCACTTTCGAAAGCCTTCCGATCGCGTCGGATTCGGTTCTGACGATCCGGCCCGAAGGATATGTTTGAGAGACAACCGCGCCCGAAAGATCGTAGGAATAGTCCGGGAAGGACCATGTCTGGTCGCCGGTCGTCTGCACCGAGCTCTTCACGCGGCCGAGATCATCGAACGCCGCGAACCTTGACTCGGAAACGGAAGACGAAACGCGGGTCAGCTTGCCTTTGGAATTGGCGATGTTCGGATCGTCGTAGGTGAAACCAACATCCGGCGTCGAATCCGAGTAATCACG
>CAZARD010000182.1:0-5111 GCA_964487505.1 uncultured Blastocatellaceae bacterium | reverse complement strand
AGAGTGCAGAGTGCAGAGTGCAGAGTGCAGAGTGCAGAGTGCAGAGTGCAGAGTGATTATGTGACCGCGTTCGAGGATTGCAAGTTCTGAGCGGGTTTCATCCCTTGCAGATCATTAACTTTGCACTTTGCGTTTTGCACTTTGCGCTCTGCACTTTGCACTTTCCGTTTGGCACTTTCAGTTTTGCGCTGAATTCAGACTGCCACCGGAGCGGCGATCTTCCCGTGTGATCGGTAGCCGTTGAGCCTCATATTCTCGAACCGGAAACGTAGCAATCCGTCCAAACCTTTGAGATCGGCGGCGTCGATGAATTCCAGATTCGGCAGATCGAACGGTTCGCGCGAAAGCAGTTCGTCGACCTGCTCGAGATGGTTCAGATAAATGTGAAGATCGCCGAAAGTGTGGATGAACTCGCCGGTTTCGAGCCCGCAGACGTGTGCGATCATTTCAGTCAGCAGAGCGTAACTTGAGATATTGAACGGGACGCCGAGAAACGCGTCGGCGCTTCGTTGGTAGAGCTGGCAGTGGAGCGTCTTCTCGTTCTCTACCTTGAAGTGAAAGAGCGTGTGGCACGGCGGCAGATCGACCTTGTCGGCCGTCGGCGGGTTCCAGCCCGAAACGATCAGGCGCCGCGAATTCGGATTCGCCTCGATCTGCCGGATCAACGCGGCGATCTGGTCGAATCCGTTCCGTTCCGGGTAATCGCCGCCGAAACTTCGCCACAGGTATCCGTAGATCGGCCCAAGGTCGCCCTCTTCGCGCCCGAACCTCGACGTATGTTCGAGGTCCGCCCACTCGGCCCAAATATCGACTCCGCGGGCACGCAGGTTCTTCTCGTTCGTATCGCCCGATAAGAACCAGAACAGCTCTTCGGCAACCCATCTGAAAGGCACGCGCTTGGTCGTCACGATCGGAAAACCCTCTCGCAGATCGTAACGCGTTTGGTAGCCGAAAACCGAGATCGTGCCGACGCCGGTCCGGTCGTGATGACGCGTGCCGTTGTCGAGAATATGCCGCAAAAGATCGTGGTATTGGCGCATGGCTGATTGAACCTCGGTTTTTCGGATCGGAACACTCACGATTTTAGATTCTGACCCGGCCAAACGCAATCATTGTCTTCCGTGGCCGGCAAAACTCGATGTTCGGCCTGAGTCGTGGCAGAATGTGACTGATGAGCAAATTCGAGGTCAGCTTCAACAGTCCGCAATGCGGCTTTATGTCAATCGGCTTTGCGGGTTCTGGCGGCGAGTTTCAGACGACGACGGCCAATCTTCCATACACGTCGGCCCTTTCCGACCTGATGAAGATCCTCGCCGGCTTTCTTGCAGGCGAGACCGGCGAAGCGAATCTGAAATGGAACCGCGATCCCGAGGAATTCAGCTTCAGATTCAAACGGACCGGAGACGATATCGAGTTCGCGATCTATGAGTTCCCGACCGGAGACCGCGCCGGCGAGATCAACCTTGTCTTCAGTCACCGCGGCCATCTCCGGGAGTTCTGCGCCGCGTTCCTCGCGACCTTCAAACAGCTCTACGACGACCGCGATACCGACGAGTTCGAGTTCAACTGGCGCCAGCCGTTCCCCGAGACGGAATTCCGCGAATTCGAAAGGCGGCTCGCGACGTTCGGGCATTGAGTCCGGATTATGCATTTGACGAATTCCGCCACGGATTTCACGGATTTCGCGAACAAGACACGGAATAATAGGTAAGAATTCGTGCAATCCGTGGCGAAAAGCCGTTAAGTCATCTAACGCGTATTTGGGTTGAATCCGATCGATCCGCCTTTCCACGATCGGCCCGCGCTGCCGGGGGACCGCTCCGAGACCGTTCCTGATTGAGAAAACGCTTCCAATCGTGTAACTTCATTTATTCGCGTTCGGGCGCGAATCAGTGAATGAAAGAAAAGCTTTTGGATCTTCTGGCCTGTCCGGTATGCGGCGGTGACATTCTGCTGGCATACGTCAGCAAATACGAAGCGAAAGAGATAATCGAGGCGATCCTTTCGTGCCGCAAGTGCTCGCGCGAGTACAGCGTCACGCGCGGGATCCCGCGTTTCGCCGATCTCGACAAGATCGAACAGGACAAGGCCGAAACAGCCGAGAATTTCGGCTGGCAGTGGACGCATTTCACCCAGGAAGACACGAAGTACGCCGAACAATTCCTCGGATGGCTGCAGCCCGTCAAGCCTGAATTCTTTGCGGATAAGGTCGTCCTCGAGGGCGGTTGCGGCAAAGGCCGGCATACGTCGCTGGCCGCCGAATGGGGCGCGTCCGAAGTCGTCGGCATCGACCTGTCGGCAGCCGTCGAAACGGCGTTTCAAGCGACCCGGAATCTGCCGAACGTTCACATAATCCAGGCCGACATTTTCAAACTCCCGCTAAAGAAGGAATTCGATTACGCGTTCTCGGTCGGTGTTCTGCATCATACGCCCGATCCGAAAGGCGCGTTCGTATCGCTCGCGTCGAAGGTCGTCGCGGGCGGCGCAGTTTCGGCGTGGATCTACGGCGAAGAGAACAACGAGTGGATCATCAACTACGTCAACCCGATCCGCGAAGGGTTCACGTCAAAGATGCGGCAGCCGATGCTCTATCAGGTCTCGAAACTCCCGACCCTCGGCGTGTTTCTGGCGTCGAAGCTGATCTACAAGCCGGCGAACGCCGTCGCCGGGTCGCTCGCGAAGAAGCTTTTCTACAACGATTATCTGCACCATCTCTCGACTTTTGGCTGGCGCGAGCAGCACAACATCGTCTTCGACCATCTGGTCGCTCCGACGGCGTTCTACATTTCCCGCGAGGATTTCGAGAAATGGTGGAACGAGATCGGCGCGACCGACGTCGAGATCACGTGGCACAACGAGAATTCGTGGTGCGGGTTCGGCCGGATATCGTAAAGCAGACTGCGAAATCATGAAATATCAAAAAGGCGTAGCCAAGAAGTACCGGAAGGTGATCGATGCCGCATTCGATGTCATCGTCGAGGTCGGTACCGATCAGCAGAAGCGCGTGATGCGCGCAATCCTCGATTCGGAAATGCTCGTCTGCGTCGGCCCTTTGAGCGAGGTCCGCGCATCCGGAGTCACGGGCGTCACTGATCCGGCCCGTGCCAACGAACGCATCGCGTCCGAGCGGCTGGGCATCATCGACGCGCTGGGCGAGGTCTTCATTACGTTCGCGGCCGAGACTATCGACGGCGCCGGCGCGCGCGGGACCGAAGGCACACTCGTGCACGAAGCGCAGCACGCCTACGATTTCGGGAAGGTCATCGAGAGTTTTTCGAAAACAGACATCAATCCGTTGACGGTCTTCAATCCGACGCTTTACGAAATGGAACTCGCGGCGCATCTGACGTCGGGCGATTTTATGATCCAGCGCAACGTGACCGAGTATCTCGAGGAAGGCCTCGATCTCGGTCTGATCGAAAGGAACGGCAACGGCTACGCAGTGAGCCGGACCGGGATCCTCAAACGCCTTCGTGAGAGCTACGGACTCGAAGCCGGCGGCAACCAGGGAAATCTCTCCAGCGAAATGTGCGGATTGCACCAACGGTAAAAGACAAAACGATGTCACTGCCCCAGGAAATGGAGAAGCACACGTACGCGATCATGGACCGCGTCGAGGACCAGCATTGGTGGTTCGTCGGGCGGCGCGCGATCCTCGAGGAGTTTCTCCGCTCGCTCGACCCGAAATCGCAGAACCCGAACCCGAAATTCCTCGATGTCGGATGCGGGACCGGTGCGAATCTCGAAATGCTCGCGCAGTTCGGTGAGGCGGAAGGCGTCGACGTCTCGGACGACGCGCTTGAATTCTGCCGCGCGAAAGGGCTCAAGGTACATAAAGGATTGGCCGAGCAACTCCCGTTCGACGACGGATCCTTCGACGTCGTGACGGCGCTGGATGTCGTCGAGCATCTCGACGACGACGTCGCCGGGCTTCGAGAGATGCACCGCGTGCTGAAAAAAGGCGGAAAAACTCTGATCTTCGTCCCCGCGTTCATGTGGCTCTGGGGAGTCCAGGACGACATTTCGAATCACCGCATCAGATACACGAAAAAGCAGATCGTCGAAAGAGTCGTAAAGGCCGGGTTCGCGATCGAACGGGCGACCTACGCTAACTGGACGTTCTTCGCGCCGATCCTCGCCGGCCGGACATTGATGAAACTGACCGGGATCAAGCCCGAATCCGAGAACAACGTCAACATTTCGGCGCTGAACGGAATTTTCGGCAAGCTTTTCGGCGCCGAGCGTTTTTGGCTGCGGCATTTCGATTTCCCGTTCGGCGTGTCGATCGTGATAACGGCGAGGAAGGATCAGTAGTTTGCCAAGTTCCGATGACTGAAGACTTTTACTGCGAAGAGGTGCTGTCAGGCAAGACCGAGGTCAAGAAGGTTTTCGAGACCGAGAACGTGCTTGCGTATCATCACACGCGCCCTTTCTGGGAAACGCATATCGTCGTCATCCCGAAACGCCATATCTCATCGCTGCTGACGCTCGAGGAATCGGACGCTCCGATCCTGCTCGAACTTTTCGATGTCATCAAACGCGTCGCCGACCAGGTCGTCGCCGAACGCGGCGCCGCCCGCGTGCTGACGAATCTCGGTGACTATCAGGACTCGAAGCATCTTCATTTCCACATCAATTCAGGCAGCAATGCAGAACCCCGCACGAAGTAAGGGGGCCCGATCGCGAGAGCGATCGGTCTGATGCCGTCACGAGTTCTGATGTCCGAGATCAGCTCGCGCTGTGAGCTGGCCCCCTTACTTCGTGCGGGGTTCTGCATTAGAACCGGCTTCTCTCGTCGTTACTCACGCTCCAAGAATCGGCGATCGGTCTGATGCCGTCACGAGTTCTGATGTCCGAGATTAGCTCGCGAGAGCGATCGTTCTGATGCCGTCACGAGTTCTGATGTCCGAGATCAGCTCGCGCTGTGAGCTGGCCCCCTTACTTCGTGCGGGGTTCTGCATTAGAACCGGCTTCTCTCGTCGTTACTCACGCTCCAAGAATCGGCGATCGGTCTGATGCCGTCACGAGTTCTGATGTCCGAGATTAGCTCGCGAGAGCGATCGTTCTGATGCCGTCACGAGTTCTGATGTCCGAGATCAGCTCGCGCTGCG
>CAZARD010000181.1:0-5197 GCA_964487505.1 uncultured Blastocatellaceae bacterium | reverse complement strand
GCGCCTTCCGGCCATCCGCAGATGAAGCCGGCCTCGCGCAGGGCGGGAACGATGAAATCGCGCTTGCGCTGATACTCGGCCTGCAGTTCGTCATAGTAGCTTTCCGGAAATTCCATCGCGAACGCCCCGGCGTGCTGAAGGCAGTTTGCCGCGCCGACGGTCAGAAAATCGTGGACCTTGCGGACGGCGCCGGTGATGTCGGGCGGGGCGATTACGTAGCCGACTCGCCAGCCCGTGACCGAGTACGTCTTTGAGAGCGAATTGACGATCACCGTCCGCTCCTTCATCCCGTCGAGCCCCGCCATCGAGACGTGTTTCGACGAAGCGAACCGGAAATCCGAATTTTCGGACCCCGAATCGTAAATGATGTGCTCGTAGATCTCGTCGGTGAAGCAAACGGCGTCGAACTCTTTGCACAGGTCCGCGATGAACTCGAGTTCGTCGCGCGTGAAGACCTTGCCGGTCGGGTTGTTCGGGTTGCAGATGATGATGGCCTTCGTGCGTTCGCTGAACGCGGCGCGCATCTCGTCGCGATCGAAATACCAATCTCCCGATTCCGTTTCATAAAGCGGCACGTGGACCGGCGTCGCGTCGGAAAGTATCGCGTCGGGCGCGTAGTTCTCGTAGAACGGGTCGAAGAGGATCACCTCGTCGCCGATGTCGACGCAAGCCAGCATCGCTGCGATCATCCCCTCGGTCGAACCGCACGTGACCGTGATCTCGCTCTCCGGATCGACGTCGAGCCCTAGGAAACGCTTCGTTTTCGCGGCGATCGCGTCACGGAACTCTTTGACGCCCCAGGTCACGGCGTACTGGTTATGGTCGGCGGCGATGGCTTCGATCGCGCGCTTTTTGATCGCGTCGGGAGCGGCGAAATCGGGAAATCCCTGACCGAGATTGACGGCCCCGTACTTGACCGCCTCGCGCGACATCTCGCGGATGACGGATTCGGTCAGGCTCAGGGATTTGGCAGAAAGTCGGTTCTTCATCGTCTGTGAATCTTATCACAGCAGACGGCCGATCATACCAGATGCAATGCGCCATCAACCTCAGTCCTTTCGGCCGAATCTGAGGGTCACGCCGACGCTTACCGTGGTCGAATATCCCGGCGTCGCGTGAATACGCGAAACAACGTCACAGGTCGGGCAGATGCGTGATTCAAAGTAGTTCTGTGTTTCGAAGTAGCGCTTGTTGAGCAGGTTGTCGACCGAGAGATTGAGATCGATCCATTTCCGAATTCGTTTTGAGACGGAAAAATCGACAACGTCGTTGCCGGCCGCGCGGATCGCGCGATCTTCACCGTCGAGCCGGTATGAAGATACGTGCCGCCAACTGAGCGAGGCGTTGAAACCGCGGAGTTCGGACAATACCAGCCCACCGTTGGCCACCGTTCGCGGCGCGCTGTCCACGATCAGGCGCGAGCCGTCGGCGACGAACTCGCCGGGATAGAACGCCCGAATAACCTGTGTCAGGCCGGCGTTGAAAGCCAGATTACGGGTCACGCGTATCGAGTTTCGGATCTCGAGGCCGTAGGAACGGGATCGGCCGGCGAACTCGATCGAACCGTCGTCCGGAATGTAAACCTGCTCGTTCGACCTGTCGATGAGGAAACCGCTCGCGACAAGGGAAACGCGCCGCGAATTGATGCTCATTCCTGACTGATAGAAATCAGTCGTCGAGATCTTGGGCGCGTCAGGATTCCGGGCGACGCCACGCGCGTCCTGTGACGAGATCCCGCGGCCGTAATTCGCATATAACGTCAACGGCAGCTTTTCGAAAGGCGACCACGCGAGCGAGAGTTTGGGCTGGAACTTGCCGCTGGCGTCGCGACCCGTCAGCGGATCGCCGCAAACCCGGGGTGTCGACGAACAGGTGGCGGGCGCGGCTTCCGATCGGAGAACCGCATCGCCGGAAAGTTCGAAGCCGTCGACATCAAAATCGAAACGATCGAACCGAAGCCCCGCTTCAATTCGCAAATGCCCGTTGAAAAAGTACCAGCCGTTCTGCACGTAGGCCGCGAAATTGTTCACGCGCGCGTTCGCCTGGGTCAAGAGGACGTTGGGATTGTCGAGATTACCCGGCAGGAACTTTCGCCGCGGATCGCGTCCGACCGACGGATAAAGTCCAACGTTGATCTGGTTCAGATGCAGGTTCGCGCCGACGGTCAGCAATGACTGGTTTCCCGAGAACTTATATGGTTTCAGAAACTGCACGTTCGCCCCCTGTTGAAGCCGCGAATCGTGCTGCTGTATCTCGTCCCCGTAGACCGGATCGGCGAGAAAGAAAGTGAAATTCGAGAAAAGGTCGAACAACGAGCGTCCGACGAACGCATCCGCCTTAAACGTCATTCCGGAACCGAATTCCCGGCGATAGTAGCCGCCGGCGGTCGCAAGTCGGATGCGTCCGCCGTTATCCGGATCGATCGCGCCGAAACGGTCCAATTCGCCCGCGGCGACGAGGTCGAGCGGGATCTGGCCCGACGAGAAGAAGTCGTTTCGACCGAAGTTGAACTTGAAGCCGAGCGCCTCGCGCTCCGACAACTTCCGGGTCAGGTTGGCCGTCACGTTGTCGCGGCGGTATTTGAGCGGATTGTCGAACGGGCCGTCGGTTCGGGAAAACTCATATGCGACGAACGAATCGACCGATCTGATCTTTGGACTGAAGGCCGCGAATGTACGAAAGGTCCCGAACGAACCGCCCTGCAGCCGGAGAGTAAACCGATCGGGGAGCGCTTCGCGTTGCCGGATCTGAACAACGCCGAGACCCGAAAAATCGCCGTATGCCGCGGAGAACGGCCCATTGATGATGGATACGTCCTCGACCAGTTCGGGCGAAAGCGATTTCAGCGCGCCGAGATAGCCTTGTCCGTGGCCCTGCGTTCCCTGATTTTGCTGGATATTGTCGATGAGTATCTTAAGGCCGCCGTTGACGCCCCCGTGGTCGGTATTGAAGCCGAATCGCCGGATCTCGAGCGATTTTCCGCCGCCTTCGTGTTGACCGGCATTGATTCCCGCGTTGAGTGAGAAGATCATTTGATCGTCGCGGCCGAACAGGTTGTTCCGAAAGACCGATTCGTTGCGATTTTCTACTTCAGGCGTCAGCGAGTCGGCCACGATAACGACATTTTCGGCGATCTTCGGAACAACGAAACTGATCTTGAACTGCACGTTTTCAAGTACATCGTCGGCGGCGAACATCCGTGTCTGCGGTTCGATATTCTTCCCCGAGATCCGAACCGTGATCGGTTCGACGGGAACCTCGATCGAAAACCTCCCTTCCTTATCAGTGAGAACTACCCGTTTGCCGTCAAACGATTCGACCTCGACGGTCACGTTCGGAACGAATTCGAATTGCTGGGTCACCACGCTTCCGGAGAAAACCCTAACGGTTGCCTTCTGCGGGTAGGCTCCGGTTGCCGACAGAAAAAAGAAGAGAAGAAGCGTCGGAAAACTGTATCGGAAGAACTTCATTCCTGAACGGTAGCACAAATCGAAAATCCGTGCCACCTCAACGCCGGCATCTTAATCGGTGATCCCGGACGACGGCAGCGTGAGAAAGAGTTTCCCGTTCTTGATTCCTTTCAATGACAGCAAACGGTTGGCGAGCATTGTCAGGTCAGAGACCTTTCCGCGCAGCGCGATGATCTCAAGGCAATCGTCGTGGCTGACGTGAAGATGCATCACCGAAATGATATTTACGTGATGGTCGTGCTGGATCGCTCCCATTTCCGCGAGCAACCCGCTGGCGTGATGATCATAGACGACGGTCAGGCTTCCGAGCGCCTCAGTCTCGTTGTCGCCGTCGATCTTTTGCTCGATCAGCGCTTCGCGCATCAAATCGCGAAGCGCTTCCGAACGCGTCGCGTAACCGCGTTCCTCGATCAACCTGTCGAACCTCTCGGACAAATCCTGCTCGACGCTGACCCCGAATCTGACGAGTTCTGCCATAGCTTTCCGCTAATCATAACCCGTTGCGGCGACATTCGAAAACGAACTCTGCAATTAGCCGGGATTATGCTTCGACACACCGAATTATTAGCGATACTATTTAATTCAGAAACAATTGGCGGAGGAGGAGATATGAGGAAGATTTCGATCATCATTTTGAGTCTCTCGATCGCGCTGCTCGGAGCCTGCTCAGGAACGGGCGGATCGAAGGTCGACATCAAGATCGCCGGCAAGGATATGCCGCTCAACATCAAGAGTTCCGGAACGTACGCTTCGACGAAAACGTTCACTGAGACGAAGGACGGACAATCGAAAATCACAAAGGCGTCGTCGAACTACATCGTGCTTGCCAGCTACGATCTCGACACCAGTGCGGGAATGAACTCGATGAACAAACCGGTGAAGGCTGCCGATGAGATCCGCGTCGCGTTTCAACTGGTAGGCGACGAAGGAACCGACGACAAATCGGCTATCAAGGCGGGATCGTACACAACGAAGGCCGACAAATTCGGCAAGGTCGACTATGTGACGGTCGCGTATTTCGCCGACGGCAAGGAATCGTCGAACTCGTTCGATATTGCGAAAACCGGCGGCGAGGTCAAGATCACATCGGTTTCGGGCGACTCGGTCAGCGGCGAGATCGACCTTACCGAAGGCGAACGGTCGATCAAGGGCAAATTCACTGCCAAGCTTGGCGCGAAGAAATAGTTATGGGAATCATCCGGGAATACTTGCGGAATCCGGCGACGTTCAAACGGCGACAGATCATCGGGTGTCTCGGTGGCTGTATCGGAACGCCGATCATATTCGGATTGATCCTTCTGATCATCTGGGCGGTGAACGTCAAACTGATCGATAACCGGGGATTCGCGCTCCTGGCGTTTGCGGGCATCGTTGGGTTCTTTGTGCTGATGCTTATCGTACTCGGATTATGGATCAGGATGCGAAACCGCTGACCTGATCCGCGATCACGGCCGACGGCGTCGAAACATCCGCGAGCTTACGAAGAACAGCGCGAAACCGGAGAGGATCGTCACAAAGCCGAGAAGCGACAACACGCGGAGCAGATAATTGTTGATGTTGTCGCGCGCCTCGAAATCGAGCGTGTGGAGCATCCACAGGAAGTCGAAGACGCGCCAGCCGCGGTTGCGGACCGCGCTGATTTGCCCGTTTTCGGCTGAAACGTAGACCACAAGACCGTCGTCGAAACCGATCGCCCAAGCCGGAAGCGGCTTTTCCCGGTATTCGTG
>CAZARD010000180.1:0-5214 GCA_964487505.1 uncultured Blastocatellaceae bacterium | reverse complement strand
CGGCATCGCTCGTCACGCGCGAGATAGAGATCCACCGATTCAATCTCGCCGAGGATTGGCGTCGCCGGTTGCGGGTGCTTGAACGGCGACGGGCAACATAAAAGTAACCGAAGGGCGGCCATGCTATAATTCGGCTATCGAATCATCCAGGAGGAGATCGTATGACTTTGCGGGCATTCTTGACGGTCCTTGCATCCTCGGTCGTTCTGCTTTCGTCTTTCGTCGGATCCCCGGGCCAAGAGCTCGATCCGGCTGCCGTTTACACGAACCCGAATCCGATCATTATTAATTCGGCGAGCGGCCTGACTGTTCCGACCCTAAGCGCGCCGTATGGAACGTCGGTCGATGTTTCGGGAATGACGGGAACGATCACGAAGGTCGAGGTTACGCTTCGTGGAATCTCGCACCCGGCGGCGTCGGACATCGACCTATTGTTGGTTGGGCCGACCGGATTGAAGTACATCTTTCTCTCTGATCCGCCGACTACTGCGCCCGAGGACAATGTCTGGACCTTCAGCGATACCGCTTCGACGACATTGAATTCGGTCTATTCGGGAACCTACCTTCCGACGAACAACAACACCGGTACCGACACGTTCCCTGCGCCGGCTCCGGCCGGCCCTTATGACGCCGCGCCTTCCGCGACTTTCGCATCCGTATTCAATGGGTCGAATCCGAACGGATCTTGGACGCTGTGGGCGGTCGATGATGCGCATAACAGCGCCGGGGCTTTGAATTCGGGCTGGTCGGTCACGATCACTACCGACGGCGCTCCGTCAACGTTCACCAGTTCTAGCTACGTCGCATTTACGGACACGACCGCCGCTGCCACGCCGTACGGCTCGACGATCACCGTCTCCGGCGTGCCGGGAGTGATCTCGAACTTGAAAGTCACGCTCAGCGGAATCACGCACGCAAACGGCCCCGATATCGATATTCTGCTCGTCAGTCCGAATGGCAAAGGACTGATTCTGATCTCGGATGCAGGATTCGGGCCCGCGAGCAGTGTGAATCTGGCCTTTGAGGATTTCGCTGCAGAACTCAGCGGCAGTTGGATTAGCGGGACGTATCGCCCGAGCGAGGGGTTTTTCGGTGTTGACACCTTCTTCTCGCCTGCGCCGGTCCGTCCGTACAACGATATCAATTCATCGAACGCGCTCAGCAACTTCAACGGATTCAGCCCGAACGGCGACTGGAAGCTCTATGTCGTTGACGATTCGCAGACTTCAGGCGGCGGCACGATCGCCGGCGGCTGGGGCCTCGAGATCACAACGACACCGATCGTTCCGCCGGGACCCGTGAATTGCAGCACACCGACGTTCAATACCTCCAGCGTACCGACCGGGGTCAATCCCACGAATATGGCGTTGGCCGATTACAATGGCGACGGAAAGACGGATGTCGCGGTGACGAATCAGGTCTCGAACAATCTCTCGATCCTGCTCGGCAACGGCGACGGAACGTTCGCCTCGGCGGTTCCGGTCCCCGCTGGATCCGGTCCGTACGCGATCGCGGCGGGCAAATTCAATAACGACAATTTCTTCGATCTGGCCGTCGTGAATTCGGGTTCGAACAGTGTTTCGATCTTTCTCGGCATCGGAAACGGTACGTTCGCGGCGGGAACCAGCGTCTTCGTCGGCGCTTCACCGATCTCGATAGCGGCCGGCGACATAAACAACGACTCGAAATCCGATCTCGTCGTGGCGAATTTCGGAAGCTTCTTTTTCGGATCTGTCTCGGTCCTGCTCGGCAACGGAAGCGGCGGGTTCGCCGCCGGCACATCGCTTCGCACACGAACGCAGCCGTCGTTCGTCGCGCTCAAAAATCTGAACGCGGATTCCAACCTTGATCTGTTGGTTGCCAATTTCGGTTCTGACAGCGTTTCGACGTTTTTCGGCAACGGCTTGGGCACGTTCGTTCTTCAACAGAACATCACCACCGGGCCGGGTCCCGTGGCGCTTGAGGTTGCCGATTTTGGGGGCGACGGGATCAATGATCTAGCGGTCGCGAACTACAACGGCGACACATCGACGATCTGCTCCGGCTCGGCCGCCGGAACGTTCTCGTCCTGCTCGTCGGGAACGGTTTTGGGAACCAACCCGATATCGATCGCGTCGGCGGACTTTGACGGGAGCGGAATCCGAACGCGGGCGACCGCGCTCAGCGGGTCGAACTCCGTGAATGTCGGGCTAAATCTGGTCGCAACAGGGCTGTTCCCGAACGCCGTCGCGACGGCCGACTTCAACGGCGATTCGAAACCCGATATCATCACCGTCAACTCGGGCTCGAACGATGCGACCGTCGCGCTTAACAACTGCAAGGTTGCGATCGGAAACATCTTTGATTTCAATGGCGACCGCAGGACTGACGACGCCGTATTCAGATCGGCGAGCGCAAGTTATTTTGTCCGAACGATCAACGGGGGCGGCCTCGCCAGATCGTTCGGAAGACCGGCTGATAAGGTAGTCGCGGCCGATTTCGATGGTGATCGCCGAACCGATTTTGCGCATTACCGCGCCGAGAACGGGCTTTGGCTGGTCATCGACCAATTCTCGCGTCCACTTTATTTCCTCCAGTTCGGCCTCCCGACAGATGTTCCGGTGCCGGCGGATTTTGACCGCGACGGAAAGGCGGACATCGCGGTATGGCGTCCCTCCGATGGCAGGTGGTATGTCCGGAGATCTTCGGACAATTCGCTGTCGGTCAACCAGTTCGGCACCAACGGAGACATTCCGGCACCTGCCGATTACGACGGCGACGGAAAGGACGATCTGGCGGTTTACCGACCTTCGACCGGCGTCTGGTATGTGTGGCGGAGTTCGGATTCCGGGGTATTCATCACCCAGTTCGGACTCAACGGCGACAGGGTCGTGCCGGGCGATTACGACGGTGACTTCAAAGCCGATATCGCCGTGTGGAGACCGTCGACGCACGTCTGGTACGTGTTGAAAAGTTCCGACGGCGGGTTCTATTCGGTTACGTTCGGGCTATCCTCCGACATTCCGATGGTCGGCGATTTCGAAGGCGACGGCCGCTATGATTACGCGATCTTCAGGCCGTCGGAAGGCAACTGGTACGTCCAAAAAAGCTCAGACAACGGGCTTCAGGTAAGCCATTGGGGGATTTCGGGCGACACTCCAATTCCGTCGTCGCTTGTGCGATGATTCTGTCTGCAACCTGAGAGCGCGCAAGTTGGAACGGAAAAAAGATCGACAAGGAACGAAAGCGGATCCGCGATAAGAACAAGGACGACAAGGACTACAAGGACAGCGACGTGGATCGGCTCTTCAGAACAACGGAGAATGTAAAGGGGCGATGAGGAGTTCAGTTCTCACCGATCATCTGCTGAATCTATACCCGACGCCGCGAACGGTTTGGAGCAGCATCGGTTTTTCGGGTTTGTCTTCGAGATAGCGGCGGAGACGGACGATGAAGTTGTCGATCGCGCGGGTGTCCGTGTCGTCCCTTAACTGCCACACCTCTTCAAGGATGGTCTTTCGTGATACGGCCTGACCCTCGTTTTCAAGCAAGTAACGCAGCAGTTTCGCTTCCATCAGCGTCAGCTTCATCGTTCCGCCCGCGGTACGCAACTCGAGGTTCTTGAAATCGATAGTGCGGCCGTTGACCCCGACGACATCCGTCGTCGGGGTCGCGCCGCCGCCCATCTCTTCCCGAAACCAGTCCCGGCGACGCAACAATCCTTGCACCCGCGCGTTGAAGACCGCAAGATCGAACGGTTTCGGCAGATAATCGTCGGCACCCGACTCGAACCCGCGCAACGCGTCCTCGGAGCTGCCGAGCGCGGTCAGTATTAGGATCGGCGTATAGTTCTTTTGGGAACGAAGTTGAGCCGCGACAGCAAAACCGTTTCGCTTCGGCATCATAACATCCAGCACGATAAGATCGAACGGCTCGCGCGAAAGCCGCTCAAGGGCCTCGGCGCCGTCGTAAGCGCATTCGACCTCGTAGCCATCGGCCTCGAGATTGAATCTCAGGCCGTCGGCGAGATGTTTTTCGTCTTCAACGATCAGGATCCTTTTCATTGGCGAATTGCATTGCTCCAAAGGCAGGTGATGGCGCTCACCCCGGACCGCCGGCCGATGGCCGGGCACTTGCGGGCTCGCGGCCCGCGGACACTGGCAGTTGGACGATGAACGTCGTACCCTTTCGCTCACCTCTGCTTTCCGCCCAAACCCTTCCGCCGTGGCGCCTGACGATCGCTTCGACGATCGACAGGCCAAGTCCGGTTCCCTTGGCTCTCTGCGTCGAGACGTTCGCGACCCGATAGAATCTCTTGAAGACACGTTTCAATTCCGATGAGTTCAGGCCGATTCCGCTGTCTTTGATAAGCACCTCAACACGGTTGCCATCCGAATTCCTGACTCGAACGGACACCTTTGGATCGTCTCCCGAATACTTGATCGCATTGTCAAGCAGATTGGTGAAGACCGTGTCGAGTTCAGCCCGGTCTCCGATGACCGTCACATCTTTGCCTGAGGGCGTGATCTTGATCGCGGTCTCGGCGACATTGTATCGGGTTTCGATGAACCTGACAGCATCGGCGAGAAGATCATTCAACCTGACCTCTGAGAGGTTGAGCAACCGGTGCCTCTCTTTCGTTCGCGATGCCTGCAGAACCTGTTCAACCGTCCCAAGAAGTCGGTTCGAATCGGCCAGCATCACGTCATAGAACTCTTTCCTGCGCTCCGGCGCAACATCGCGCGCCTTGAGAGTTTCGAGATACAGTTTGATGGAGGCGATCGGCGTTTTGAGTTCGTGGGTCATAGCGTTCAGAAAGGCGTCCTGCTGTTCGTTCCGTCTGACCTCGCGAACCAGAAAGATCGTGTTCAGCACAAGTCCCGTGATGATCAGCGCAAAGAAGATGATGCCGAAGATCAGAAGCGCGACTTCGCGGAGGTTTAACAGGATCCAGCCGACGTTGAGCGCGACGGCAAGTGCGATCAGGCATATGCCCAGGACCAGAAAGACGATGGACGTTTTGCGTCGCCGCATCTACCAAGTATACCAGATGGGAAAGGCTCAGTATCCTGTCTTCGGTGGTCGTTTCTCCGGTCCGTGGCGGTCGCACGGCAGGACTCCGAGCTCACGCCGCTCGTTTCAGGTCCGTTTCATCGTTCGAATTCAGGTCGTACGCGTAAATGTCGGTTGCGAGGCCGAGTTTTTCCATCACCTTGATCTGTATCCAGTTGAAAT
>CAZARD010000179.1:0-5405 GCA_964487505.1 uncultured Blastocatellaceae bacterium | reverse complement strand
TCGCGACAGACGCCGAATTGATGACCTCGATCGCGGGCGTTTTCGCCGGCGGCGATATTGTCACCGGCGCGGCGACGGTCATCGAGGCGATGGGCGCCGGGCGCCGGGCTGCGCGCGCGATGAAATCATATCTGGGGATCCGCGAGGCGATTCCGCGATACAATGGGACGAAGATATTCGGCATCGACGCCGCGGAGCATAACTTTGCCCGCGTGCGGTGCGTGTAAACTATGTCACCTAAAGACGATAACAGCATACCAACGACGACGTCGCGCGGACGCCGGGTTTCCGCGAGCCTGACCGAACACATCGTCGAAATCATCTCGGATTCGGGCGAAGGCGCCCAAAAATGCGGACAGAGCTTCGGCTCGATCGTCGCGCGAATGGGCCACGGCGTGTGGACCGTCGAGATCATCCCGGCCGAGATACGCCCGCCCGCGCGAAGCGTCGCTGGCGCCAGCGGCAACCGGATTCGGATCGCCGCCGGCCGCGTCACCAACGGCGGGAACGAGACGGATCTCGTGGTCGCCTTCAACGAACAGGTCCTGCTCGGGCGCGTCCGGTCACGCGAACTCAAGCCCGGATGCACGATCCTGCTTGAATCGATGTGGCGCGAAAGCAAGGATCCGCGGGTCGCGCATTCCTACATCGAAACACGCGATTCGCTCATCGCCGCCGGTTATCGCGTTTTCGAGATCCCGATGGAATCCGAATGCCTTAAGCACGTCAACGACGCTCGCAAGGGCAAGAATATGTTCGCGCTCGGGATTCTCTGCAACATTTACTCGCTCGATCTCGGGATCGCCCGCGATCAGGTCCGGCTCACGTTCGGCAAAAAAAGCGAGGAGGTCGTCCGCAAGAACATCGATCTGCTCGATGCCGGCCACGCGTGGGCCGAAGAGAATCTCGATTTCCGCTACGAGATCCCCGCCGAACGCTCGACCGAGCCGCAGATAGTCGTCAACGGCAACACCGCTCTCGCGCTCGGCGTCCTAGCCTCAGGGATGGAGATCTGCGCGATGTACCCGATCACGCCGGCAACCTCGGCGTCGCACTATCTGAGCGACGCGTTCGAGAAGGTCGGCGGCGTGGTCCATCAGGCTGAGGACGAGATCGCCGCCTGCGCGTTCGCGATCGGCGCCTCGTACGCCGGAAAATGCACCGTCACGATCACTTCCGGCCCCGGATATTCTCTGAAACAGGAAGCGATCGGGCTGGCGGTGATGGGCGAAGTACCTTTGGTGGTCGTCAACGTGATGCGCGGCGGCCCGAGCACCGGCCAACCGACGAAGACCGAACAGGGCGATCTGATGACGACGATCTTCGGCAGCCACGGCGACGCGCCGAAGGTCGTCATCGCGCCGGGCACGATCGAGGATTGCTTCTATTCCGTGATCACCGCGCGCAAGATCGCCGAAACGTTCAATATGGTCGTCGTCATCTTATCGGACGCGAGCCTCGCGACGTCGCAGACGCCGTTTCCCCGTCCCAAATTCCGGGACGAATGGATGGCGCCGCCGATCGACCAAAGCGCCGTCCCGCCCGGGTCGAAACCGTACGACTGGGATCCGAAGACGGGACTCGCGCGGCGCTTCATTCCGGGGCAGCCCGGAGGCACGCACACTTTGACCGGACTCGCGCACGACGTCAACAGCCACGTCGCCTACGACCCCGAGATCAACCAGCAAGGCATACGCGCCCGCAGCCTGAAACTGGCGGCGCTGCAACGGACGCTCAAGCCGCCGACGGTCTTCGGCGAGCCCACGGGCGAACTTCTTGTCGTCTGCTGGGGAAGCACGAAGGGCGCGATCGAAGAGGCCGTCCGCGAACTCCGCGAGGATGGGCTTTCGGTTTCGTCGCTCCACCTGACCTTCATCCAGCCGATGCCGCCGGGGATCAAGGAGATCCTGAATGGCTTCAAGCAAGTGATGACGATCGAGAACAACTGGTGCGACAGCCTCGAGGACGAGATCATCGACGAGACCAACCGCCGCTATTCGGCGCTCGCGATGCTGCTGCGCGCGCGCTATCTCGTCGATGTCGACTGCTGGAGCGAGTGCCGCGGCACGTCGCTCAAGCCGAACACCGTCCGCAACGTGATACTGGAGAAACTCGGAAGATGAAAAACGTCAACGAAACCGCCAACGAATGCCTTTTGCGGCTCTACGACGAGCAGCACGAGATCGAGGATTACCAGAAGGGCGTGCCGCGCTGGTGCAGCGGCTGCGGCGACAACGCTATCCTCGCGGCGGTCCAAAGGCTCTGCCGGGACGAGAAGCTCGCTCCCGAAAAGACGGTCTTCGTGTCGGGCATCGGATGCTCGAGCCGCCTGCCGCACTATATGAACACCTACGGATTCCACGGAATACACGGCCGCGCGTTGCCCGTCGCCGAAGGAGTGAAGCTCGCCCGTCCGGAACTCGACGTGTTCGTCAACACGGGCGACGGGGATTGCTGCTCGATCGGCGCCGCGCACTGGATCCACGCCGTCCGCTACAATATGAACCTGACGATGATGCTGCACGACAATCAGATCTACGGTCTGACAAAGATGCAGGCGTCGCCGACCTCGCCGCTCGGACTAAAGAGCAATACGACGCCGCGGGGCACGTATCTCGACGCGCTCAACCCGCTGACCGTGACGCTCGGCATCGCCAACGTCTCGTTCGTCGCGCAGGTCGTCGACTGGATACCGGAGCTTCTGTATCAGACGATCTCGGCCGCCTATCACCACAAGGGCTTCTCGTTCGTGCGGATCGTCCAGCGATGTCCCGAATGGTTGCCGAAGCTGATGGACCCGTGGCTGCACGATCCGGAACGCGTCCTCCTGCTCCATCACGATGACGGGCTCAGCATCAGCACGGAACTTGCCCGCACCTATCGCAAGATCGAGGAACACGATCCGTCGGACATCAACCGCGCCCGCGAGATCGCCTCGTGTTTCGACCCGATCCCGGTCGGGATACTTTACCGGAACGAGGAAATACCGTGTTACGAGGACCTCCGCCACGACACGCGCCTGCGGACCGCCGAGTTCGTCCGTGACGGCCTCGAGGCCGAGTTCGACAAGTTCACCGTCTGGCCCGAATCGGCCAACTGACGAGGAGAGATCCGATGGACCCAGTTCTCCAAAAATACCTGTCCTTTCATCTTACGAACCGTCGCGCGGAAGGCATCGGCGATATGGACGCGACCTTTCGGCCGGCGCATTTCGCCCGGCTGAGCGATCTCAGCGAGTTGCGTTACGATCTTCCGCTCGTGATAGTCCGCGGCGCATCGCCCGACCGGACGCTGCTTTCGCTGTCGGCGATCGTCGATGATGCCGTGCGCGCGATGGGCGAAGGCGTCGAGCGCGACCGCGCGGCGCGCCACGCGCACCGGCTCGAGGCTCACCTCCGGCGGCAGCTTGCATCATCGGGCCCGGGCGACTTCGCGACGATGTGGCACACCGCCGCCGATGTCATCGCCGGCGACGACGATTCGGTCCGCGAATCGGCGATGCGTCTTTGGCGGATCTTCGGGATCGCAGACGGCGATCTCGTCGATGCCGACTCCGATCTTCCGTTCCGTGCGGCGAAGGCCGCGTGGCGTGCGGTCCAGAACGCAAAAGCGCGGAATTTCCGCGATCGGGCGAGACGCCTGCTCCACGGACTCCGCGGGATCATCGAGGCGGAGGTCGTCGGTTCCGCCGCCGGCCGGACGCCCGAACGGCTCCGCGCCGGAGTCGGGACATCCTTCGCCGGGGCCTTCGACTTCGACGCGTTGTCGCGGATACTTGACGATTCGAAGCCCGAGGCCAGGATCTCCGACAGCCGCCGCAAGCGTATCGGATGGCTGATCGGAACGCTCGACGCCCAGCGATTCTTCCCGCTCGATGAAGGAACGGACGGCCACTCGTTTCTTTTCGACAGTTGCGCCGATGCGATCGCGGCCTACAATTCGCGGCGCGACGAAGCCGTCGAGGTGATAAAGGCGCTGGCGGTGGCCGAACTGGAAGCGGGCGGCAGCTATCGCGAGACCGTGCACGATCCGATCTTCGCCGGTTTCGGCGCCAACGGCCTCCTGATCTCCGAACTCGCGCAATTGCCCGACTATCTTGTCTGCGTCGACGGGGACCGCGCCGATGCCGCCGAAACGTCCCGGATCGTCGAACTTCTGGCGGCCGGTCTGCCGTTCAACGTCGTTGTAAGGACGGACGATGTCCTCGAGCCGTCGGCGGTCGCCGAAGGGCACGTCGCGCTTGGCCTTCGCGCCCGGCAACTCGCGAACACGGCGATCGCGCTCACCGATGTTTTCGTCCTGCAGACGACATCTTCGCTCCTCGCCGGCCAGAACGAATCCCTGCTTCGCGGCCTGTCCTACGACGGTCCTTCGCTGATCAGCGTCTTCTCGGGAGCTAACGGCCATTCATCGCGGCTCGCGCCGTACCTCGTGGCGGCGGCGGCCGTCGAGTCGCGCGTCTTTCCGGCCTTCGTCTTCGATCCGTCCGCCGGTTCGGATTGGGCCTCGCGGCTGACGATCGACGGGAATCCGGCGATCGACGACGATTGGCCGGCCCACGATCTCTTGTTCGAGGACCGGGATTCGCAGGCGCGGCGGGTTCGGATCCCTTTCACGGCCGCCGATTTCCTTGCGCTCGACGATCGGTTTTCCGGCCAGTTCGGGACGGTTTCGTTCGATCCCGATGCCGGGGAACTGATGCCGGTGGATGTCGCCCTCAAGACCCCGTCGATGGGCGATACGGTTCCGGCGATAACGGTCATCGACGGCGAATCGGTCCTTCGGCACGCGATCGTCGGCAGCCGTCTGATCCCGGAGGTCCGTCGGTGCCGCGATATGTGGCACAGTCTTCAGGAACTCGCCGGCATCCACAACTCGCACGCCGAACGTCTCCTCGCCGAAGAGCGGAAGCGAATCGCCGAGCCGGTCGAGGCAAGGCCCGAACCCGTCGGCGGAGCGCCGGCCCCCGTTCTTGCCGAGGCAGTTCCGGAGCCGGAGCCCGCCTCCTCGGACGATCCGTATATCGAAACCTCGCGCTGCACGAGCTGCAACGAATGCACGCACGTCAATCCGAAGATGTTCGCATACAACGAGAACAAGCAGGCGTACATCGCGGACCCGGACGCCGGAACCTTCCGGCAGCTGGTGGAAGCGGCCGAGGGCTGCCAGGTCGGCATCATCCATCCGGGCAAGCCGCGCAACCCGAAGGAACCGGGCCTCGACGATCTGATCGTCCGTGCCGAAGCGTTCCGGTAGAGGGATTTTCGATTTTGGATTTTGGATTTTGGATTTTGGAATCTGGATTCCAGGATTCCAGATTCCAGATTCCAGGATTCCAGTGAAATCGTGGCCTGAAGTATTCTTCGTGTCACCTTGGTGCCGCTTCGCGGATGTCAGCGTTTTCC
>CAZARD010000178.1:0-5509 GCA_964487505.1 uncultured Blastocatellaceae bacterium | reverse complement strand
GACCTCGAGTTGGTATGATTGGCCGCCCGTTCCCGGATCGACTTCGTGGACGACGATGCTGAATGGCACACCCGCGGTGACCAGGAACGAAAAACTCTCCGGGCTCCCCGGACTCGGACTGGATCCGGAGTCGGCAAGAAAGTTCAGTCCCGGATTGGCCGGGTTAAAACCGGGATTGCCGTATGCGACGGCATAGATCATCGGACCGCCCAATGCCTTGAGCGTCACCTCAACGCACCCTGACCTGAAAGGCGTGAATGTGTAATGGTCATACCGCCTCGAACCGGTCGCCGTGTACAGACCCGGATTTGTCTTCACCCCGCTGCAGTCGGACGTTGGCGGAAGCCGGTTCATTCTTCCGGTCTGAATGCCCGTCGCGGTCGTGAATTCGGGATTCTGCGACGGGGCGGTGGCATCGAGCGTCGAAGTCATCCGGATCAGCGGCGCGACCCTGATGTTGCTGATGTTCAGCGTGTAGGAGTCGCCGATGCCGGCTCCCGGACTCACCTCACTTACGACCACGTAAAACGGGGTACCGCGCGTCACCATGAATGCGAACGTCACGGAAGAGTTCATAGCGCTTCCGCCCGGATCGGCCAGATAGTTGGTCGAAGGGTTCGATGGTACGTATCCGGCCTGATTGTAAACCACGATCTGCGCCGAATCGGCGCCGGTGTGGCTGAGGGTCACACGGGCGCAACCGGAGGAGGCCGGCAGGAACGCGTAGAGATCGACCTGTCTCGAGCCCGTCGTCGTGAACAGTCCGGGATTGGCCTTCAGTCCGCTGCAGTCGCTCGTCGGTGAAAGTCGATTGAGCCGGCCGGTCTGCGGTCCGGTGGCGGACGAATACGCGGGGTTACTCTGTGGCATTGTCGTATCGATGACCTCGGTGACCGTGAAGTCAGGATCAATCTTCACGCCGCCGACGGCAAGCGTGTAGCTTTGTCCGATGCCTGTTCCCGGTTCAACCTCGTGAACCACCACGTGGAAGATCTGCCCCGCGGTGACATCAAACGAAAAACTCCTTGGAACGGTCGTTGTCGGGCTCGAGCCGGGATCGGCCAGAAAATTCGCCGTCGGATCCGAGATGTTCAGCCCGTTCTGGTTGTAGGCGACGGCAAACAGAAGATTCTCGCCGGCATTGCTTATCGTCACTGTCAGGCAACCCGTTCCGAGCGCGACGAAGCGGTAATTGTCAAACTGCCGCGATCCGGCAGCCGAGCCGCTGCCCGGATTTGATTTCACCGATCCGCAAGCGCTCGCGACGCCGTTGCGCAACAAGCGGCCGGTCTGCTGTCCGGTGGCCGACCAGAAGGCCGGATTTGCCGCCGGATTGTTCGTGTCGAGCGTTTCATTTATCGTCACTCCGAATGCGTTCGCGCAAAATGCCGCCGCCAGCAGGACCGCCGCTGCCAATAATTTGCTTTTCATGGGATCACCTCCCGAATGGAATGCCGGCAAGTTCTCCGGGATCGCCGTATCATTCCCATTCAATCATTGTCGACAACACGCTCCGAAACATCTGGCGCGAATCATCGAACGTTTTTTGTAACTGCCGTACGATTGACGCGCAAACCGCGTGCCGTTCCGAACCGTTGTCATTACGGGATCCTGGTGGAAACGGAGAGTTCGAACGAGGAATTTCCGCGACTTGTTGGGTAGGAATCCTCACCTTTGACAGGCTTTGCGAAAACCAATTGGGGGAGGGCGAGAAGGACGGTCCCGAAATGAATCGAGGTCACGGCGTGAGCGCGACAACGGAAAAAATCAGCGATCGTCCCCGCCGGTCGGCAGGTAGCCGATCGGCGGGCGAGAGAACTGCGGCTGGATCAGTACGAACGTTCCAGCCGAAAATTTGGGGTCGGGCGCCGCGCCGTCGCGATCGCGTCCGTGCGGCCGCCCGGGGGAATCACTCGTTCAGGGCTTTTTGACGGCCGGCGTCGGCGTGGGCTTCGGATCCTCGTCAGCGTCCAGGATCTTGACCTCGCTTCGTCCGAGGCGGTAGTTCGCGTATTTGACCCGCACGCGGATCTTGACGACGCTGCCGTTGTCGAAGACAAGTTCGTCGTCGGCGAATGAGAACGACGGGAACCAGTATTTTCCGTCGACACTCTCGCGCCAGGTTTCGACGATCGGGAATCGCTGTTTTCCTTCCGGAACCGCCTTGCCCTTAGACTTGACGATCATCAGGTCCTGGTCATCGACCCAGATCCGCCCGGTGAAAAGGCGAAGGCTGGACTTTTTCCAATCAGGGATCACCCTCGGCGTGACGTCGAAGACAAACAGATCGAGTTCGTCGATCTTCTCTTTTCCGACATACGAGAAGTTGTACTGCGAAACGTATTTCGGCTCAATGGCGAAAGGGTTAATACCTCCGAGGTCTTCGATGTCCTCGGCCGTGATCTGAAGGTCCCTGAGCGTCGAGACCGGCGCATAGAGAATACGTTCAAACCGCGATCCGTCCTCGGTGAAGGTCATAAACGAGTTTCGAATGTACGTGCCGGTGATCTGTCCTCCGAGCCCGACCGTTTGAATCTTCGCGTCCCGATTGAACGCGTACGAATTCAATGCCTGCCGGAACTCGAACTCATTGTCGCTGAGCTTCTTGATGATGCGGTCGATATCCGCCTTGCCCAGTTCGAACGTGCGCAGCGACGACGTTTGCGCGGTAACCGCGACCGATAGGATGACCAACAGAGACAGGACCGAGACCAGTTTTTTCATAATCGGTAACCAAAATTCTAGTGCATAGATGCAGGGGGTTCGCGAAAGGATGTTAGCAGGTGAAGGCCAAAATCGAAAAAGGGCCGACGGCCGGCCCTTTTTCGATCTCGATGCACCGATCGATACTACCGGTTTCGGTAGTAGTCGATATAGCTGCCGTTCGTGGTGTCCGTCGTGCGGATGCCGTTTCTGATCTTCGTGACCCGCGAAACGTACGGCCCATTGTAAAGCCGCTCGTCGCGCATCGTCGCGTTGGTCACGGTGCCGTTATCCATCGTGATGACGACACGGCCATCCGAACTGATGTTGAGCGTGATCGTGCCGCCCGTCTGCGGATTGCGACCGTAGAACGTTCCGACGGCCCATCCGGGCGCGTTTCCGCCCCCGCCGCCGAAATTGTCGTTCGTCCGGAAATAGTCAACATAGCTTCCATTCGAAACGTCCGTCGTCCGGATGCCGTTGTTTATTTTCGTGACCCGAGAGACGTACGGTCCGTTGTACAGCCGTTCGTCGCGCATCGTGGCGTAGGTAGTGGTGCCGTCCATCGTGATCACCACCCGGCCGTCGGAAGCGATGTTCAGGGTGATCGTCCCGCCGTTCTGCGGATTTCTTCCGTAGAACGTGCCGACCGCCCATTTCGGGGCGTTTCCGTCGGTCACGCCTCCGAGATTGTCGTTCGTCCTGAAATAGTCGATGTATTCACCGTTCGTGACACTCGTCGTCCGGATGCCGTTTCTGATCCTTGTCACCCGCGAGACGTACGGTCCGTTGTAGAGCCGCTCGTCGCGCATCGTCGCGTACGAGAGGTTTCCGTCCGTCGCAACCGTCACACGACCGTCCGACGCAACGGTCAGAGTTATTGATCCGCCGGTCTGCGGGTTTCGTCCGTAAAACGTGCCGACTGCCCAGCTCGGGGCGTTTCCGCCGCTGAGATCGTTGCCGATTCGGAAATAGTCGATATAGCTTCCATTCGTAACGTCCGTAGTGCGGATGCCGTTATTGATCCGCGTGACGCGGGAAACATACGGACCGTTGTAGAGCCGTTCGTCGCGCAACTTCGCGTCCGAGACGCTCCCGCCATCCATCGTGATGACCACGTTGCCGTTCGGAACGATTTGAAGTCTGATCGTTCCGCCCGTCTGCGGGTTGCGGCCCTCGAAGACCCCGACCGCCCAACTCGGGGCGTTGCCGCCGCCGCTAGTTGATCCGAGCGGGGGAAGGTCGTAGGTGTCCGCGAGCTTGTTGATGTCGCTACGCATCGACCGCCACTGCCGTTCGAGTTTTCGCGCGAACGACAAGTTGTCCATCATCGAATTGACCGAGTACGCTTCATCCATAACCCGGCTCACGTTGTCGCGGCTCTGCCACCAGTTGTCCCTCGAATCGAAGTCGCGCCGCAGACGATCGAGCGCCTCTTCATAACGCCTAACGATATCGTTGATCCGGTCTTCCTCGCTCGTTCCGTTGAGCGAACTGTCGTCGAGGTACCTGTCAAAGTCGCGTCGGAACGAATTGCTGCTCCGCTCAAGGTTGGCGATAATGCTGCTGACCTGTCTTTTCGAATAACTCTTCGACTGCGCCAGCGCCGAACCGGAAATCGCGATCACGGCGATCATCGCAAACAATGCTGTTCTCAAAATGGTTTTGCCTTTCATATCTCCTCCAAGCTTCAGTGGAAATCCGCGAAGCGGGATTTCAAACATTCAGATGAGCGGGGCGACCCATCGTTTGTACGCCAAATGCAACGACCGGGAAAACGCTGCGGAGATCGTATTACCGATCGAACGGTTTGCAGCGCCACCAGGCTGACATTACGGCTTCTTCAGTTCTTATTATCTCGAAGTAAGCAACATTTGCGAAACCGGGCCGCGGCATCGCGCTTTCGGATTTTGAACCCGATTGGATCAGGACGTGAAATACGGCTAAATTGCGGCCGGACCCTCACGGATCCTGCCGCTCAAATGTCTGTCTCAAAACGCATCCCGAAGATTTTTTTTTGTTCCGGTCCGTTTGAACCCGGATGACGCATTGGAGAAATTTGCCCGCGAATCTTCACGAATCAGAACGAATAAGGCAATTGTTCGGCGTCGAATGCCCGAAATCCTATGCTGCGTGTGTTTCCCAAGTTATTGACATTGTTGATGTTATCGGAAACAAACAGTCAATCGCGGATGCGCGAAGTTTGGCGGAGATTCGCGGGCTGATTCCTATCGCCCAATTTGGGATAAGTCGATTGTCGGGTGAAGCGGAAGCGGGCTTTGCTGGAGGGCAACCCGCCGAGGAACTGCCTGATCCGGTGACAGTGGACGTCGCGAAGGGGTTCAGGATTCGGAGCGCCTTTCTGCCCCATTTGAGCCGGTCATGACTGCAAAAACTCATCGATGAACTTCATTCTCCTCTGTTGTGTAAGGCCGTTGTGGCATCGCAGTTTGTTCTTAAGATCTGCAAAGGTCTTCGTTTCTGACCCGCCGCCGCGAAACTGGCGTCAGCGGACCAAACACCGATACCGCTGAACCCCCTCGGAAACCGGATTTCTGAACGATTTTCGAGCCACAGTGAACGCAGTTTTTTTGATGACCTTTGACCTGCCTCAACACTACTACTATCAATACCTTGCAGCCATTTCACCATCACAAATGTCTATTGTCCCAAAATTCCACATCCGACTTCCGAAATGCCGCATTACAGGTGAAGCCGGCAGATTAAGTAGTCTTGCTTATCAATACATCGGTCGAAAAGCATTGACACTTATCTGCGGGGGGGCGTACGATGGAATCATATTCCG
>CAZARD010000177.1:0-5541 GCA_964487505.1 uncultured Blastocatellaceae bacterium | reverse complement strand
AAAATCCGATGCGTTGCCCATTTTGCGGACATTTAGAAGACAAGGTCGTCGATTCGCGCGAGTCGAAAGAAGGCGATTCGATCCGCCGCAGGCGCGAGTGCCTGTTGTGCGGTCGGCGGTTCACGTCGTATGAACGGATCGACGAGATCCCATATATGGTCGTAAAAAAGGACGGCCGCCGTGAGACATTCGAACGGAACAAGATCATGGCCGGACTCCTGCGCGCCTGCGAAAAGCGCCCCATTTCGGCCGCGCAGCTTGAAGCGATAGTGAACGAGGTTGAAAAGAACGTCCAGGATTCGCAAGACCGCGAGCTTTCGACAAGCGAGATCGGAAAGATCATCATGAAGCGTTTGAAAGCGCTCGACAAGGTCGCGTACGTGCGGTTCGCTTCGGTGTATCTTGAGTTCGAAGACGTTTCAGAGTTCATGACCGAACTTAAGGATCTCGTCCGGTCGCGCGACAGCGCAGGCGCGAAAAAACCGCGTTCGAAACCCAAGAAATAGCAACCCGACCCCGACAGGCCACAATTTTGCTCTTTCGTCCTTTTTTTTCTACCATTGAAATTTATGGACGAAATCGAAGATTTTACCGCCAAGCTGGTCGATGCGGACGCCGGCGATCCTCAAATGCAGATTCCGTCGGTCCTGCCGGTCCTTCCTCTGCGCGACATCGTTATTTACCCTTTTATGATCGTTCCGCTGTTCGTTTCGCGCGACCGGTCGATCAAGGCGGTCGATGAGGCGCTTGGCGGGAATCGAATGATTTTGCTCGTTTCCCAGAAAGACGTCGACAAGGAAGAACCTGAGCAAGAGGATCTTTACAAGGTCGGAACGGTGGCCGTGATAATGCGGATGCTGAAACTGCCCGACGGCCGGATCCGGATCCTGATCCAGGGACTCTCGCGGGCCCGGATCGAATCGGTCATCTCCGGGGGCGATTACGTCCGAGCTGAACTGACGCCGATTCCTGAACCCCTTCCTCCGGCGAATTCGCTCGAGGTCGAGGCACTGGTCCGAAACGTTCGGGCCTCGATGGAGCGGGCCGCGAACCTCGGAAAGAACATTTCGCCCGAAGTTCTCGCGATCATCGCCAATCTCGACGATGCCGGCCGATTGGCCGATCTCTCGGCTTCGAATCTCGAACTCAAGGTCGAGGACGCGCAGAGCGTGCTCGACATATTCGATCCGATCCTCAGACTTCGCCGTGTCAACGATCTCCTCAACAAGGAGATCGACGTCTTGACGGTGCAGGCCGAGATCAACACTCAGGCCCGCGCGGACATCGACCGGTCGCAACGCGAGTACTTCCTGCGCCAGCAGCTGAAGGCGATTCAGGCAGAGCTCGGAGAGGGCAACGAGCTCTTTGAAGAGATCGAACTGTACCGCGACAAGATCCTCAAGGCGAAAATGCCGCAGCACGCCGAAGAAGAGGCGCTGAGGCAATTGAAAAAGCTCGAACGAATGCATCCGGACACTGCCGAGACGGCGACGCTCCGCAATTGGCTCGATATCATGACCGAGCTGCCGTGGTCGAAAGCCTCGAAGGACAATCTGAATCTGAAGAAGGCGGAGCGCATCCTCGACGAGGACCATTACGGGCTCGAGCGGGTCAAGGAACGGATCGTCGAGGCGCTCGCCGTCCGCAAGCTGCGTGAGAAGCCGAAAGGCTCGATCCTGTGCCTTGTTGGGCCGCCGGGAGTCGGCAAAACATCGCTTGGACGGTCGATCGCGCGGGCGTTGAACCGGCAATTCGTGCGGATTTCGCTCGGCGGATTGCACGACGAGGCCGAGATCCGCGGACATCGGCGGACGTATGTCGGGGCAATGCCGGGACGCATCGTTCAGGCGATCCAGCAGGCCGGAACGAACAATCCGCTGGTCGTGCTCGACGAGATCGACAAGGTCGGCGCCGATTTTCGCGGCGATCCGTCCTCGGCGTTGCTCGAAGTGCTCGATCCGGAGCAAAACTTCTCCTTCCGCGACAACTATCTGAACGTGACCTTCGATCTCTCGAACGTGATGTTCATGACGACCGCGAACGTTCTCGACACTATCCAGCCAGCGCTTCGCGACCGGATGGAGATCATTCAGCTGTCTGGTTACACGGAAGAAGAAAAGCTTGAGATCGCCAAGCGCCACCTCGTTCCGAAACAGGTCGAAGAGAACGGGCTTGAGAAGGAAGACGTCAAGTTCGAACGCAAGGCCCTGACGAAGATCATCGGCGAGTACACGCAGGAGGCCGGACTTCGCCAGTTGGAACGCGAGATCGGTAAGGTCTGCCGCAAGGTGGCGCGCAAAAAGGCGGAACTCGAAGATGATTTCGTGGCGCAGAAGATCGTCGCGGCCGACGTCAAGAATTACTTGCGCGCGCCGAAGATATTCCGCGAGGAAGCCCTGAAAAAGGACGCCATCGGTATCGTCACCGGGCTCGCATGGACCGCGGTCGGCGGCGATATTCTGTTCATCGAGGCGCTCAAGACGAAAGGGAAAGGAAACCTGAAGCTCACGGGACAACTCGGCGAGGTGATGCAGGAATCCGCGCAGGCGGCGTTCAGCTACGCGAAGGCCCGCGCGCTCGAACTCGGCATCGATCCGGAGGATTTCGAGAATTTCGACATTCACGTGCATATTCCCGAAGGCGCCATTCCGAAGGACGGGCCGAGCGCCGGCATCACGATGGCGACCGCGCTTGTGTCGGTGTTGTCTCAGCGGCCGGTGAGAAAGGACGTCGCAATGACGGGCGAGATCACGCTCCGCGGCAACGTGCTCCCGATCGGCGGGGTCAAGGAAAAGCTCCTTGCGGCGCGCCGCGCGAACATCAAGACCGTCATCTTGCCGGCGCCGAACCGACGCGATCTTGAGGACCTGCCTCAGGAAGTCGCGGATGATTTGACGTTTATATTTGTGGAAAACGTGCGCGAGGTTTTCTCGATCGCGCTACTTGAAAAGGCGTTGCCGAAGGGGCGGACAAAGGCCGCCGGCGGCCGCCAGAAGGCGTGATCAGGAACGCCGGATGCCGCAAACTCCAGATTTTATCGGCGGTTTGCGCTTTGACATCCGATTTTTGAAGTTGTAACTTTGAAAAGGTGCCTGCGTATTTTCAAACTCGCGGGAACTTTTAATACACACTTGCGTTAGACAATTTGGCGCACACTAGGCCGTTTCATAGATTCGCCCTAACCCTAAAGAATTTTTTATAAGGAGTATAGACGAGCTTGACCAAGACACGCCTTTTGAAGGTTTTCAGTTTCACCGCAATCATCTTTTTCGGACTCAACGTATTTGCACAAACGGACGAAACGCGCCGCGCGGAGGAGCAAATGAGGATTTTGCTCGACCGTTCGGGAGCGGAATTCAAGGCCGGTCTGGCGGCGCTTGAAGACAATCGCCGGCCGATTGCACGCGAGAAGTTCGACCGATCGATCGAAGTGTTCCTGATGTCGGGGATCAACCTCAACTCCAATAATAATGCCAGGGCGCGCGAGTGCTACAACCAGTTGATGGTGACGATCTATCGGATGGAGTTCCCGTCCGACAAGGAGCAGCCGCAGTTGCGCTTGCTGTCCGCGACCTGCGGCTGGAACATCGACAACGTTGTCGCCGACCGTGTCGCGAAGCTCGTTATGACGCTCCCGCCGGCCGATATGTCGGCGGACTCAATCATCCAGCAGACGCCGAGCGACCTGACGCAGGGGTTTGTCGAACAGAGATTCGAGCGTTCGAACAGCGATGATCTCGCGACGCCTCCGCCCGACCTGACGAACGGAGAGACGAATTTGGACTCGCCCGAGGTCCAGGCCCAGATCCAGACGATCACGTCCGCAGTCGCGAACAACTCGCTCGGGCTGAAGTTCCAGTACCATCCGATGATCCAGCAGTACATCAATTACTACCAGGGTCGCGGCCGTACGACGATGGAAACCGGATTGACGCGGTCGGGGATGTTTATGCGCATGGCGCGTCGGATCTTCCGCGAAGAAGGCGTTCCGGAGAACATCGCTTGGCTCGGCCAGGTCGAGAGTATGTGGAAGCCGCAGGCGATGTCCTGGGCGTCGGCGTCCGGCCTCTGGCAGTTCATTCCGGGAACCGGCGCGCGTTATGGCCTCCGCCGGACTGCCTATCTCGACGAACGCAACAGTTTTGAAAAGGCGACTCAGGCATCGGCCCGCTATCTGAAATTCCTGGCTAATCGATACAACGGCAACTGGGAACTGGCGATGGCCGCCTATAATTCGGGAGAAGGCAACGTCGACCGCGCGATATCGCGTGCCGGAGTCGCGAACTTCTGGGTCGCTTATCCGTATCTGCCGAAGGAGACCCGCAATTACGTTCCGAGCATCCTGGCGACGATCCTGATCGCGAACAATCCGCGGTTCTACGGCTTCGGTAATGTCCGACCGGCCGCGCAGTTGACGTGGGACACGGTCCTTGTTCCGCCCGGCACGAGCCTCTCATTCCTCGCGCAGGTCTCGGATACGTCGGTCGATTATATGCGCTATCTCAACCCTGAATTGCGCACGACATCGACGCCGCCCGAGCCGTACGTGATCCGCGTTCCGCAAGGGAAGGGAGCCGAGGTCGTCGCGATCTTCAAACGGGTTCCGCGCGCCAATCAGAACACCGCGAATTTGACGAAGTCGGTCCAGGGCGAAACTTGGGAGAACGTTTCGAACCGAACCGGCGTTCCGGTCGCCGATCTGATCGCCGCCAACGGAGGAGCAAAAACGCCGCCTTCAAAGATCTTGATCCCGAACTCGAACAATGTCCGCTCGACGTCGTATTCGCGTCCGACGTCTCCGAATCAAGCCGCCGTCGTCCCGAATTTCGTGACGGTGAAGGCTGTTTCGGGCGATACGGTCGCGAAGATCGCGGCCCGATACGGAGTTTCGGCTGCGGAACTGGCGAATTTCAACGGATTCAAATCGGTGAATGAGACGGTTACCGCCGGACGCGCCGTCAAGATTCCGCGCCGTTGACAGCATTGACGAAGACGTTTGAAACGGCTGCCGAAAGATCGGCGGCCGTTTTTCTTTTCCGGATCAATGCGGAACCCTGCACGCACTAAGGGAGCCCCAGCTCGCGCCGGCGAGCTTGCTTCGGATCTCGGGCCGCAGCGGTTTAACTCGATCGCGTCCGCTTCCATCCCCGCACTGCTTGCGGGATTCTGCATAGCCCAAGATTACGCGATGAGACAGTCAAACGGATTTTCGCCGCGGATCGCACGAATCCGCACAGATGAATCCTGTCTCTTCTTCGCGCAATTCAGGAGGTCCGTCGCAGAATCGTCCAAATTCCTGATCAAACCCAGATTACGCGAAAAGATGACTTAACGGCTTTTCGCTACGGATTGCACGAATTCTCACATTCAAGCCGTGTTTTGTACGTGAGATTCGTGAAATCGGTGGCAGAATTTTTCAAATGCGTAATCCGGGAGTGCGCCGTGCTCGGTGCGATTGACTAGCGGCGGAAGGAGCCACACAGATAAACCCGGATTACGCATTGGAAGGATTCTGCCACGGATTTCACTAATTGCGCGAAA
>CAZARD010000176.1:0-5648 GCA_964487505.1 uncultured Blastocatellaceae bacterium | reverse complement strand
ATCGCGGGAGCGATCGCTCGTGAACCGTCCGGACCTGGATTGCGGATCGCGTGAATACCCTACTTAAGGGATTGGTCAGTCACGCGTGTCTTACGCATCGACGGAATCCAAATCGCAACGCAGAAAAAAACGGAGACCGGCCACCGGGCCTGTCTCCGAACATCCAAAGGAGAAAACTACGTTTAGGTGAGAATCTACTGCGCCAGCTTGTTGACGTGAACCGTCAGGCGCGATTTGTAGCGCGCTGCCGTGTTGCGGTGCAGAATACCCTTGTTGACGGCCTTGTCGATCGCCGAAATGGTCGGCGTCAGAAGTTCTTGGCTCTGGGACTTGTCACCCGAAGCCAAAGCCGCGCGGAGCTTTTTGATCTGCGTGCGCAGCCGGCTCTTGTTGTTGCGGTTGATTAAGTTCCTTTTCTCGTTCTGTCTGACGCGCTTCTCAGCTGACTTATGATTCGGCATAACTTATTTACAAAACCCGTTTCAGGGAAACTTCAGATTCTAGCGTCCAAATAGATCGATGTCAAGCGGAAGTCACTCGAAACGGGACGCGATCATATGCATCAGATCGACGAACAAAACCACGATCGGAGGGTAAAAGAACATCTCCGGACGCAGATCTCCGGAATACAGTGACGGCATCGAGGCGTGGATGATGAACGACAGCTGGTTTCCGATCAACCATCCCGCTGCGAGGCTCAGCCCGAGACCGCAGAGGATGAACGCGACCGCGGCGACACGCGAGTATGGCCGCGTCTCGGCTGCAGTCTCTTCGAGGATCGTATCGTGGACGTTCTCGGTGTACGTGAATTTCTCGAGCGCCTCGCGAATCCGGCCGACCAAATGGATCAATCCGGCGACGAAAAGGGAAACGAGGATGATCTTCCCGATGACCGCCGAGTTCGAAAAGAATGCCGGCCTGAAGATCGCGACGACGAAGGTCGATACGAAAAGCGCGACCATCGGAAAAATGATCTTTTGCAGCGCAATCGATTCGCGGCGCTCGTCGGCGATCATGCGGTCGATGATCTCGTTGTAGCGCTTCTCGTAAACCATCTGCCGCCAGCGCCTGACGTGCGGGTTGTCGGAACCGAAGACGGAACTGCCGTTCGAGCGGTACTGCTCGTCAAGAAGGACGCGGTCGTAATCCGCGCGTTGTTTCGGGTTCCCGAGCACCTCGTAGGCCTTCGCGATCCTGGCGAACTCGAGCGCTTTCTGTTCGTCGCCGTTGTTCTTGTCGGGATGAAGCTTACGCGCAAGCTTTCGATATGCCGATTTGACCTCGGCATTCGAAGCTTTGGGCGAAACTCTCAGGATCTCGTAATAGTTCATTTTCCGCCGGCGAGGGATCATTCGATCGCTGACGATTATACCACAGCGTTCAGCCGCGTAAGAACGTCAGTTCGAACGGTTGCGTTCAGGAAGCAGGCCAACCGGCTCGGCCCCGGCCGACGCAACGGAATCGATGACGGCCACGACCACGCCGTACGGTAGCGAACGCGGCGCGCTGACGAAAACCGTCCGTTCGATCTCCGAAGTGCCCGCTCGGAGTATCCCATCACGGGCTCGCTCGTTGAAGATGGATTCGAGCTTTCGGGCGAGTTGCGACGTGTCGGCGACGGATCCGGCGTCGACCAGGTTCAGAAGCAGACGCCCGTCGGGCGATATCTGAACGATCAGCGAGTTGGGGTTCTGCGGCAAACCCGGTTCGGGTTTCGAATCGGACGGGATCTGCGTCTCGAACCGCGCGGGCTTTTCGGGCGCGACGACCATAAAGATGATCAGCAGCACGAGCAGCACGTCGATCAATGGCGTAACGCTGATTATCGGTTTCATCTTTCCGGGCTCCCTGGTCTGGGATCGAAGGAAAGGCCGTGGCCCGAGACCGAAACTCCAGGCAGGTGTTTGTTCGAAACCGCGCTCGGCCTTTCTCGATCTTAGACCCCGGGGCCGAGCATTTGTTCCCGAAATTCTTCGGGATCGGCTCCGAGCGCGGCGGCAAGCGCTGTCGCCTTGAAGACCGACTCGAGATATTCGTCAGCCGGATCGCTGTCGATGACGATTCCGCCTCCGGTATTGAATTCGGCCAAGCCGTCGCGGATCACCATGGTCCTGATCGCGACCGACAGATCGGCCCGGGGTTCGGTAAGGCCCTGGAGGGCGAGGCCGTACGGTGCGAAATACCCGATCGAGCCCATCGAGAGGCCTCGGGGCCGGTCCTCGATCTCATCGATGATCCGCATCGTGCTGATCTTCGGCGCGCCGGTGATCGATCCGCACGGGAAGGTCGCGTGGATGACATCGGCAAGTCCGCAGCGGTCCCGGAGACGGGCGGAGATCGTGGAGACGAGATGGAAGATCGACGGATGCGTTTCGACCTCGCATAGCCTGTCGGCACGCACCGATCCGAAGTCGCTGACGCGCCCGAGATCGTTGCGGAGAAGATCGACGATCATCACGTTCTCAGCGCGGTCCTTTTCGGATTCTGACAGTTGGGCGCGCAATGCGGCGTCGAGATCGGGAGTCGAACCCCGCGGGCGCGTGCCTTTTATCGGCGAGGCCTCGATCTTCCGACCGGCGATCCGGAAGAAACGTTCGGGGGACGCCGAGATGACGGTCGAGTCAAGGCGCTTGATAAAAGCGGCGAACGGGGCCGGATGCACGACGCGGAGCCGGCGGAAGACGGATTCGACGTCGATTCCGTCCGCAAGCCGCGCCGTGAACGTCTGCGTCAGGTTCGTCTGGTAAGTGCGGCCCGAGCGGATCAGTTCCTTGATCTTCCCGATCTTTTCAAAATAGGCCCGTCGGCTTGCGGTCGGGCTCACGCGCGCCCGACGAATCTCCGTCGCGCCGGGCGGTTCCGAACCGAAAATCAGCTTCTCAAGAGGATCGAACAAGCGGGTATCGCCTGCAAGACGGGTTTCTCCCGAAGAATACCGATGAAGCACGACGGCGTCGTACGCCGCGAGGAAAAGGTCGGGTTCGGCGCTCCGATCAAACCTCGTGGCGATCGCGTTCAGTCGAAGACCGAGATCGTACGACATTGTGAAAAATACGAACGGATGCCGCGCGGCCGTCGCCTCGATCCTCTCAAGCGTGGCTGCGGGCTCGTCGCCGACGATCTCGAGAACGGTTGCCGGTCCGACCCCGGCGATCAGAAGGTCCGCGTCGCGGGATGTCCCGCATCCGTCGAACAGACAAACATTATCGTCGCGACCGGCCTCGAGGATCCGCGCTACGATCATCTCCGGATCCGAGATGTTCCCGAGCAAACGATGTCCGAAATTCGCGTTCAAGGGAAGATTCTAACATCGACTATCCTTTTCTTCTCGTTCGGTGCGTTTCGCGGGGAAGGGTCGGTCTCCGTCCGGGTCGACGTCACGTTGCCGGATTTTCCGAAACAGAACGGCGCGGTGTTGCGGATCGTGGTCGCGGCTGAGTTTTTGTTAGAATCACAGCCCGATTCCTGGGTGTTCCGCAGCGGCCTGACGCGCCGCGGGTTTTCGGCTTGATAAAAGACTGAGGTTTGATTATTTTGTGTGTACCGCGGAGCGGGTCGGGCATTCTGAATTGCCGGTTTCGGTGCCCTGTTGCGGCTGGCTCCCAAGATCCCGGGAGAATGAATCCCGCGACCGTTCGGTGCGGGGCGATCGGATCATGATCGCTTTTCCCGAATCTAGATTCGGTGAGTATCGCGCACAGCCGGAGAGATCGATCTTGCTTCGCTTGCGTTCAAAAAACATTTCTTTGGCGGCGTTAATCTTATGGCTATTCAAAAGGAAACGGTTTCACTCGTGCGGGGCATCGGTCTCGTCGCCGCGATCTCGATGATCGTCGGCAATGTCATCGGGACGGGAGTATTTCTCAAGGCGCGGGCGATGACCTGCAACGTCGGTTCGCCCGAGTGGGTCCTTGCCGCCTGGATCGCCGCCGGCATACTCTCGCTCGCCGGCGCGCTGACGTACGCGGAACTATCGGCGATGAAGCCCGAGGCCGGCGGCGAATACGTCTTTTTGCGGGACGCGTACGGCAAGGTTTCCAGTTTCCTGTTCGGCTGGATGCAGATATTCATCGCGAAAACCGGGTCGCAGGCGGCGGTCGCGGTCGCGTTTGCCGTCTTCCTGAATGATTTTCTCGGGGGCGGCCTGAAGCAGGTCCTTTTCCAAGCCGAGTTTCATCCGTTGCGGTTTTTATCCTCGCTAGGCCTCCGCGAGTTTCTGATTCGACTGTTCGAACTCGATGTCGCAAGTTACGTTTTCAAATATGAATTGACATCGCTTCAGATCATCGCGGTGATGATGATCGTCATCGTGACCACGATCAATTGCGCGTCGGTGGCGCTCGGCGGGCAGATCGCGACCTTTCTGACGTTCGTAAAGATCGCGCTGATCCTGCTTGTCGGATTCGGCGCGTTCTTTTTGGCCGACGGCAACTGGGGGAACTACGCGATGGTCAATCAGGGCGGGACGTGCGAATCGGTCGCCGAGAGCGCCCGCTACGGAATTGCCGGGACGACGTTCATTGCCGGTTTCGGCGCCGCGATGCTCGGGGCGCTTTGGGGCTACGACGGTTGGAACAATCTCTCGCTCGTTGCGGGCGAGGTCGAGAACCCGAGCCGAAACATCCCGCTCGCGCTGATCGGCGGGACGATCTTGATCATCTTCCTATACGTGTTCGTCAATTTTGCCTATTTCTACGTGCTGACGCCGACCGAGATCGCGAGCGTTTCGAAGGATTCGTCGGTGGCGCGCGAGGTCGCGGTCAAGTTTTTCGGCGCGGGGGCTCTCGTCCTGATGACCAGTGGCCTGATGCTTTCGTCGCTCGGAACGCTCCACACTTCGATCCTCGCCGGATCCCGCGTGCCGTACGCGATGGCGCAGGACGGAGTGATGTTCAAGTCGCTCGGCCGTTTGTCGGCGACGCGCGTCCCGGTTCTCGCGCTGATCGCGCAGGGCGCGTGGGCGTGTCTCCTCGCGCTTTCGGGTTCGTTCGATACGCTCACCGACTACGTGATCTTTGGCTCGTGGATATTCTATGCGCTCGCGACCGCATCGGTCTTCGTATTCCGCAAGAAGTACCCGGATCTGGAAAGACCGTATCGGGCGTTCGGCTACCCGATCGTGCCGGTCTTGTTCCTGCTCGTCGCGACGTGGCTTTTGATAAACACTATGATGACGAGTCCGACTCAGTCTTTTGTCGGAATTTTCCTGATTCTGGCCGGATTGCCAGTTTATTACTATTTGACAGGGCGCAATTCCGGGAAGATGGAAGGGAAGACGGAATGATCGACAGAAGAGCGGGAAGCGAACGAAGAAAACATCCGCGTTACGCGGTCAACATCGATGTCGAATGGGAACACGCGACGGGCCGTCGGCGCGGAACGGTGAGCGACGTGTCGCTCGAAGGCTGTTTCGTGCTCTGCGCGGGCGAGGTTGAGAACGGTGACCGCGTGCGCATCTTCCTGCCGATCGGCGACGGAATGAAGGTTCAGTTCGCGGGCGAGATAGTCAATCATTTCTACGAAATCGGCTTCGCCGTCCGTTTCATCGACCTCGGCGCTGCGCAAAGGAATTTCCTGGAACAGTTCATCGCGACGTTGAGCTAGGCAGTGAGCGGTGAGCCGTGAGCAGTGAGCAGTAAGCGGTGAGC
>CAZARD010000175.1:0-5663 GCA_964487505.1 uncultured Blastocatellaceae bacterium | reverse complement strand
ACCTCGATCTGCTGTTCGCCGTGACGCTCCGCAGCGGGCTGCCCAACCGCGATCTTTTTCTTCCCGATATCGACAACAATCATATCGCTTTCTTCGGTCAGGACGATTTTCGCGTTCGCCCAAACCTGACGCTCAATCTCGGGCTGCGGTACGAGTTCGATTCAAACGTCAAGAACAACTCGGGCTATTCGAACATCAATCCGCTAGTACGGAGTTTCTATCGCGGCGAGCGCAAGTCGGACTCGGACAACTTCGCGCCGCGCGTCGGTCTCGCGTGGTCGCTCGCGGACGACCGGCTCGTCCTGCGTGCCGGCTACGGCATCTACTACGACCGGGTCACGCTCGAGCTGATCACGCTCGAGCGCGGGCTTGACGGGCGCGCGCTTCCGGTCGAGGTCCGCGCCGGCAACGCTCTTACCGATCAGAACGGTGTTCCGATCTTTCTTGACGCGAACGGCAGGTTCCTGCCTTTCGCGCCGACGACGCAGAATCCGTTCACCGGATTCGTGCTTCCCGGAGCGGGTGCCTCGGGTATCAACATCATCGACAACGGCCTCGAAAGCCCGATGATCCAGCAGTCGAACGTCGGCCTCGAATGGGGTTTCGCGAAGGACTATCGGCTGCGCGTCGACGTCCTGCACAATTTCGGCACCAATTTCATCATCGGCCGCAACATCGGCGTCGTTAACAACCCGGTCGTCGGCGGCCCGGACCGGGTCGTAAACCTCGAATCGAGCGTGAAGTTCTTCTACGACGGGTTGTTGGTAAGCCTCGAGAAGCGCTTCGCGGACCGTTTCGGGTTCCGCGTCGGCTACACGCTTTCGAAGGCATTCAATTATGCCAACGACGACCAGATCCCGTTCTCGAACGGGCCGCTCGACTCGAACAATCTGCAGCGAGAATTCGGCCCTACGCCGAACGATCAGAGACATCGTTTCACGTTGTCGGGCATCGTCGAACTGCCGTTCGGGATCCGCGTATCGCCGATCCTGACGCTCGCCTCCGGCGTTCCGATGGATATCCTTGTTCCGGGCGGTTCGAATCGCATCCCTGTGCTTCAGCGCAATGCCGGCGGAAGGCTCTTCAAGAACGGTTCCGAACTCAATGCGTTCCTGAACGCGTACAACGCCACGCAGACGCCGGCCAACCGCCTGCCGCTCGCGCCGGCGGACGCGAAGTTCAACGATACATTCAGTTCGCTGGACCTGCGGATCTCGAAGGTCTTCAAGTTCGAGAAACGGTTCCGGCTTGAACCGATCGTCGAGGTCTTCAATGTTTTCAACACGACGAACATCCTCGGTGTATCGAACACGAACTACTCGGGTTTCGGCAACGTGCTCGGCACCGCCGGATTCGGGCGGCCGGTGACGACCGCCGGCGGCGTCTTCGGGTCGGGCGGACCGCGTGCATTCCAGTTCGCGGCCCGGTTCAGTTTCTAGATCACGGGATTTCAGATGGAAGATGCGGCGAACGGACTTGATCGAAAATTCGGACTGACGACGGCGGTCGCGCTGATCGTCGGTCAGGTCATCGCCGTCGGCATCTTTCTGACGCCGGCCGGGATGGCGAAGTCGGTCGGTTCGCCGTTCTGGCTGTTCGCGATCTGGATCTTCATCGGGGCGATGACGCTCAGCGGCGCGCTTTGCTACGGCGAGCTTGCGGCGAGATTCCCGGAGGCCGGCGGCAGTTATGTCTATCTGCGGGAGGCGTACGGGAAGCGGATCGCGTTCCTTTACGGCTGGATGGTGCTGCTCGTGCTCGATCCGGGGCTGACGGCCGTCTTCGGCGTCGGACTTGCAGCCTACGCGGGTTTTCTCGTCGATCTGTCGCCGGTCGCGCAGAAGGCCGTCGCCGTCGGATCAGTGGTTCTGATCGGATCGGTCAACATCGTCGGCGCCAGGATCGGAGCCGGTTTCCTGCGTGCATTGACGGTGCTCAAGATCGCGACGCTGCTTTTCATAATCCTTTTCGGATTCGGCGGCGGATTCGGAAACTGGGGCAACTTCAGCCCGTTCGTTTCGATGCCGGCCGATGGCGTAGGGGCCTTCGCGGCCGGCATTGTCGGGGCGTTCTTCGCGTTCGCCGGTTGGTGGGAAGTAACGCGCATCGCGGGCGAAGTCGAAGATCCCGAGCGGACCGTCCCGCGCGCCCTGACGATCGGCGTTGTCGCGATCACTTTCCTTTACATCCTGACGAGCGCCGTTTTCTACTACCTCGTGCCGCCGGCAAGCGTCACTTCCGACGAGACTTTTGCAGCGCAGGCCGGCGTCGCGATGTTCGGGCCCGCGGGCGGCGCGGTCTTCGCGGCGGTCGTAATCGTCTCGGTTCTCGGCACGCTGTTCGCTTATCTGATGGTTTCGCCGCGGGTCTATTACGCGATGGCGAAGGACGGGCTGTTCTTCCGTTCGTTCGGGGAGCTTCATCCGAGGTTCGGGACTCCGCACCGCGCCTCGCTGATCCAGATCGGTCTCGCCTGCGCTCTGATCCTGACGGGCACGTTCAACGAGATCATCGGATACTTCTTCTTCGTCGTCGTGCTTTTCATTGCGCTCGTTGTTGCCGGACTCTTCAAGATCCGCAAGACGGATTTCGCGGGATACAAGACGCCGCTTTTCCCGTTCACGCCGATCTTCTTCCTTCTTGTCACGGGCATCGTTCTGCTGATGATCGCGATGCGGAGCCCGCTACAAACCGCGGTCGGCACTGCCGTCGTGTTGCTCGGAATCCCCGTCCATTCGCTGTTCTTCGCGAGGCGGCCGTGAGAATTGTCAGAACCGGGAGCGGTAGCGACCGGCAAAACAAAAACAGAAAGCAGTCAGCGGCTAACATTGAATTTTGATATACTCCGGAAATCGAATCACGGCGGACGATACCGCGATCAAAGTCGGACGGATAGTCCAGAGATTCGCTTTGCCGGTCGATACCGCTCCCGGTTCTGACCGGGATCTTGTGTTGGACGAATCCAAGATCTAGAATCTAAAATCGTATGGCTTGGATAAAAACGATCCCATTTGAAGATGCGGACGAACGGCTCCGCGAGGTGCTGATGAAGACGCGGATGAGCTATCCGCAGGAATACGCGACTCCGGCGCCGAAGGCGAGCCTGATCGACGAATCAATAGTCGACTCGCACACGCTGATCCCGGACGCGCTCCATCACGCGTTCATGACGTTCAGCGCGCTGATGTCGCCCGATCTCCCGCTCGAGCGGCGGCAGCACGAGATGATCGCGACGATGGTCTCGGTCACGAACGACTGCCATTACTGACTGGAATCTCACGCAGAGTTTCTGCGTCGCGTCACAGTTGATGATGATCTGGTCGATTCGCTGAGGAACGATTTCCGGACCGCGCCGATCACGGAGGCCGAGCGCGTGATGTGCGAATACGTCGTGCAGCTGACGAAGGATGCGACCAAGATCCATCCCGGCTACCACGACCGCCTCCGCGCCGTCGGGTACGACGACACCGCGATTCTCCAAATCACGCTCATCGCGTCGTGGTTCAACTATATCAACCGCGTCGCCGATTCCCTGGGAATCGGACGATGAGGCGAATCGGGATTCTGGATTTTAGATTTCGGATTTTGGATTTGGAGCGCGATCCAAAATCCAAAATCTGAAATTCAAAAATATCCAAAACCCCAAATCAGTTCGCTTCGTTGTCTTCCTCGACGCATTGTTCATCGGCGAAGCCGTTGCCTTCATCGTCTTCCTTGAAGCACATCTCGTCCGAGCCGTCCCAGTCGGCGAAGTCCATCTCGTAACGGTCGCCCTTGCCGAAGCGAAGATCGCTTTTGCGGTAGGTTTGCCGGGTCCCGTCGGGCAGCAGGCGCACGAGTTCGATATCGTACTCGTCGGCGTTGCCGTCGTCGTCGCTGAAGAGAAGCTTGCCGTTCTCGAAATCGAAATTGTAGAAGAGCCTGTTGCCGGCAACGAGTTCGACGCCGCCGATCAGCGTGTAATAGCTCGCCGCATCCTGCTCGTCGAGCGGGTCGAACGCGTAGAAGACCTCGGGTGTTTCGCCGTCCTTTGCGGCCTTGAAGCTTATCTCCTCGCCGTCGGCCGAGATCGTTGCCTCGAGCTTTTCGCCCCGGTCGAGCCGTATGTTCGAGAACCCGACCGTGAAACCGGGTGCGGAAAACACGAAATCGAGATTGTTTTCTGAATCAACGAAACGGCCCGAAAAGACGATCTCGTAGTTCTCTTCCGACATCGCATACGGCACCGAGAAGCGGGGCGCGTCGGCGCCCAGCCCGCCCTTGAGCGAATCGAGTTCCGCTTCGGGAATCTCGTTGACGTAGCGCCCGGTGTCGGCATCGAAACCGACGCGTCGGCCGTCCGGCGCGGTGACGAGCATCTCGCCCTCTCCGGTAAGGAAGAACTCGGCCCTTTCGCCGTCGTCGTCAAAGGCCGGCGAAAAGGCCGCGTTGACAAGGCTCGCGCCGTTCGCAAGGCCGGAGGTCTCGATGCCGCATCCCGTCTCGCGGTCGAAATCGCGCGCGAACGACGAATCGAAACAACGTCCCTCGCGCCAGGAGGTCGCCGTCGCCTCGAGCGTCATCGTCGTCCGGTCGCCGATGTAATCGGGCTTGCCGTTCACGGTCCGGGTTCCGTTGTAGGTCCAGGTCTGCGCGGCGTTCTTGAGAACCGTCAGATAGCGCGTCTGGCCAGGAAAATTGTTGTCGTAGACGGAGATGCGGAATTCGGTCGGGCTTTCGTCGACGGCGAAAGGGGTCACTGCGTGTCCTTCGGCCCTGCTCCCGTTCGGTGTCTTCTTGATCCCGAGCAGATACGTCTCGTTGCGGTCGCGGATCGAGTCGCGAACGATGCCGGCGATCGCGACCGGGCCGCGGGCCGCCAGCGCTCGGGTCGGTTTGACGACCTCGTCGAACGTCTGCGTTATCCAGTAATACGCGATGTAGTTCTCCATCGGCTGGGCGAGCTTTACATCGAACGGAACACGCGCGCCCGGCTGGAACGCCGACGGCAACCTACGCGACTTGAACGGCTGGTTCGTGAACATCCGCAGGCTCGCGACGCCGATGCCCTCGCAGTGGCCGATCTCCATTGACTTCAGATACTTGGCGATCCAGGCCGAGGCCGCTTCCTTGAGAACGCAGTTCGCGGCGGTCGTACCCGTTTTGCAGGCCGCACGCGCGCCGAACATTCGGATGACGTCGTCGATGCCGATATCGTCCTGCCAGCGGTGATCGTTGCGGTAGTTCGCGAACGGGAAGCCGTTCACGGACGGCGAGAAGTTGAGCGCGGCCGACTGTGGCAGGACGATCGATGGCGCGAATACGACGATCAGGAAAACGCTAACGAGTTTCATTCTCGATATCCTTGGCGAGCTTCGACTCGGCTTTCGGGTCCGCCAGTATCCAGGCCGCCGATTGGCCGACGTTGTTGCTGCCGTACTTCACCCATCCGAAACCGCCGCTGCCCCAATCTTCGCCGTACGAGTTCTTGATCAGCCAAGCGCCCTTGGCATCATCCCAGCCCCAGATGACCACCATATGGTTCGTCTCTTCGAACTGTTCCTCGTTGAAAACCCCGCCGCCGTACAGCCAGAAACAACGGTCGAGCCGGATCGTCGTGACGACCGGTCCGTATCGCACCAACGCCCGCTTTATCTCGTCGATCGAAGGTGTAGATTTAACGT
>CAZARD010000174.1:2324-5753 GCA_964487505.1 uncultured Blastocatellaceae bacterium | reverse complement strand
CTTCGTGCGGGGTTCTGCATTGGCCCCTTACTTCGTGCGGGGATCGACATTCGGCAGCGTCATAGTCTCGCCTTCGTTGTCGATGGCAAGATGCCGCGTCGTGTTTTCGACGACGCTCGGAGGGACGAGATCGCCGGTCTTGTAGATCGATTCCGACGGAGCGGCGAACTGGGTTTGCGCCGGAGGAAGCTGTCCGCCGGCCTGCGGGCCCGAGATCTGGTTCTGGGAAAGCCCGGCCATCGCGGCTTGGCGCTTTTCAAGCCGGCTGGCGCGGACAAGATACGAGATCCCGGTCGAAATGAACGTGAACGCGGGAAACAGCATCGCCCACCACCAGGCATTGCCGCCCGCGACGTTGGTGAAAAAAAGGACGAGCGAGATGATCACGAAACCGAAGCCGGTGATGGTCTGCCGGACCCCGGCGGCCCAGGCTTCATCGGGGTCCGTACGCCGCCTGATGCGCTGCGAACGCTTGTCGTCACCGAGCAGGGCCTCGCTGATCAGGTCGCGCCTGTCGCCGCTCAGCGCCTGAGAAACGACGGCGAGATCGCCCCCGCAGCTGCGGCAGAATTTTCCCGTTTCCGGATTCTTGGTTCCACATTTCGGACAAAACATAATTTTCAAGCCCTCAGGGTCATACGCCGTTCCGCTGTCTTTGCGCCTCAAACAGAACTACGCCCGCTGCGACCGATACGTTCAATGATTCGATCCGGCCGCGCATCGGGATCTTCACCAGTTCGTCGCAGTTTTCCGCCACCAGCCGATGCAACCCCTTGCCCTCGCTTCCGAGCACAAGCGCCGTCGGACGCTTCCAATCCCATTCCGCATAACCGGTTTTTGCGGCGCCGCTGGTCCCGACGACCCAAATGTTATTTGATTTCAGTTCCTCAATCAAACGGTTCAGGTTCTTGACCTTCGCGATCTTCGCGTATTCCGCGGCGCCCGCGGCGGTCTTGACGACGGTTTCGGTCAATCCGACGGCGCGATGTTCGGGGACGAAGATCGCATCGACGCCCGCGCATTCCGCCGTCCGCAGGATGGCGCCCAGGTTCCGCGGATCTTCGATCCCGTCGAGGACGAGTATGATCGGGCAGGCCATCGACGCGATCTCGGCGATCAGCTCGTCGGCGTCCGCGTAATCGGCGGCCGCGGCGATCGCGACCACGCCCTGATGGTTCGCGCCGCGATCGACGAACCGTTCGAGCGATTCGCGACGGATCCTCTGAAACGGAATGCCGCCGCGCCTCGCGAGGTCGACGATCTCGTTGATGCGATGTTCGCGGGCGCCGTCGGCGACATATATCTTTTCGATCCGGCGCGTTCCGGCGCGGAGCGCTTCAAGTACCGGATTGAGTCCGTAGACCGCGCCCGCGTTTTCCGCGCGCGCTTCAGCTTCCGCCGGCCTGCGGCGGCGATCGTCCGGTCGCCGGTCTTTTGTGGTCCGTTTCATAAAATCTGCCGCTGGAGTCTCGAGAACTTGTTGAACTGATTGAGATTGCTGCTTTTCGACACGCGTACGAGATCGAACTTGCCGAAACTCGAACGCTTCATACCGTGCGAATCCTGGCGGACATCGACCTCCCAAACCTCGCCGAGAACTCCCCGGAGCGCGACGTAGTCGTCGATGAGGCGACCGGCGGACCGCTCGGAAAGCGTCGCCGCCAGGTGTTTGAGATTCTCCCTCGCGATCATCGTCTTCGCTTCCCCGAGACAAGAGAAATCGAATCCGGCCGTGTGGACCCTGAAACCGATCGGATCGTCCAAGACGTGTATGTCGAGCAGCGGCTCGTCGGACGCGGTCTCGGACGCGTCGAGCATCCGAGTCTGTCCCTTCTTTCGTTTCTCGGTCGCGGCGACGGCCTTTTCGAAGATCGCGCCGGTGACGATGGCTTCGACCGCGTCCGACGCGACCTCGACGACCGAATCGTCATTGAACAGGTGAAAACGAAAATGCGAATCGCCGAACTCTATCGCGCGCAAACGGCGCGGCGGGTGGTCCGGGGCGAGCGATTCATCGGCGACGATCCGGGTCTCGATCCCGCTCGCGGCCAGGTCGCTGCGGATGGCCTCCGCGGCGTTCAACGATTCGACGCGGACGATCGGGACGGGCCGGCCGAATCCGAGGACGCGATCGATGAACTCTTTCTCGCATTTCAGGGATCGCGCGACCGCTGCCGGGTCGGGATCGGAAGCCGAGATGAAAACGACGTTGAAGCCCTTTTCCCAGGCCTCGAGCCGGCGCAGCGAAGGCCGCGCGTGGCGCGCCTTGTCTTCGGGGATCTCAAGATCGGCGCCGCAGTAGACGCATTTCGGACGCGTCGGCGGGTTCGAGCGGGAACATCTCGCGCAGGTGACGAGGTCATCGGCCGCGTAGGCGATGCTCTCGGTCTGGATCTTCATCGTTTGACTCGCTTTTTCTTCCTCGGATTCGCTCATCGCAATCGACATTATCCGATATTTACGCCCGTTTCGCCCACCGGAAAATCGGACGGCCGTTTGTTTAACATATTGCTTGACCGCGAGGCATCGAAAATTGCAAACTAGAGGCTGCGGAAAATCCGTGGCAGCGACCTTTGAAAGACGATCGGGACTGAGCTTTCAGAATCTTTTTCAGACAATTTTTTGACTCGTTTCCGATTTGGTCAAACGCATATTTCTATCCATTTACCAAACGTTCCGCGTTTTTTGGAAGTCGCCCCGGAAATCCCGTCGCAGTAAGGTCAGACAAGGGAAAAATACAATGCAGTTTGATACGACTACCAGCTCGTCGTGGCAGTTTGGGCATCGCGGACGTGTCGCCGTTTTCATTGACGGCAACAATCTGTTCCACGCCGCGCGCTTTCATAACATCGATATCGATTACAACAAGTTGCTGCGCGTCCTTCTCGGCGACGGCCGGCTTTTGCGCGCGTTCTTCTACACCGGCGTCGATGCCGGCGCCGAACGCCAGCAGGGTTTCCTGCTCTGGATGCGCCGGAACGGCTTTCGCGTCGTGCAAAAGGAGCTCAAGACCTTTTACGACGGGACCCGGAAGGCGAACCTCGACGTCGAGATAGCGGTCGATATGCTGTCGCTCGCGGGACGCTATGATACGGCAGTACTCGTGTCCGGCGACGAGGATTTCGTTTACGCGATCAATGCCGTCGCCTACAAGGGCTGCCGCGTCGAGGTCGCCGGGTTCAGATCGAACACGGCGCCGCGCCTGATCGACGTCGCCGATTTCTTCATCGACCTCGGCGACATCGCCGAACTCGTGCGCAAGGACGCGACGCAGGGCACGCATTACGAGATCCCGTCGTTCGTCCCGCCGGAATCTGCCGGCCACGGCCAGCCGCATCACCCGCGCGGCCGCCGCGACGAGGGATTCGCGCGGATCAGCAACGAGATCAATTACGAACAGAGCTTCAACGAAGAGGAATCGGAAGCCCG
>CAZARD010000174.1:0-2224 GCA_964487505.1 uncultured Blastocatellaceae bacterium | reverse complement strand
CGGTCAATGGACAGTGGCCGCTTCCTAGTTGTCAGGTGTGTCAATTAACGTTTGCCCATTGTCCACTGTCCATTGACCACTGTCCATTGACCACTGTCCATTGACCACTGTCCATTGTCCATTGACCACTATGCGTCTCGATCTGTTTCTGAAAGTTTCGCGTTTGATGTCGCGGCGGACGTTGGCGCAGGAGTTTTGCGATGCCGGGCTGATTTCGGTCAACGGCGCGGCGGCGAAGTCGTCAAAGGAGGTCAAACCCGGCGACGAGATCGAGATCCGTCGTCCGAAGCGCCGGACGCGGTTCGAGGTCCTGTCGGTCCCGGCGTCGAAGCAGGTCGCAAGATCCGACGCGGCGGCGCTCTACCGGATCGTCGGCGAGGAAAGCCTCGAGGAATTCTGACGGCCGTTCACTTGCCCGTTCGGGGCGCGAGCATAAACAATCCCAACAGATAGAACGCGATCGCGAAGAACTGTATGTAACCGGTCGCGCCGCCGTATCGGGGAAGGCTGAACAGCCACGTGACGCTTTCCTTTGCCGGATTCTGCAAGATCCCCTGCCACCAGCTCTCGGCGGCCGGTGCCGTCAAGTTCAGCAATATCAGATATTTAACGACGAAGGCGAGGCCAAACAGCGCGCCCAGGCTGCGGATCAGCCGGCGCGTGTCGAATTCGGCGAAGAGGTTGTTCCAGAGCGTCCAGAAGAAACAGAAACTCACCACCCAATACGGAATTCCGAGTTCCGGGATCAGCGAATTGAAGATCTGGACCGTCGCCGCGAAGAGCGCCGCGATAACGCCGCCGTTCGCGATGTTCTTGATCGTCGGAAAATCTTCCGAGAACCATCCGTCGAGCTGAAGCAGTCCGGACCTGAAGAACAGTATCAGCAGCACCGCCGCCGCGATGAGGCAGAACAGCGCCGGCCGGACGAACACGAACTCGCTTTTCTCCGAGCCGATCCGAAGTCCGCCGAGGAGAGCGACCGTCAGAAAGATGAACGGCAACAGCAAATAGGTCCGTTGGTCGCGGACGCGCGCGGCCGGCGTGCGGACCTTCACCGCCGCCGCATCGACGACCGGCAGCAATTCGCCTTCGACCACTTCTATCTCGTGTTTTGCGTCGATCATTTTCGCTCCCGAGCCAGTTTCAGAGGATTGAAGTCATCGGCGGTGAGCCGCAATCCTTCCTCGAATTCGTTCTTGAGCTCCGCGGCCGAACGGAGTTTGAGGTCGGGATCGTCCGACCTGAAATCGCGATCGATCTCGCTGACCTTGTCGACCTCGGCCAATCCCTTCTTGAACAGTTCGTCGTCGCTGTAGAGCTTCCCGAAACCCTGCCGGTAGAAACTGTAGGCGATGTAGAACTGCGTTTTCGCGTCGCGCCGTTCGGGGTCGGCGCGCAGAAATCCGTCCCGCGCGGCGACATAGTTCTCGCGCCGGAAATCGGCGAGCGCTTCGGCAAACCGCTTCGCATCGACCTCGTACGATCCGATCACGACCTCGCCCTTGGTCGTCAGATTCTCGACCGTCTCGCGCGCCTTCGTCGAGACCTGCGCGAGGTCTTTCGGCGCGGCGGCGTAGATCCAGACGACGAAAAGCCCGTAAAACGCGACGATCACGATCGAGATCAGATGGATAAGCCTTTCGTTCATTGATATAATCGGCGCAAATCGCGGCGCGTGATGACAATTATTCAATACGCGCCGCGAATTGTCCACGAAAATGAACCGAAGCGTCCGCCGAACGGCGATCTTGAAATTTGCGATCCTGGCGTTGCTGTGCGCCGTGCCCGCGTTCGCGCAGGAACGCTGGACCGGCCGCTACGAATTTGAGGAATCGGGCGGAAAGACGCCGGGCGGAACGGCGGTCACCGTCAATCACGAGATCGAGATCTTCGAGACCGACGACGGTCTGGTCGCGATGATCAAGAGCCAGGGATTTCAGACCTCGCGCGATCTGGTTTGCAGGGCACGCGTGGAAGGCGACAAACTGCTCGTGTTCTTCGGATCTTACGGCGAGGACAACGTGCTCGCGACGTACAAGGACGGCGAGCTCCTGCTGACGCTCGAACGGAAAAAGGACGAATTGCTGACCCATTGGGGCGCGTTCCAACCGGTCACCGGCAATTACGGGAAATCGGGAAAGGTGTATTTTCGGAAACTCAAGACCGTCGAGGAATGAACTCAAGCCGTAGCGATCGCGCGAATCCGTCACGGCGGCTTCGATCT
>CAZARD010000173.1:0-6204 GCA_964487505.1 uncultured Blastocatellaceae bacterium | reverse complement strand
CCGGTTCCTCGCGCGAAGCCCGCAAAAATTGCAACGGCGACAATTATGAAGATTCGCCTCGATTGCGTAATCCCGGTTAAACCCAAATTGCGGCTTCGCGCGATTCGTGAAATCCGTGGCAGATACTTCCAATGCGCAATTTGGGTTATCGATCGGATCTCCTTGACAGGTCACGCGTGAACGCGTAACTCTTACGGATTGGCGCAATGCAAGAACTCACCGAAACAATCACCGTCGGACCTGACGATGCCGGCAAACGGCTGGATGCCTTCTTGGCCGAGAAGATCGATGGCTGGTCGCGATCGAGACTGCAGCGGCTGATCGCTGACGGAGATTGCCTCGTCAACGAAAAGCAATCGAAACCGTCATACAAACTGCGCGGCAACGAGGAGATCGAGATCGAACTGACCGAACTTCCGGCGGACGTCTTCGAGCCCGAACAGATCCCGCTCGACATCGTTTACGAAGACGCGCATCTCGCGGTCGTCAACAAGCCCGCCGGAATGGTCGTCCATCCCGGGGCCGGCGTGAGTTCGGGCACTCTCGCAAACGCGCTGGCCTTTCATTTCGGATTTCGGATTTCGGATCCGGAATCGTCCGATGGCCAAATCCCAAATCCCAAATCCCAAATCCCAAATCGTATCGGCATCGTTCATCGCCTCGACAAGGACACGTCCGGTTTGCTGGTCGTCGCGAAATCCGAGGAAATGCTCGAAAAGCTCAGCGAGCAGTTCCGCGAACGCACCGTTTTCAAGTCGTACGTCGCGCTCGTTCACGGGGATATCGAAGAGAACGACGGCGAGATCGAGGCGCCGATCGCGCGCGAGAAGCACAACCGGACGAAAATGGCCGTCCGCGCGCACGGACGATATGCGTTGTCGCTGTGGCGCGTGAAAAAGCGATTCGAGAAATTCACGCTTGTCGCGGTCGAGATCAAGACCGGCCGCACGCATCAGATCCGCGTCCATATGGCGCACATCAATCACCCCGTCGTCGGCGACGAAACCTACAACGCGGGCCGCGACAAAACGGTCCACGATCTGGTCATCCGCAAGGGAATCGCCGACCTCGGCCGTTTTTTTCTCCACGCCGAAAAGCTGTCATTCACACATCCGGCCACCGGCGAGCGACTTAGTTTCACGGCTCCGCTTCCGGTCGAATTAATCGGATTCCTCAACCTTCTGGAGCACAGCTAAAATAACCGACACGCATTGGCCATATTGCGGGTCCACGAACGAAACAAACGGACACGATGGCGGGAGATGAGAAACTGTTCGATCTTGCAGAGGTTCGCACGTCCAGCGTGTTGCTTTTATCGGTCAAGCGTGAACGCTAACTCGAATGGACTGACGAAATCCAAACGCCCGCGGCGGACCGTCCTTGAAGTGTCACGAAGCGCGGAAGCCCAATTCCCGGGAGACGCGGTCGGCGCATAGTTTGACGAGCTTGATAATCCGCGGCAGGTTCTCTTCATTGATGTGCAGCACGACGCTCGATGTTCCGAGCGCCGCCAGCACTTTTCCATTCGCGTCGAAGACCGGCGCGGCGACGCAGCGGACGCCCTCCGAGTTCTCCTCGTCGTCAACCGCGAATCCGTATTGCCGAACGCGCTCCGCCTCGCGCAGGAACCGTTGCGGGGTCGTGATCGAACGCTTGGTCTTGCGCTCCATTCCGCGGATCTCGAGTATCTTCAGGATCTCGTCTTCGGGCATATACGAGACAAGGGCCTTGCCGATCGCGGTCGTATGGACCGGCAGCCGATGCCCGACCCAGATGTCCATCTTGATGAAGCTCTTCTCGTTCTCCAGTTTTTCGATATAAACGGCCCGGCCGTTGTCGAGAACCGCAAGATGCACCTCCGGCAACCGGCTCTTCTTGAGAAAATCCGCAAGCACCGGTCCCGCCGCTTCGCGGACATCGAGGTTCGCCATCACTCCGCCCGTCAGACTCAGAAGTTTCAGCCCGAGGCGGTAGCGTCCGCCCGGATCGCGCCGCAGATAATCGCGGTGTTCGAGCACGCGCAAGATATAGCTCGCCGAGCTTTTCGGTATCTGAAGCCGCCGGCTGAGATCCGAATTGCTCAGCCCGTTGGAACTTTCGGCCACGAGTTCGAGTATCGAAAGCGCGCGGCCGACCGCATTTGAGAGTTTCTCTTCCGACATGACCCAAGTCTAAGCCCGTTTTTCCGCAACCGCAAACGTGTTCGCTTGCGTGAAATACTGTTCACTATTCTGAACTCGTGAAAGAAATCACTTGAATTCCGCAAAAACCAGCCTGTAGAGTAAGTACATCCGCAATATCGAACTATCGTTCAATATCGTGAACACCTAGGAGTATATCTATGACGATTCAAGCAAAGCTGGAGCGGACGGACATTTCCCGGATCAATCGCGCGCCGCTCGGATTCGATCCCGTGAACGAATTTCCGGGGCCGTTCGTCGAGTTCCTGCGCGAACTGCACAAGGAATTTACGCCGCGACAACAAAAGCTCGTTCAGAAGCGACGTACCGTGCTCGAGCGCTCGCTAAAGGGCGACAAGCCGGACTATCTGCTTCAGTCCGAGGCGGTCACCGGAAACTGGAAGATCGAGCTTCCGGATTTCATTCTCGACCAACGCAACCAGATGACCGGACCGGCCGACGACGCCGAACTCGTCGTCAAGATGCTGAACTCCGGGGCGCCCGGCGTGATGATCGACCTTGAGGATTCGATGGCCAACACGTGGGAGCATCTCGAAACGGGCGTCTCAAACTCGCTCGCGGCGCTACACGGCACGCTGACCTACTACGATTTCAAACGCGACCGGCGCGTTCCGATCAATTCGAGCCGGACGGTGACGATGATTCGTGTCCGCGGACTTCATCTCAATCAGGCGGGGATCTTCGCCGATGAGTTGATGTCGGCAACGGTCTTCGATGTCGCGCGGATCGCGTTTGGCGTCGATCGCCCGAAACTCAAACATAACCTGACGTTCTACATCCCGAAGACCGAATCGGCCGAGGAGGCCTGTTTCTGGCGCGATCTCTTCCAATCGCTCGAAAGTCGGCTCGGATGGGAACGCGGTTACATCAAGTGCTTCGCGCTGGTCGAAGCGCATCCGTTCGCGTTCCAGATGGAGGAATTTCTCTACAACCTCCGCGAGCATATTCTCGGGTTGAATCTCGGCCGCTGGGACTATATGGCGTCGCTGATCAATTTCAACATCGAAGATCGCGAATGGGTCCTGCCTGACCGAAACACCATCCCGACCGATGTGCCGTTCTTCCAGAATCTGCGCGAGCTTCTGGTCGAGATATGCCATCGGCGAGGCGCGTTGGCGATCGGCGGAATGACCGCGCTTTATCCGAGCCGGGTCGATCCCGAGCTCAACGAACGCGCGCTGCGCGTGCTCGAGGCCGACAAGCACAATGAGGCCGCCGTCGGAATGGACGGCGCGTGGACCGGCCATCCCGACCAGAACGAGATCGCCGTCGCGCAGTTTCCGATTCCGAATCAGATCGGTTTCCGAAAGCCGAACATCGCGCTGTACCCCGATCTGCGACCGATTCCGAAGGGTGTCGGGAAACTGACGCTGGCCGGCACCCGCGCTGCAGTCAGGACCGTGATCCGCTACCGGAACGGCGTACTCAACGGGAAGGGCGCGTCGCTGCTCGACGGGTATATGGAAGATCTCGCGACCGATCGGATCTACCGGCTGATGATCGCGCAACGCCTGAAGCATCGCGACGAAGTGACGATCGTCGATGACGACGGCAATCCGATCCTCCATTCGCCGGAACTGATAACACGGCTTTTCGACGAGGAACTTGAACGGTTGCTCGGCGAATCGCCGGCGGAAATGCGCGCGACGCTCAAAGAGGCCCGACGGCTGAGCGAAGAGATGATCACGTTGGAACAATTCGATCCCATTTAACTTTGAGGCAATGCCAGGAGAATGAATTATGAAAAACCAGGAACAGATCAATGAACTGAAACGCGATTGGGCGGAGAATCCGCGTTGGAAAGGAATCGAGCGGCCGTACACGGCTGAGGACGTGATCCGCCTTCGGGGCTCGGTCAAGATCGAGTACACGCTCGCGAAAATGGGTGCCGAGCGTCTGTGGGACCTGATGCGTTCGCGTGATTATGTCAATGCTTTGGGCGCCCTGACCGGCGGTCAGGCGATCCAACAGGTCCAGGCCGGGCTTCCCGCGATCTATTGCAGCGGCTGGCAGGTCGCGGCGGACGCCAACGTCTCGGGGCAAATGTATCCGGACCAGAGCCTCTATCCGTCGCACAGCGTTCCCGAACTGGTCAAGCGCATCAACAATTCGCTGATGCGTTCGGATCAGATCTACAGCGCCGAAGGCAAGAACGGAACGTACTGGTTTGCGCCGATCCTGGCCGATGCGGAAGCCGGCTTCGGTGGCAATCTGAATGCGTACGAGCTGATGAAACAGATGATCGAAGCCGGCGCCGCGGGCGTCCACTTCGAGGACCAGCTTTCGTCGGCGAAGAAATGCGGCCATCTCGGCGGCAAGGTCCTGGTCCCGACGCAGGAAGCGATCCAAAAACTCGTCGCCGCGCGCCTCGCGGCCGACGTCTGCGGCGTGCCGACGATCGTTCTCGCGCGCACTGACGCGAACGCGGCGAACCTGCTGACATCGGACATCGACGACCGCGACAAGCCGTTCTGTCTCGGCGAGCGCACTATCGAGGGCTTTCACCGCGTCCGTAACGGCATCGACCAGGCCATCGCGCGCGGACTGGCCTACGCGCCGTACGCCGACCTTGTCTGGTGCGAAACGGCGCATCCCGATCTCGACGAAGCGCGGCAGTTCGCCGAAGCGATGCACAAGGAGTTTCCCGACAAGATGCTCGCCTACAACTGCTCGCCGTCGTTCAATTGGAAGAAGCAGTTGACCGACGAGACGATCGCCAAATTCCAGAGAGAACTCGGCGCGATGGGCTACAAGTTCCAGTTCATCACGCTCGCCGGATTCCACGCGCTGAACATGACGATGTTCGAGCTCGCCCGCGACTACCGCGATCTCGGAATGACGGCTTATGCCGATCTTCAGGAACGCGAATTCGCGCTCGAGATCGACGGGTACCGCGCGACGAAACACCAATCGTTCGTCGGAACCGGCTATTTCGACGCCGTGACGCAGGTCATTTCGGGCGGTGTTTCTTCGGTCACGGCCCTCAAGGGCTCGACCGAGGAAGAGCAATTTGAGGAACACACCGTCGGTGAATCGAAGCCTGAACTGGCGATCTCGGCGTGAAGCCATGTAGGATTTCGGATTTGGGATTTGGGATTGCGGAATTGCGGCGCTTCGAGGATTGCTTCACGCAGCAGGTCGATAAATCTGCCGGTGTTCCTGAACGTTCCGATTCCGTGATGGATCTCTCGTCCGGAATTTCGGTCAATTAACAAAATGCGGGTGGCGCGGGTCAAGGTTTTTTCTTGGTCCGCGCCGTTCGCGTTTTTCGGCGGCCGCCTGTTGGCGCGACTCGCGGAAGGCAATTCCTGACGGACGTATTGATTGAATCGGCATCTTGGACTAATTTAGAAGTCAAATTCACGTTTCCGTCCAGCTATGAGAATTGCCATCCTGATACTGTTTTCCGTGTTATTGATTCCGATCGCAGCCGTTGCCCAGACTTCCGATCTCCCGCCGATCGTCCCGAAACCGAGATCGATCTCGCGCCAGCCCGGCGAATTCAAGCTTAGCTACAAAACGAAGCTTGTCACGCTCGACCGCGAATCGCAGGAACTTGCGGCGTTCTTCAACGACTATCTGCTCAAGAACCACGGCTACAAACTCGAGTTCACGCCGAGTCCGAAGAAACTGCCGAAGAATGCGATCGTCTTCGAGCGTCTGGCGGCGCAAGGCGAGATCCCGTCGCCGGAAGCGTACGAGTTGAAGATCACGAAACACGAGATCCGCGTCCGCGCGCGCGGGAACGCCGGGATGTTCTATGCTCTGCAAAGCCTGATCCAGATGCTTCCGATCAGGATCGACAAAGGGAACGCGACGCTTCCGTTGGTGTCGATCCTCGACGAGCCGCGATTCAGGTATCGCGGGATGCATCTCGACGTCGGCCGTCATTTTATGCCGGTCTCGTTCGTCAAGAAGTACATCGATCTGATGGCGCAGTACAAGCTGAACCAGTTTCACTGGCACCTGACCGAGGACCAGGGCTGGCGCATCGAGATCAAGA
>CAZARD010000172.1:0-6330 GCA_964487505.1 uncultured Blastocatellaceae bacterium | reverse complement strand
TAGTGCATAGTGCATAGTGCATAGTGCGATACGGATTACCGCCGCTCAAGATTCCACGTCAACGCCCGAATTTCGAAAGACATTTCAACCTTGCGAACTATGCACTTTGCACTCTGCACTTTGCACTGTCAATATCGGCTGATCAGTTTCCCTATCGCCTCGAGGCCTTTCTTGTCCTGGTCAGAAAAATCATCCAGACGATCGCTGTCTACGTCCAGCACGCCGAAGATCTCGCCGTTCTTGTCGAACAACGGCACGACGATCTCCGATCGCGATTCCGAGGCGCATGCGATGTGGCCGGGAAACCGGTCAACGTCCGGAACGACGACCGTCGCACGCGTCGTGTAGGCGTGCCCGCAAACACCGCGGTCAAAGGCGATCCGGGTGCAGGCGAGTTTGCCCTGAAACGGCCCGAGCACCAGTTCGCCGTCCTTGACGAGATAGAATCCGACCCAGAAGAATCCGAACGCCTCCTTGAGCACTGCCGCGACGTTTGCGAGGTTCGCGATCAGATCCCGTTCGCCCTCGACCAACGCCCTGATCTGGGGCACGAGTTCCTCATAAACAACGGCGCGGTCAGCGCCTTTCGTGAATGCGATCGTTTCGGCCATATTGATGCAAAAATCGAGAATAGTGGGTTTCGAAACAAAGAGCAAAGCTTGCACTCCCGTGCGGTGGCGAATTTGGTCGTATTTGCAAATCGAACTCGCGAGACGCCGGCTGAAAGCTGATAGCTATCAGCTAAAGGCTCGCCCGGAGCAAATCCGCCCCGGAGAAGAACCAGGGGATTGTTTTCCCATTTGCGCTCCGCGGCCCGAACCGGATCAGCACGTTGCGTTCAGTACGCCGACGCACTATATACTAGCTTATGCTTTCCAATGAACTCTCGATCGCGATCAGTCTCGCGAGACAAGCCGGCGAAACCATCCTCGACTTCTACCGGAACGGATTCGAAGCCGAAGAGAAGATCGGCGTCGATGATTTCGCCGAGCCCGTGACGATCGCCGACCGCACGGCGAGCCGGATCATCGTCGACGGGCTTGAAGCCGAATTCCCTTCCGACGGCATACTTTCCGAAGAAGAGCCCGACACTCATCATCGACTCGAGCGCAAAAGGGTCTGGATGATCGACCCGCTCGACGGCACCTCGGGCTTCATCAAACGCGACGGCGACTTCGCCGTCCAGATCGGGCTCGTCGAAGACCGTAAACCGGTCCTCGGCGTCGTCTTTCTGCCGAACGAGAAGACGCTTCTTTTCGCGGCCAAGAATTCGGGCGCGTTCCGCGTCGTCGGCGACGGATCCCCGCAACGGCTCGAGGTCTCGGGCCAGCGTCACCTTTCCCGGGTCACGATGGCCGCGTCGCGCGATCATTACAGCAAGCGAATGGCGCGCGTCGTCGAGGAATTCCGAATTGCCGGCGAGATCAGGCGCGGTTCGGTCGGGCTCAAGATCGGCCTCATCGCGGCGCGCGAAGCGGATCTTTACATACATCTTTCGCCGCGCACCAAACAATGGGACACCTGCGCGCCCGAGATCATCGTCGAAGAAGCCGGCGGCCGCCTGACCGACATCTTCGGACGCGGGATCGAGTACAACACCCGCGACATACAGAACCACAACGGCATACTCGCCTCAAACGGCGCAGTCCACGCCAAAGCGGTCGAACGCCTACGACCTCTGCTCGACCGATTCGAACGGAAGCCCTACCGTCACGAGTGACCCGTTTGTCGTTAAGAATACGCGCGGCTCTCCTCAACTGCCGCCAAGACCGACAGATCGAATCGGCCTTCCCGGTCGGCGATCTCCGCCAACCCGTCACCAAATCCGACTCGCCGAACTCTGAAACAGAAGAAAGGACTCGTGAGATCCGCGGCAAAATGACCCCGAACAAACAGCAGTGCGCCGAGGGACTCTGTCGGTCGGCCCATATGCAGGCCTCCGTCGCGCTTCGTACCCCTTCGCCGAGACTCGGGCCGGCTTGATTTGGCAAACGGAATCAAGACAGACAAACGCGGGACGCCCTCGTCCCGATCGGGCTCCGACGCACGTTTCGATCATTGCGAATTGCGTTATCGGTCGATCGGATAATACATTTACGGTAGATATGGCTCGTGTCGAATACGGACAAACCTGGTGGGGCAAGCAATGGCTCAATGCTCTGGTGGCGGTCGATCGGAGCAATCGGCTGCCGCGCGGCCGATCATACGCGAACAACGGTTCGGTCAAGTCATTTGAGGTCGCGGCAAACAGGATTTCGGCGACGGTTCGGGGAACCCGTACGTATCGGGTATCGATCGGGATTCCGGCCTTTTCAGACGAACAAACCGCTGAGATCATGGATCGGATCGCGGACGATCCCGCACTGATCTCAAGCCTGCTCAACCGCAATCTCGATCCGCGTATCCTGTCGATGGCGGAGTCCATCGGCATCCAGGTTTTTCCGAGGCGGTGGAACGATTTTGCGATGTACTGTTCTTGTCCCGACGCGGCCGTGCCCTGCAAACACATCGCCGCGGTCGTCTATGTCATTTCTCGCGAAATAGACAGGAGTCCGTTCGTCGTTTTTGAGATACACGGGCTCGATCTTCTGGCTGAACTGGGACGGCGCGGGATCAGGATCGAGGAACAGGTCAAAATTTCAATTCCGAAAACCGCGGAACTCCTGACAACCAAAGCAACCGATGCGAATGAATCTTCGGCACCCGATCAGGAGAAATATGCGGCGCTTGACTTTTCGGACATCGAAGATCTCGTCGAACAGCTTCCGCGCCTCCTGCCGGCGAGACCGTTGTTCTACCTACGCGGGGATTTCAGGGAGATCTACGTCAAAGCTTTGAAATCGGCGGCGAAGAACGTTTCGAAATATTTCTCGCACCTGAACGGGTCGCCGGCGGCGGATGACCGTTTCCCGGACGATCGGACAGACACGCCAAAGGACGATCATCCGACACCATCGATTGCCGCGCACGATTCCGTGACGATCACCGTCGACGGCAACCTTGAGATCGCCTCGATCAACGCCGGAAGTTGCCGGAAACTCGATGAACTTTCCGAGGCGCTGATCAGGATTGAAGAAAAGGAACTTTTCGACTACCGCGATCCGGTCATCGCGCTGAGAACCATCTATTTTCTTGCGCTCAACCTGGTCAAACACGGCGCAGTCGTACCGCAGTTGGTGCAGACGGACGAAGAAACCTATCGCGTTCGATGGATTCCGGCGACGATCAACCGATCCGCGGAGGGCGCCTTCCGACAGGTTCACGCGCTGGTTCCGCGCGGCATTCTGTTTTTCCGGCAGGAGGGTCGTGGTAAGACGAGAGAATTGCCTGTCGTCGGCGAGAGTCAAACGCTTGCGCTTTGTTCGCTTTTTCTCACGGAGATAATGAAGAACTGGAGCGGGATTTCCAATGCGGACGTCGAGCGATCGGGCGAGATGTTCTTCAAAGGAAAACCCTGGCGCGCATTGCGCCGGGAAGACCAATTGACGCCCGAAACCATTCAGCTTTGGCTCAACCGCTTTTCGCTGCCGCACAAGGATTTCGCTCCGGCTCTGCGCGTCAAGGATTTCGAAGAGACCGGAAAGGCGCTATTCGGGATCGAAGCCTTGGTTGAGAACAAGCAGAAACCGTTCGATGCCCCGATCGCGTTGGGCAAATTCCTGTCCGCCAGAGAGTTTCAGACGATCAGGTTCGGTGTCCTCAAAGACCTAATGATGCTCGCCGAGTACTTTCCCGAACTCGGCGAGCTGGTTCGCGACACCCGAGCGCAGACCCTGTACTTCGACTCGGACCGCTTCGCCGCGCTGTTCTATGAAGTTCTTCCGATAATGCGCCTTTTCGGGATCGATCTGATTTTGCCGAAGTCGCTCAAACGTCTGGTTCGACCTCAGGTTTCGATCAAATTGAAACGGTCGAACGCCGGAACGGACCGCTCGTTCATTCGGCTCGACAATTTGCTTGATTTCGATTGGCGGATAGCGGTCGGCGACGAGAGCCTGGACCCGGAGGAGTTCTCGCGGCTTGTCGGGGAATTGTCCGGAATCGTCAAATTGAAAGGTCAGTATATCTATCTCAACGCAGAGGATCTGGAGAAGTTGCGCGAGAGCCTGGGCAAGACGCATCAGATCCCGAAAACCGAACTTCTCCAGGCCGCGTTGACCGAAGAATACCGCGGAGCCTTCGCCTCGCTCGATGCGGGCCTTCGGGAATCGATCAACGAGCTCACCGAGATACCGGACGTTCCGTTGCCCGCGGACTTGAAGGCGGAACTGCGTCCGTATCAGCGGCGCGGATTCGAATGGCTTTACAAAAACACCCTGCTCGGATTCGGCAGTTTGATCGCAGACGATATGGGCCTCGGGAAGACACTTCAGGTTATCGCCGCGCTATTGAAGTTCAAACAGGAAAACCGCCTCGCTGAAGAACGGGCGTTGGTCGTCGTTCCGACCAGTCTCCTGACCAACTGGCGGAAGGAGATCGAAAAATTCGCGCCGACGCTGACCGTCGGGACATATCACGGAGCATCCCGGGAACTTCAACTGGAAGACAACGACGTGGTGCTGACGACGTACGGCGTTGTCCGGAGCGATGCGGAAAGATTCAAAAAAGTGAAATGGTTCGCCGTGATCGTTGATGAGGCCCAGAATATCAAGAATGCCGAAACGGCGCAGACCAAAGCCATCAAATCGCTCAAAGCAGGGACGTTCATAGCGATGAGCGGAACGCCGGTCGAAAACCGGCTCTCGGAGTATTGGAGCATTATGGACTTCGCCAATCGCGGATACCTCGGCTCGCTCAGGAAGTTCAACGAGGTTTTCGCCAAACCGATACAGAACGAAAGGGACCGGGATTCGCTCGAGAGGTTCAAACGTGCGACGGCTCCTTTTTTGCTCCGCCGGCTGAAATCCGATAAATCAGTCATTTCGGATCTCCCCGACAAGGTCGAGAGCGACCAGCTTTGCTCGCTGACAAAAGAGCAGGCGGCGATCTACGAAAACACGGTCAAAATGGCTCTCAGAACGATCGAAGGCACCGAAGAGAATTTCGCGCGTCAGGGACTGGTTCTGCAAATGATCCTCGGTCTCAAGCAGATCTGCAATCATCCGTTCCAGTACCTCAAGAAAGGTCCGGACTCGCCGGAAGTTTCGGGCAAATCGGTATTGATGCTGTCGCTGCTCGAGAACATTATCGATGCCGGTGAAAAGGCGCTCATTTTCACCCAATACCGCGAAATGGGTGATCTGCTGGTCAAGTTCATCGAACGGAGATTCGGGGCGGAAACCTTGTTTCTGCACGGCGGAACCTCGCGGAAGCGGCGCGATGAAATGGTCGAAACGTTCCAAAACGAACGCGCAAACAAGATCTTCGTGCTTTCGCTCAAGGCAGGCGGCACCGGGCTGAATCTGACGGCCGCTTCGAATGTGATCCATTACGATCTCTGGTGGAATCCGGCGGTCGAGGCGCAGGCGACCGACCGCGCGTACCGTATCGGACAGAGCCGGAACGTGATGGTCTATCGGCTGATCACCGGCAACACGTTCGAAGAACGCATCAACGAGATGATCCGGAGCAAACGCGAACTTGCCGAAATGACGGTCGGGACGGGTGAAACCTGGATCGGCAACCTGCCGAACAAGGAACTGCGGGATATCTTTGAGCTTCGATACGACTGATGTGTCCGCGAAGCGGATGCAGAAACACGCGCGAAGCAAGCGTGCCCGACCACAGCGAAGCCCGGTGACTCGCGGCACGCTTTCGCGCCGCAATGGGAATTCAGATCGATCAGGTCGGAGATTTCATCCAAAAACGGGCATCCGGAGAGTTGACTGGGAATCTGCTTGATCGGACAATTCAATCACATTTCTCCTTTCGGGTACCAACAAAATGAAACAAGATCAGATTTCACAGCAAATCGAATTGGCGCTGCTGCAAAAGGCGATCGAAAAATCGGTCGCGAAGATGAATTCCCGGCCGAATGAGGATTTTTGTGGGCTTTCGTCCGTCCAGATGGACAAAGTACTGAGGCCGGTCGGCTCCGCTGGCGCCGCCGTCGGGCTGCGCAACGGGCTAAACGATGAGGTGATGAACAAGGTGCCGATGTTTCGCCTGGTTGAAGAAATGCTTCGCCTTGCGATGAGAGAAGGCAAGCTCGAATTGACAAAGCTCGGGTATCTGAAGCGGAAATATCTCGCCGAGCTCTACGAACACCGGTTCCTACCGACGTTGGGTATTGAAAAAGGAATCTCGAAGCTCAGCATTGAACTTGACTGGCCCGAGGCCGGCTTCGCCCGAGATATTCTTGAGATCGGGCGCTTGGTCAGGCGGCTAAAA
>CAZARD010000171.1:0-6383 GCA_964487505.1 uncultured Blastocatellaceae bacterium | reverse complement strand
GCCGGCGTGCTGAACGTCTTCGCGGCCGGAAACAGTGCGCGCAACATCGACACCGGAGCGCCGCACTATCCGGGTAGCTACAATCTGCCGACGATCCTGACGGTCGCTTCATCGACCTCGACCGATGCGATGTCGAGTTTTTCGAATTTCGGAACGACCAGCGTCGATCTCGCGGCTCCCGGTTCAAGCATCAACAGCACGACTTTTTCGACCGATTCGAGTTACGGCTCGAAGAGCGGCACTTCGATGGCGACACCGCACGTCGCCGGCGCGGCCGCTTTGCTGGCGGCCTACAATCCGGGACTCTCGGTCGCGTCGTTGAAGGCGACGCTGATGAATTCCGTCGATCCGCTCGCGGCTTGGTCCACCCTTGTCAGAAGCGGCGGAAGACTGAACGTCGCCAACGCGCTTCAGAATCAGACGACTTGTTCGTTCGGCCTCTCACAGAACAACCTGAACGTGAGGCTTAAAGGCGGTGTTTTCACGATCAACGTCAGCGCGGCGCAGAATTGCGACTATTCGGTCAAAAGCAACGCGAACTGGCTTTTCGTTTCGAGTCCGCCGATCATGAGCGGGTCGGGATCCGTAACATTTCGCGTCGCGACCGCGATGACAAATTCGAGGTCGGCGACCATCACGATCGGCGGGCAAACGCTGAACGTTAACCAAACGCGAAATTAGTCGTCCGAAAAGTTGCGTATTTTCCAACTTTATTGCCGGCCGGCGCGTCTAAGTGCTTGAATCAACGTCGTTGCCGGTTCCGCATAACGGCATTAATTGTGTTGCACATTGCGGGGCTTAAGTAGTATTATTTGACATTCTCGTTTTGGAGATTGGCGAACGCAACTCGTCTAAGCCTCTGAAGGAATCAATCAAGAAAAGGAAGAAAAGATGAAAAGTATTTTGACCAAATTCGGCAAATTCGGCGTTCTTTTTGCCGTTCTCGTTTTGTTCGTTGCTTCGGCGACGGCCCAGGTGAAACTCCGTCGCGCACTCGATTTTGACGGCGACAACAAAGCCGATTACACCGTCTTCAGGCCGAGCACGAACGTTTGGTACGTGAACAAGAGCGCCGGCGGCTTTATCTTCCAAACCTTTGGATTGGCGAACTTGGACTATATGGCTCCGGGCGATTTCGACGGCGACCTCAAGGGCGACATCTCGGTCTGGCGCGACACGGACGGAGTCTGGTATCGCCTGAACAGCTCGAACAACACGTTCACGGCGTTCCAGTTCGGGATCAGCGGCGACGAGCCGGTCAGTCGCGATTACGACGGTGACGGCAAAAACGATTATGCCGTCGTCCGCCGCTCGAACGGAGCGATGATCTGGTATGTCTGGCGCAGCCTCGACAACTCGTTTTTCGCTCAACAGTTCGGTCTTGCGACGGATTACACGGCGTGCGGCGATTATGACGGTGACGGCAAGTTTGACCTTGCGGTTCAGCGCCCGGGTGCGACTGCCGCTTCGCAATCGACCTTCTATGTCCTGCGCAGCAGCAATGGCGGATTGACGGTCCAGGGATTCGGGCTGACGAACGACCTTGTCGTGCCTGGCGATTATGACGGCGACGGCAAGACCGATTTCGCGGTCGTTCGCGAAGGCACAACGCCGACCTCGGGTCTCGTCTGGTACATCCTGAGGAGTTCGGACGGCGGATTGATCGCGCAGACCTACGGCGTCACGGGTTCGGACCTGAACGCCCAGAACGATTACGACGGCGACGGCAAAACCGACCTCGCGGTTTGGCGCGATTCGAACGGCAGTTTCTACGTTCTGCGCAGTTCGGACAATGTGCTGAACGTGACGCAATGGGGATTGGCAAGCGATTTCCCGGTTGCGGCTTACGACACGCACTGATCTTTTCGAATCTGACGATCCAAGGGTTGAAGGCTTTCGGGCCTTCAACCTTTTTGTTTGCCGGCACAGTTATAGTAACTTGTTTAGAAATGGACTTTGGCGAATTGATCGAGAAACGGTTCCGGCAGAAGCGCATCGTCGTCGTCGGCGATCTCGTCGCCGATCAGTTTCTGCGCGGCACCATCAACCGGGTCTCACGCGAAGCGCCGGTCTTCATTCTTCGCCATGACGAGACCGAAACTCTGGCCGGCGGCGCCGCGAACGCGGCAACGAACATCGCGGTCCTGGGCGCGGCGGTAGAGTCAATCGGCGTCGTCGGCAAAGATCAAAGCGGCGCGGAACTTCTCCGACGCCTCAGCGACTCCGGAGTCGGCACGTCTCGGGTCACGGTTTCGGGCGATTACTCGACGACGACGAAGGTCAGGGTTCTTGCCGGACAGCATTACGCGGCGCGGCAGCAGGTCATCCGGATCGACTACGAGAACGACGCGCGGCTTGATGCCGAAACCCGCGCGCTGATCGAAAGGAATCTTCGCGAGGCAGCGGCCGATGCCGATGCGATCGTGGTGTCCGATTACAACTACGGCGCCGCCGATCCCGAGATCGGGGCCCTGGCGATCGATCTCGGACGCAAACACGAAATCCCGGTCGTTGTAGATTCCCGTTTCCGGCTCGCGGAGTTTTCGGGCGCGACATCGGCGACCCCGAACCAGGAAGAGGTCGAGCAGATTCTCGGAACGGACTTTCGCGAGGCCGATTGCGAAGGACTTCGGAACCGGCTTGGATTCGATGCCCTTCTCGTGACGCGCGGCAACAATGGAATGCTCCTCGTCGAAAAAGGTCTGGCTCCCCGTTCGTTTCCGGCGGTCGGCCCGCTCGAACCGGTCGATGTCACGGGCGCCGGCGACACGGTGATCGCGGTCTACGCGCTCGGACTCGCCTCCGGCCTCGGATTCGCCGAAAGCGCGGTGCTGGCGAACCACGCCGGCGGGCTCGTCGTGATGAAAAAGGGCACGTCCACCGTCGCCCCGGAAGAGTTATTGCGTTCCCTCGGCGAGAGCCAGATCGCGACCGTATGAACAACGCACACGAAAACGCGCCGATCCTCGATCGGTCCCGGCTCATCGCCGCGATCGGCGACCTTCGCCGGGACGGCTTGTCGGTCGTCCTCGCGAACGGCTGTTTCGACCTCTTTCACGTCGGCCATATCCGGTATTTGCAGGGAGCTTCCGAACTCGGAGATGTGCTGGTCGTGGCGATCAATTCCGACGATCAGGTGCGCGCGCTCAAGGGGCGGAACCGTCCGTTCATACCGGCGAAAGAGCGGGCCGAGATCGTCGCGACACTTCGTATGGTCGATCTGGTGACGGTCTTCGATGAGCCGACGGTCACCGAATTGATCCGGGCTCTCCGGCCCGACGTCCACGCCAAGGGAACCGATTACACGACCGATACGGTGCCGGAACGCGAGATCGTCCGCGAGTACGGCGGCCGCGTCGCGATCGTCGGCGACCCGAAAGATCATTCCTCGACCGATCTCATTCGCGCCGTCGCCGAATCTGCCGACGGCCCGCCGCCGCTTTCAAGCGCCGACTGAAGAATGTGGACTTCACGCACAAAGACCGACCTGATCATTGAGGTTTGGGAGAAACTCGACTGCGAAAGCGTCGGTGCGGTCGAGATCGAGGCCATCGAAACGGCGATCGAAGCGCGTTTCGGGGCCGGCGCCGTCGATTCGCCGATGACGATCGCGCGGCTGCTCGCGGACGAGGGCGCGGAGTTGAGGCATTCGGAGATAATGACACTGTTCGTCAGCCGGAAGAAACCGTTGCGGGACGAAGCGCTCGATGAAACGTTCTACCGGTTCGATTCGATTCCGAATGCGGTCAGATCGATGCGGGCCGTCGAGGTCGAACGCCGGAAGGCGCTGAGCCCGGAAAGGACCAGAAGGCTCCGCGAAAGGCTGATGGAGGCGCGCTCGCGGGCGATCGACGCATCGCGGAATCCGCGGATCGACGGGCCGAAACGGGCCGAACTGACCGAGATTGGAGAATGGCTGACGCTTTTTCTGCAAACGCCCGAGATATTCGCGAACTGGCTCGAACTGCGGATCGATTCCAAGGATTTTAAGGAGCGCTTTCAGCCCGCCGACCCGGAGGAAAATGCGTAGATTCTATTCGCCCGCCATAACCGCCGCTCCGTTGCGCGTCGAACTTGAACGCGATGAAGCGCGTCATCTGCGGGATGTCTTGCGTTTGCGCGAGGGCGAAGTCGTGGCCGTGTTCGATGGAAAAGGCCACGAATTTACGGCGCGGATCGACCGGATCTCGAAGAACGGTGCGGCATTGTCGGTTATTTCGGAGATCGCGCCGTCGGCGCCGGAATCGCCGCTCGAACTGACGCTCGCGGTCGCGCTGCTCAAATCCGACAAATTCGATCTGGTGACGCAAAAGGCCGTCGAACTCGGCGTCTCGCGGATCGTTCCGCTGATCACCAAGCGCGGTGACGTTAAGCCGAAGGATGTCGAAAAGCGCGCGGAGCGATGGCGCCGGATCGCGCTCGAAGCGACGAAACAGTGCGGGCGGGCGCGTTTGACGGTGATCGACGAGCCGATCGGGTTCGCGCGGTTCTGTTCGGGATCCGTGGGCAAAACGGTGCTTTTGTTCTCGGAACGCAGCGGCGCACCGCTCGGCGACCTTTCGGCGCGCACAGCGATCACCGCCGTTACGGGTCCGGAAGGCGGTTGGGACGATGCCGAGCTTGAGCTTGCGCGGTCAAGCGGATTTGAGATCGTCACGCTCGGCGGTCGGATCCTGCGCGCCGAAACGGCCGCGATCGCGATCGCGTCGATCCTCGAGCACCGCTTCGGCGACGTCGGCTAATTCGATTTTGGACTTGGGATTTTCGATTTTGGATTTGTGATAAGCCCTCGTGGAGGGCGACAGGAGCAGGCCGTTGATCAGCCCAAAACGAGTCGTATGGTTCTGCCCGATTGCGAGGTTCGCATTCTGCCGACCTCTACGACGGCTGATGCTCAAGTTGTGCGTCGGGCTTCGAAAACGCGACTGTCATCTCTTGGGGTTGAACCCGTATAACGCGCTTGAAAAACTCCGGCACGGATTTCCCGAATTCCGCGAACAAAACACGGAATAATATGTGCGAATTCGTGCAATCCGTGGCGAAACGCCGTTAAGTGATCTAATCGCGTAATCTGGGTTGAATTACTTTCCACCTCGCGACCAGCACGCTCGTAACGAACACCGGCGATCGCGAATATCGACTCGGCGTCTGTCCGTGAGGCTCAATCTTCGATCTTCACCGCTTTCGGCCGGTAATAGGCCTCGCCGCGCTGTTTGAGTTCCGCCTCATCGGCGAGCTTCGCGAGCACGGAATCGAGCAATTCGGCGGTCTCGATCTTGAAATTCACCGTTCCCTTGGCTTCGACATCGGGGTCATCGAAATTGATCACCAGATATCTTCGCTTTTCCTTGATGAATCCGCCGAGAAGGCCGGCGTACGGGATGACGCTGACGACCTTTCCGGTCGTCGATTGTACCGACTGCGACTGCGGATAGACGATCAGCATCGCGCTGTAAGGGATCGCGAACAGCTCCTTTTGCTGCTTGCCGAAGAAGACGAGCCGTTCGTTGGCGTCGTCGAACTTCAGCGTGCCTTCCTCTTTCTTGCCGAACCCGTACATTCCGCCTTCATATTTGGCGGAAAACGAAGCCGGCGCCGGTTTTACCGGTCCGCGCTGCGGCGAAGTCTCAACCGGCCGCGGCTGAGCGCCGGCGAAAACGGAACACGCGGAGATCAGCAAGCCCACAAAGATCAAAGATTTCATAACTCAAAACTCCAGGAAGAATAGATAGCCGTGTGTGGGGAAGCGAAAATGGACCACCGAATCCCATTTCTCCGATCCGCGCTTTCGTTTCCCACTGTCGTACTTCATAGACGTTTCGCACCGAGCGTGCGTTGCCAAGCCAGTGATTCTTTCAGTACGGCGAGCCGCCGGGCCTCACGATGCGGCATCTTCGACCCGAGTTGTTCGATGATCGACTCGAGTAGCGGAAGCGCAAATTGACCGGCGTGCGCGACGACGTGGGAATAGTAACGAAGGCGAACATTGCCGTCTTCATCCGAATGAAAGCTCACGATTCCCCCGGGATCGAGACCGAGCACCTCCTGTCCGGCCGGAACGATGCGGCGCGGGACGCCGTGTGTTACGTCGCCGTCACCGGTTCGGCTGCCGAGCAGCAAAATGCCGATCAGGAATCCCTGTTCGCTCAGATAGTCCGGGCTGAAACTTCGAAGTTCGGGTTTCGGCGACAGTCGCGGCCCATAGTTCGCGTAATCCGGATTAACGAGGATCGAATCGTAAATGACGCCAATGATCTCACTGCCGTCCTCAAGCGGAAGCCTCACGAACTGACCGAACCCGTAATCGTCGGATCCCGGCGGATCTTCCGCGTCGAGCGCGTCGATTATTCGTCCGACGTAATCGATATGCGAATTTGAACTGA
>CAZARD010000170.1:0-6433 GCA_964487505.1 uncultured Blastocatellaceae bacterium | reverse complement strand
GATTCCGCCCCGCTCTTGATCGGAAACGCCGTTCAAATACTCAAGCGGCTGCGGATCGCTCTTTTCGCGTTCGAACGCCCGCACGCGGAACGGTTCGAGCGCCTCCATCGTGACGACGAACGGCGAGACGGTCGTCGCAAAGTTCTTCGCGAGAAACGGACCGAGCGGCTGATACTCCCAGGCCTGAATGTCGCGCGCCGACCAGTCATTGACGAGGCAAAGGCCGAAGATATGCTCCTCGGCCCGGTCGATCGGGATCGGCTCGCCGAGACGGTTTCCTTTCCGGACGAAGAAACCGACCTCCATTTCGTAGTCGAAATTCCGGCACGGGACGAAGACCGGCGGATTCTCGGCATCGGCCCGGTTCTGGCCGTGCGGCCGGCGGACGTCGGTTCCCGAAATGACGATCGAGGAAGCGCGCCCGTGGTAGCCGATCGGGATGTACTTGTAGTTCGGCAACAACGGATTGTCGGGACGGAACATCGCGCCGACGTTCGTGGCGTGAAAGATCGAACAATAGAAATCGGTGTAGTCGCGGATCTCGAACGGCAGTGCGAACTTCGCCGTCGCGATCGGCGTCAGGTAGTGGTCCCGGACCAGATTCCGCGTCGATTCCTTCGCATCGGCCGAAAGCGCTTCGATCAACGCCGCCCGAACCTCCGAACTTGCCGCGAGCTCCAGATCGACGGGCTTGAATCCGTCGGCTATGAACGAGTTGTAGAACGGCTCGAAATCAAGAACGTAGTCTCCGACCGCGATTCCGATCTGGAGATCGTTTCCGCGGAAGAATCGGCAGACGGGAAGATTCTGAAGAGGGAAATCGGAATCGGGCCGATTCGCCGACTCGATCCAGCTGACAAGATTCGGATCGTGCGTTGAGTTTGTCATTGCGAACAATACGGTCTCCGCGAGTTTTGGTTTCAGGAAGAGCGTGCGGAGACAGTCGATTATTCTAACACGCGAACGTACCGAGCGGCGACGGTTGCGGGGAGTATTTCGCGGCCGGAGAAACGGTTCAACGGCGAGCCCTGATCAGCCTTTCTTGCAGTAAAGGGGACATTTCTTGCAGGCTTTGCCTTTCTTGTATTTCTTGCAGCATTTCTTCTTAACTTTCATCGGTTTCACCTGCGACAATGAAATTCGTTTTCATTAAGAGGATAGTCGATGCATCGATCGCTGTCAATCTCCGACCGCCGCGAATTCCGTATGTTCCTCAGAATGTTTAAGATATTCCGAATGAAGAAGATCGTCGTCATCGGGGCCGGACTCGGCGGACTTTCGACCGCGGCGCGCTTAGCGAAGATGGGTTTCGAAGTGACCGTGGTCGAGAAGAACGAGCGCGCAGGCGGAAAGGTGAACCTTTTCGAATCTGAAGGCTTCACGTTCGACACCGGGGCGTCGCTGATGACGATGAAGCACGTCTTCGAGGAACTTTTCGATTTCTGCGGAGCGTCGCTCTCGGAGGATCTCGAACTGAGGCGGCTCGACCCGATCTGCCGCTATTTTTGGTCGGACGGGACCGTTTTCGATGCTTCGGCTGATGCTGACGAGACGGCGCGTCGAATCGGAGCGATCGAACCGTCCGACGCCGACGGGTTCAGAAAGTTTCTCGCTGATTCGCGTGAGAAATTCGAGGTCGCCGAGCGCACCTTCCTGAAGTACAACCTGAGCGATCTGCCCGGCGTATTCGATCTTTCCAACCTCGGCGATCTTTGGAAGATCTCGGCGCTGCGCTCGCTCGACTCGCACGTTTCACGTTTCTTCCGGTCGCCGAAGACGCGGCAGTTGTTCGATCGCTTCGCCACCTACAACGGATCGTCGCCGTACAAGGTCCCGGCGACGTTCTCGTTGATTCCGTATGTCGAGTTCGGGCTCGGGGCCTGGTACCCGTCCGGCGGGATCTACGAGATCCCGAAAGCCGTCGCGCGTCTTGCCGAGCGCTGCGGCGCCTCGTTCCGATTCAACTCCGAGGTCGTCGAGATCATCGTCGCAAACGGCTCGGTCGGCGGCGTCCGCCTTGCCGGGGGCGAAACCATCGACGCGAATGCGGTGATCGCGAACTCGGACGCGATCCACACGTACCGGCATTTGGTCACCAGCCGCGAGTATCCCAAACCGAAGCTCGACCGGATAGAGCCGTCGTGCTCCGGATTTGTTCTGCTCCTCGGCACGCGCCGGAAATTCGACCGTCTCGCGCACCACAACATTTTCTTTTCGGACGACTACCGGAGCGAGTTCGAGGCGATCTTCGACGACCTTCGGCCGGCGGCAGATCCGACCGTCTACGTCTGCGCGACGTCGCGGACCGACGCGACGCAAGCGCCTGCAGGCTGCGAAAACCTGTTCGTGCTCGTCAATGCTCCGTACACGAGCGACCGCACCGTCTGGACGCACGAATCCGGCCCGTATCGCGATCTGGTGATCGACAAGCTCGAACGCTCCGGACTCGCCGGCCTGGGTTCGTCGATCGAGATCGAGAAGTTAATCACGCCTGCCGATTTCGAGGAACGGTATCGGGCCAACCGCGGATCGATCTACGGCGTCTCATCGAACGGAATCCTGTCAGCGTTCTTGCGGCCGAGAAACAAATCAAAGGATGTCGGCGGCCTTTATTTCGCGGGCGGAACGACCCATCCGGGCGGCGGAATGCCGCTCGTCCTGATCTCCGGAAAGATGGCCGCCGAGCTTGTCGCGCGCGACCTCGGCAGTTAGGTGCGCGCATTCGTTTTGCAATGGCTTTTTGCTAGACTGTATTCGCTCCCCAAAGCCGGAATCTCGGATTGTTTTGACTTTGGCATTCGGACCAAAATGAAGTCTCCGCGCACGGAAAGAATCGGAACAACGATGGCAATGATCAGCATCGCGCTGACGCTGCTGATCGTCACGCTCACGTCAGTTCCGGCATTCGCGCAGCGTCAGTTCGACGGCCGAAAGATAGCCGAACCGATCGAGATCCGATTCGAGGGAAACGACCGCGATCTGGCGGCCGCCGAGCAGTTCCGCGTGATCGCCAAACAAGCGGTCGGCGAGAAATACTCGGCCGTCCGGATCCGCGACGCGATCCAAAAGATCTACGAAACGGGGCGCGTCGTCTCCGTGATCGTCGAGGCTGAACCGATTGGAGGCGATTCGGTTCGACTTCGGTTCGTCATCAAGCGAAAAACGCAGGCCGAGCGCGTTTCGGTCAAACTCGGCAAGTTCGTCGGTGAGGTCGTGACCGAGGACGAGCTCCTGTTCAAACTCAACCTTCTGACGCCCGGAACGGCAATCACCGAACAGGTCCTGCAGGCTAACGCCAACTCGATCCTCGAATACTTGCGTGACCGGGGCTATTACAACTCGGAGGTCAAGTACTCGCAAACGCCGCTGTCGAGCGAAACCCGAGTCGCGGTCCGTTTCGACGTCACGCCGAATACGCAGTCAAAGGTCAGCGATTTTCGGATCGAGATCAGCGGTTTCGACGCCGCCGCGGTGCGTCAGAAGCTGAAACTCCGGAACGGCGCCCAGTTCTCGCGCGCGAAACTCAGCGAGGATGTCGCCCGGATCGAGCGCGCACTGAGAGAAAAGAAGTTCTTTGCTCCCGACCTGAATGAACCGCGCGTCGTTTTCGACACCGAAACAAACACCGTCGGCCTCGCGCTGACCGGAACCGTCGGAGCGACGGTCAACGTCAACATCGAATCGGGACCGGAAAAGGTTGGAAACAGCACCCGAGTCCGATTGCTGCCTATCCTGCGCGAGGGCACGCTCGATTATTCGGCGATCGTCGAGGGCGAACGCCGCCTTGAGAACTATTTTCAGGAGCAGGGATTCTTCTTCGCGAACGTCACGCCGATCTGCTCGGTCGCGCCGGCGTTCACGGAAAACGAGGCAAGCTTCATCGAGAACGATACCGAAAGTCTCTGCAGCGCGCTCGCCGGCGCCGATCTATCCAAACGAACCGTTGATGTGCGTTATGAGGCCGATCTGAACCGGCAGTTCAAACTCGTCGATATCCGGATCGAAGGCACGAAACTCCTTCCGGTCGAAGAGGTCAAAACCGTTCTGGAATCGCAGGAGGCGTCGATTCTCGGGATCGTTCCGTATCTCGGTTACGGACGCGGCTACACCAGCTCCGAACTGCTCAGCGAGGACCGCGACACGATCCAGTCGCTGATGCGCGAGCTCGGATTCCGCAGCGCGACCGTCAACGTAAAACAGGGTGTGTCGCCAAACGGCGAGGATCTGATCATCACGTTCGTGGTCAACGAAGGGCGGCCGACGCGGATCGACGAGGTCGAGATCATCGGCAATAGCGCGCTGAGCGAAGCCGACCTTCGAACGAAACTCCCGAATCTCGTCGGCCAAAACTATTCGCGCGCGCGCATCCGGAACGGGGTCAAGCGAATTGTCGAATTCTACTCGAACGAAGGCTTTTATGAGGCGGCGGTCAATTTCGAGATACAGGAGAGATCGACCGATGAAACCGAAGACCGGATCAAGCTGATCTACCGCGTCACGAACGAAGGCAGGCGCGTTGTAATTAACGGCATCCGGATCAGCGGAAACGACCGGACTAGCCGGGAAGCGATCGTCAAAGCCATCAACCTCCGTGTCGGAAACGTCCTCCGCGCGGCCGACATCTTCGCGAGTGAACAGAACCTTTACGCGACCGACGCCTTCAAGCGGGTCGAGATCAAGACCGAGCAGGCAGGCGACGACCCGACCGGGAACCGCCTCATCGACGTGGTCATCAACGTCGATGAACAACCGCCCCGCCTGATCACCTATGGCGGCGGTTTCTCAACAGACGCCGGGCCGTTCGGCTCGTTCGATATCCGTCATTACAATCTGTTCGGCAAGCTTCAGCAGGGCGGCGCACGCGTGCGGATCAGCCGCTTGCAGCAGATCTTTCAGGTCGATTATGTCGATCCGCGGTTCATCGCCGACGGCCGATCTGCGGACGGCGTGAAGCGCTTCTCGCCGCTCACATTTTCGGCCCAGTATCAACGCGATTCGACGGTCACGAGATTTTTCAGATCGGCATTCGACAAAGGGACCTTCGGCATCGTCCAACGCATCGATGCCGGCGGAAACCCGATCGACGAGTTCGGAAACGCGACCGGCAACCCGACGATAAACCGGTTGACGCTTTCGGCCGAGACATCGCGGACCATCAATTACAAGGAACGCAGTCTGCTGTTTCTTAGATACCGTTTCGAGGATGTCCGTCTTTTCAACGTCGAAAGCCTGCTGATCAAGGACCTCTTGCTCCCGGACGCGAAGGTCAGGATAAGCGGATTCGGCACGACCTATGTCCGCGACACGCGGGAAAACTGCAATCAGCGGTTCACGGTGCTCGAGATCATCTCGAAGGGCGAGGCCGGCGAGCCGTGCCGTTACAATCCCGGCGATCCGACAAAGGGCGAGTATCTGACGGCCGAGTACAACGTCAGTTTGCCGTTTCTCGGCGCCAACATCGGATTTCAAAAATTCCAGGCTTCGTACTACCGCTTCTACACGGTTCCGTTTCTGAAGAACACCACTTTCGCCGGCCGTGCCGTGATCGGACTTGCCAACGTCTTCTCAAAGCGAAGCCGCTTCAACTCGTTGCAATTCCCGGACCTTGACGGGATCCTGCCAATCAGCGAGCGGTTCTTCGCCGGCGGCTCGACCTCGATCCGCGGGTTCGATTTCGAATCTGCGGGACCGCGCGTCGTGATCGTTCCGACCGGGACTTTTCGAAACCAGAGCGGCCAGATCGTGACGCTCAATCCTTTCACCGTCCCTTTCGGCGGCAACGCGCTCGCGATTGTGAATCTCGAAGCCCGCGTTCCGGTCAGCAAGTCGGTCCGCGCCGTCCCTTTCTACGACGGCGGAAACGTGTTCCGGCGGATCAGCGACATATTCAACCCGCCTGACGTCCCGGCGAACGATGTGTTCCGCCAGAATCTGCGAATGCTATGGACGCACACCGTCGGAATCGGTTTCCGGATCAAGACTCCGGTCGGTGGGGAATTCGGTTTTGATTACGGTTATCTGCTCAATCCGCCGCGGTTTCGGATTCCGCAACCGGCAGGACCGGACGCGATCTATCAGGTCCGCCAGGGACAGATTCACTTCAGATTTTCGCAGGCTTTCTGAATCCGTCAGCGAATTTCCGCAGATCTTCGCGAATGCGTAACCGTCGATCCCTAATGACCCCGGATTGCGCACCGGAAAGATCTCGCCACGGATTTCGCGAACCAGGCGAAGAAAACACTGAAAATTCCCGGAGAATCCTTGCTATTGGTGGCGAAAAGACGTTCGGCCGCTCTATCGCGTAATCTGTGATGGGCTCTTTGATTCGCGCTATTCGGTAAGATTCGCTGGCAAGTTTCTCAATCGCGTAATTTGGGATCAGTTGATGGCCGAGGAGATGATGTGGCTTTCGTCGAGTTCGACGAGGAAATTC
>CAZARD010000169.1:0-6571 GCA_964487505.1 uncultured Blastocatellaceae bacterium | reverse complement strand
CTCTGCACTCTGCACTCTGCACTCTGCACTCTGCACTCTGCACTCTGCACTCTGCGCTCTGCACTATGCACTATGCACTATGCACTATGCACTATGCACTATGCACTGTTTCGTATTCGATCGGATCGGTGACGCCGGCGCGGTCGAATCCGCGGAGACGAAGGGCGCACGAGTCGCAAATGCCGCAGGCCTTTTCTTCCGAGCGGTAGCACGACCACGACAGGTGCAGCGGCGCTCCGAGTTCGATGCCTTTTCGGACGATCTCGGCCTTCGTCAGACCGATGATCGGGGTTCTTATCTCTACCGCGAACCCAGGCTTTGTTCCGGTCTCGATCGTGTGTTCGAATGCATCGAAGAACTCGCGCCGGCAATCAGGATAGCCGCTCGAATCCTCTGCGACCGCGCCGATGAAGATCACCCGCACTCTGGAAACCTCTGCCCAACTCGTCGCGATCGCGAGGATGTTCGCATTCCGGAACGGCACGTAACTTGTCGGGATCTCTTTCGATCCGAGGTCGGCTTTGGTAACCTCCATCGACCGGTCCGTAAGCGATGATCCGCCGATCTCGGCAAGATATCCGATCGAGACGACCAGCCGCTTGTCGACCCCGTAGAAATCCGCGATCTCGTTGAAGGCGCGGAGTTCACGCGCTTCGGTGCGCTGCCCGTAGTTGACGTGCAGGAACGCCAATTCGAATCCTGCATCGCGCGCCATCGCGGCGGTCACGCACGAGTCCATTCCGCCCGAAACAAGGACTATCGCACGGGGCGCTTCTGCCGATGGCGGATTGTGCAGGCTCATTGCTGTCTGTTGTTCAGCCCAGCCGTTCAAGAGCAAGCCAGAGAGTAAGCCGGGTTACTCGTGGGCCTGATTCGCTTTGCCGGTCGCTACCGCTCCCGGTTCTGACTGTTTCGCTTTTTCCAACTCCTCGATCTGTGCCCGGAGTTTCGCGATCTCGGCGTCGATCTCATCGTTGCTCAAAACGCGCGAGCTGAGTTTGTGGAGCACCGGAGTCAGTATCGTCAGCGCGCCGATCACGATCCCGAGCACACCGAGTGTTCGCGCGAGGAAGTTGTCGTTGACCTCTATCTCGAACCAGAGGACGGCGAGCAAGATCGCAAGCAAGGTCCAGATTGAGGCGTGTGTCGCGTATTTTGCCCATATGAACTTTCGGTCAAGCCGCGCAAGCGACAATAGCGAAAGATGGGCACACGATGCTGCGATCAGTGTGGCCGATGCGAGGGACTTGAAAAACAGGCTGTTTTCCTGTTCGCCAGCCCAGATCGCAACAATCCAGAGAATGCAGGAAACTAGCGCCGAAACAATGCCGACGATCGGAAGGGTCCTTCCTTTTCCGCTTTCAAAGTATGCACCGCAGGCCAATCCGAGAATGCTCGTGATCGTGATGACCGTCGTCGTCATTAGAGTCCGCGTCTCAAAGTCGCCGAAATTGCCGAAGACGATGACGCCGATCCCGATCAACGCGCTCACCGCGACCGAAACGATCAGGACGTAGAGAAACAGTTTTTTGATGTTCATCCTCACCTCGTTGTTGTTCTTACGGTTTTCCGGGACGATAGGTTCAGATCGCGAGACGGTCGCGTTTCACCCGAAGCCCGTTCAGGTTTCCGAGAGCGCCGAAGCCGATGTTCTCGGACCGGAAGAACTCGGCCGCGAGCGCGCGAACCTCGTCGATCGTGACCGCGTCGATTCGGCGGAGCGTTTCCTCGATCGGTATCTGGCGGCCGTGCACCATTTCGAGCCGTGCCAGCGTCGAGGCGCGGTTGGCGGAATCTTCGAGGCCGAGAACGATCGACGCAAGCGTCTGCGACTTCATCAGGTCCAGCTCTTGAGGATTGATACCGTCACGCGCGACCGAGCGGAGTTCGGCGAGCGCGAGATCAAGGACCTTCTCGGTTTGTTTTGGCGATGTTCCGGCGAAGATCGTAAATACCCCGCAATCCTGATACATTGCCGCGCTGGCACCGACCGAGTATGCGAGCCCGTTCTCTTCGCGGATTTTCTGCCACAGACGCGATGAAGTGCCGCCGCCGATGGCGTTGACCAGCACGTCGGCCGCGTATCGGTGTTCGCTCCGCGCCGATACGAACGGAGCAGAAATGATCAGATGCGCCTGCTCGAGGCCTTTTTCCTTCCTGACCACGATCGGCGCGTCGAGTTCGGGTGTCTCGGCCACCTGATCCTTGATCTCAGCCGATGTCCGGTCTCCGAAATACTTTGACGCGAGATCGACGATCTGCGAATGTTCGACATTACCGGCGGCGGCGATGATGAGATTATGCGGTCCGAAATGTTCCCGATGATAGCGGCGGGTCGTATCGGCGTTGAAGGTCCGGACGGTGCGCGGGGTTCCGGCGATCGCCCGTCCGAGCGGGTGACCCGGAAACAGTCTTTCGCAGAAGATCTCGTGAAGGAACTCTTCGGGCGAATCCTCGGTCATCTTTATTTCTTCAATGATGACCTTCTGTTCGCGTTTGAGTTCGCGTTCGTCAAAAGTCGGATCCGTCAAAAGGTCGGCCAGCAGTTCGAACGCTTTGACAAGTTCCCGGTCGATGACCTTCATCGCGAATCCGGTCTCCTCGTGCATCGTGAAGGCGTCGAAGTTGCCGCCGAGCCGGTCGGTCTCGATCGCGATCTCAAGCGCGTTCCGTTTCCCGGTTCCCTTAAAGACGGCGTGCTCTATGAAATGCGATATGCCGGAAAGTTCCTTCGGTTCGTGGCGGGCTCCGGTCTTGAAAAAGAACCCGATGGTCGCGGAACGGACGTCGGCCATCCGGTCGGTGAGGATCGTCAACCCGTTCGGGAATCTCGTTGTTTCGATCGATTCGGTCATTTTTCGCGAACAAACAATCTATCACAAAACGGCGACACCTGGTCAGTAGCGGTCGTCGGACCGCTCGGATCCTGAAGGATAAACACCGCGCCTCAGGCGCCTGATGTGCGGAAAGGCTCGGCCTTTCCGACATAGACTCAAACACAAACTAGCGGCTCCGCCGCCACTCGATCTTTTCAATATCCACTCCAAGAGGTTCATCCACCAGCGGATTCATATTCCAGATCCTCGCACTGGAGTACAGGTAGTCTCAGCCCGCTTGACCAATCCCGCACGAACGGGGTTTTGATGGACGTAGTTCACTTTCTGAAGCAGTGTGTCTTCGTTGTTGATCAAGAATGCGTTCGGGTGATGTTCCCAAAGCGAATGCCCGTAGTTACGCTCTTTTGTCCACTGCGTGAGTTTGTCCAACGAGCTTTGGAAGCCGCTCTCCTTAAGATAGTCCAAGACGCGTTTTGCCGTGATGCCGTTGAAGAAACGAAGCGCCTCGGAAGGCTTCCTCGAGCGGTCCGTTATGAGATGCATGTGATCGGTCATGATCACATACGCAAAGATCAGGATTCCTGAGGACATTCTTGCTTCGTCGAGAGCACTCGCAACGATCCGCTTGATCTTGTCGGATCTGAAAACCGGAAGCCGATCTTTTGCGACGCTCGTTAAATAGAGAAAAGGGTTTTCTCGTGAGATCTTCATCTTGGTAAGGGGCGGCGGAGCCGCAGGTTGTTTGGAATGAGTCTTGGTCGGAAAGGCCGAGCCTTTCCGCACATCAGGCGGCAAAGCCGCTGATGATATCGGTCATAATTCGGTTAGTTTATTTGGTCGAAGGTAAATGGTCAATGGTCGATGGACAACGAGATCGAACCCATTCCAAACGGCTAACAGCTAACAGCGAAGACTCATTCTCCAAGAGCGTTGAAGAACAGCGGCAAAGTTGCGAGCGATTGTCCGCGGTATTGCGGACGGAAGCCGAACAGCACGATGCGGCCCTTGCCGATGTTGATCGAGACCAACGCCGCTTTGCCTGCGATCTTTTCGGCGCCGAGCGCCCAGCCCGAAAGCAGAATGTCCTCTTTCTTGTCGGGGTAACGCGCGATGATCTCGACGTTCGTGTCGTCGCTCATCGTGATCTCGAATGCCGGCGAATTCTCGAACCAGGCGATCGACTCGGCGGGCATTCCCTGCGCCATCGGGTGTTTCACGTCGATCTTTGTCCGCAGGATCGATCCCGGAATATAGAACTCCTTGCGCGGCAGGCCCTCGGTGACATCGCGGACCGGAAGCCCGAATTCGCGGATCGCAAAATCCGACGCGCGATTCAGAAACACGAGCGTCCCGCCGTTCTCGACGTATTTCCGAAGAGTCGCGACGCCTTCCTTGCCGATCCCGCCGGTGAGTTCGTCCGGCATCGAGCCCTTTGCGTAGCCGTTGAGGATCCGGTTCGGATCCTGGTCCGGGAATACAACCGACGAAACGCCGGAAAGGTCTCCGGCGCGAATCTCGGCGTCCGAAACCGAGAGCGCCGGCGGGGTGCAGCTGTTCATAAACCGCTGTCGGTTGTCGAACGCCCATCGCGTCCAGCCTTCGTCCATCGATGGCACGTTCGACCGGTAAAGCCTGAGGCGGTTGGATCGTGGGCTTCCGCCGCAACCGCGTCCAAAACCGATCCCACTTCTGGTTTCCCTGAATTTGATCGGCCTGCCGATCCGTACCGCTTCGACGTTCATCAGAAGCGAGATCGAATGCGCGGTCACGTCATACGGCGGGATCGGTTGGCCCTGCGGGTCGCGCAGATCGGGGTAGGTTTGCGGTGTGAGCATCGCGGTCGCGAACGCGGCGTACGGCTGCGACATCGGGATCACGAGCGAATTCTCGGGAAACGATCTTCCGTCGGCGCTGAAAGCCTCGACCTCCTTCAATTCGACGCCCGCCCGCTCGAGAATCCCGACGAGTTCGTTCCGTCGGTAATAATCTTGGGTCGCACCACCGTCGGAGTCGAGTTTCGGGAACGGAAGAACGTAGGCGAAGACCTCGCCCATCTTCCTCGGCCTCACCGCTTCTTTGCCGATCTGATAAAAGCGCTGCAGCCATTGCTCGCGGTTGTCCGACGCGTGGCGGAGCAGCGAATGCGCCCCCGTGGTCATGTATTTGGTGATGTCCGGCAAGCCCCATCTTCCGCCTTTCCAAATCGGACGGAAATTCGGCGATTCGTTTTTCGCGTCGTAGCCTTCATCGCCGCGGAGATCTTCGAATTTGAGCTCGATCGGCGTCGCGATCCGCGCCGAGGCGGTTTCCGACAGGATCCTCACGCCGCCGTGATAGTGCGAGTAGGCGCGCGCCGGCGTCCAGGCGTCATATGTCGAATCCGTCGTGATTCCGGCAAATCCCTGTTTGCGAAGATCTTCGGCGATGTAGTTTCCGAGCTCCGTGTAGCCTTCGACGATCGGTTTCGGGACGTTCGGCTCGACCGGCCTCATATACGGCGGCAAGAACATCCGTGCGCCGCGCGCTCCTTGCTGGTGAATGTCGTGGACGATCTGCGGATGCCAGACGTTGTGGATCTTATCAACCGTGAGTTGCGTTTCGATCTGTGTGAACGCGTACCAGTCGCGGTTGTTGTCGTGGCCTGTGTATTTGTGGTAAAGCTCCGGCGGGTCGGTGCCTTCGAACGGCGTTCCGAGCGTCTTGTCGTACCAGTTCTTGACGATGTCGACGCCGTCCGGATTGAGCGATGGAACGAGCAGGATGACGGTGTTCTCAAGGATCTTTTTCGTCTCGGCATCTTCGGCGCGCGCGAGGCGTTCGGCGATCAGCATCGAAGACAAGGTCGATCCGACCTCGGTCGAATGTATCCCGCACGTGATCAGAACGATCGTCTTTCCGTTCTTGATAAGCTTCGCCGCGGCCTTGTCGTCGGACCGAACGAGCCTCGGATCGGCGAGCTTCGCATTGATTTCCTTGATCGTTTCAAGGTTCGCGAAATTCTTCGGATCGGTGATCGTCGCCAAGACGAACGGCGCGCCCATCGTCGTTTTGCCGATCTCCTCGAACCGGACGCGATCGCTCGCGGCATCGAGCCTTTTGAAATACTCGACGATCTGGGTCCAACTCGCGAGTTTCCTGTCCTCGCCGGGAGTAAACCCGATAACATCCTTCGGGGCCGGAACGGTTTGCGCGAAGGCGTTCGCGAAAACGGTCAAAACGATGGCGACAGCAACAAAAACGGCGCGACGGTGATTCATGGCTTGAGTCTGTGGGCAGAGTTTAGCGCGTCTTGGAGCGAAAACCAATCCGATGGAATCTCGCGAACTTCAGTTCGCGGTCAATTGATCTTCCCGAGTTCGGCCTGAGGGTCATTGTCGGGTTCAGCCGATCCGCTGGCCGGGATCGAGCCGGAGTTTCCAACGGCAGTCAGAACCGGGCGCGGTACAGGCTGTGTCAAAAGCCGTACTTAGATCCATCGGCAATCGTTCAGGGCTGGGCTCCTGCCCAGCCGTTGAACGACTGAACGCTACGCCCGGATGCACCAAACTCAAGCACAGTCTCGGTAGCGACCGGCAGACACCGTTGCGGTTTGTCGCTTTGACGCACTCGTTGTGTCGTGCGAGATTGCCGATCACTGTTGGGTGTTTGCCGGTCGCTACCGCTCCCGGTTCTGACTTTTTTGTCGAACCTGTTATTTTGGGAATATGACTGAAGTTAAACCGAAAAAGGTGAAA
>CAZARD010000168.1:0-6621 GCA_964487505.1 uncultured Blastocatellaceae bacterium | reverse complement strand
AAGAAGCCCGCACGATCTGCGTGTTCACGCCTGAAGGCGTAACTCCTTCGGATCGAATGTTCGCGATCTCATTTGTCGGCACCGCCATCCGTTACCACGACTCCCTTGAAACTGCGCCGGTGGATCGCGCACGGTCCGTGTTGTCTTATCGCGTCGAAATGGGCTTTCGTTCCGTAGCCGACGTGCTTTTCGAACCCGTATTCGGGATACTCCAAAGCGAGATCGCGCATCAGATTGTCGCGGTAGGTCTTGGCGATTATCGACGCCGCCGCGATCGAAACCGACGTCGCGTCCCCTTTGATGATCGCCTTTTGAGGAAGTTCGAGCTCCTTCAGACGAAGCGCGTCGATCAGCAGGAAATCGGCCGCCGGCAAGAGTCTTTCGACCGCGATCCGCATCGCCTTGACCGTCGCGAACAGAATGTTCGTGCGGTCGATCTCGTCGGCGCTGACTTCGCCGATCGCGAACGCGATCGCGCCGGCGCGGACCTCTTCGTCGATCTTCACGCGACGCGCCTCGCTGACCTGTTTCGAATCGTTCAGGAACTCGGGAAGAGGTTTTGATAGATCGAGAATGCAAGCTGCCGCGACGACCGGCCCGGCAAGGCATCCGCGACCAACCTCGTCGACGCCCGCGATGAAACGGTAACCCTCGGAACGGGCCTGATCTTCAAAGAGACGACCGGGTTTCGATTTGGGACTGTGGATTTCGGATTCTGGATCGTCCGGAAAAAGTTCGAGGTTCATTTGTTCAAACAAGATAAGACCACGAGGGCCTGAGGCAACAACAAGGGACGACTATTTCGGGCTGCGACCGGGGTCCGAGGCGGCCCGATCGGGGTTCGCGCAATTCAGCCCGGATCAAAAAACCACGAACCGCGCGAATTCACCTTCGTGAAATCCGTGCGATTCGTGGCCAACAAAATGCACTATCCCGCAATCGTTATTTGTTCTTTTTGTTGCGGAAATCGCGCTCCTTGATGCGGGCCGCCTTGCCGCGGAGGTCGCGCAGATAATAGAGCTTCGCGCGACGGACCTTGCCGCGGCGGACGACGTCGATGTGGTCGATGATCGTCGCGTGGAGCGGGAAGATGCGTTCGACGCCGATACCGAAGCTGACCTTGCGGACCGTGATCGTCTCGCGCGCGCCGCCGTGCTTGCGGGCGATGCAGACGCCTTCGAAAACCTGGAGACGTTCCTTGTTTCCTTCCTTGATGCGGACGTGGACCTTCAGTGTGTCGCCCGGCTGAAACGAAGGAATGTTCTCCTTCAGTTGTGTCTTTTCAACGCTGTCTAAACGGTTCATTCTTTTTTGCCGGCGAGAGGTGAGCGTCCCGAGTTTCGCGAAAACCCCTGACTAATCACATTCAGCCATTCTCCTTTTTTATCAGGTCCGGTCGGACCTTTTTTGTTTTTTCGAGCGCCTTCGCGCGGCGCCAATTTTCAATCTCGGCGTGGTTTCCGCCGAGCAGAACTTCCGGTACTTCCATCCCGCGAAACACGCGCGGTTGCGTGTAATGCGGGCAATCGAGCAAACCGTCGGAAAACGAATCGTTTCCGGCCGAGGTTTCGCTACCCAACGCGTTCGGCAGAAGCCGTACAACCGAATCGACGAGAACGATCGCAGCCGGCTCGCCGCCCGACAGAACGTAGTCGCCGATCGAGATCTCGTCCGTCACGAGCCCCTCGTTGACCCGTTCGTCAACGCCTTCGTAACGTCCGCAGATCAGGATCAGATGCTCAGCATCGGCCATCTCTTGGGCGATCGCCTGCGTCAGTGGCCTTCCCTGCGGCGAAAGCAGGACAACGCGCGTCCCGCTCGGGTAATCCGATCGATCGCCGGTCCCGACAAGACTTTCAACCGCGCGGAATATCGGTTCCGCCATCAGGACCATCCCGTCGCCGCCGCCAAAAGGCCGGTCATCGACCTTGCGGTGCTTGTCGAGCGTGTGGTCACGAATGTCGTGAACCCCGATCTCTGCGATCGAAGCTGCACGCGCCCGGCGTATGATTCCAAAATCAAAGACCTCTTTGAAGAAATCCGGGAAAATTGTCAGAACATCGATCTTCATCTCGGATTTCGTGAACGGGAACCCTTTTCCCGCTGAACGTGCCGGAAATCAACCGGGAGAAACCGCATTCCGCGCAGTCTGCGTTCAAGTATCAAAAATCAAGCAAACCCTCAGGCGGATCGACGACGATGAGTTTCCTTTCGACATCGACATCGGTGCAGATCGACTCCGCGAACGGTATCAGGAACTCCTTCGACTTACCATCGACGACGAGGATCTCGGTGCCGCCCGTTTTCATCAATTCGCGGACGGTGCCGATCGGTTCGCCACCAACCGTTTCGACCCGGCATCCGACGAGTTCCCAATCGAAAAACTCGCCCTCTTCGAGTTCGACCGTCTCGGTCTCAGGCACGCAGATCTCGGCCCCGCGCAATTCTTCCGCGCCGTCGAGATCGTCCACCTGCGAAAACTTCAGGTGAACGCGGTCCTTTTGGAACCGCGCATCTTCAAGGATCAATGGGCGCCGGCTGCCGTCCGCGAGAACCGCGACGACGTCGCCGGTTTCAGCGAACCGCTCCGGAAAATCGGTCAGAATGTCGGCGACGCATTCGCCGCGGAGCCCGCGCGGACGGGCGATCCGGGCGATGGCGACGAGATCTTCGCTCAAGTTCGCTCCTTCGGCCCGAGATGCTAGTCGACGATATCGAGTTGATATCGCTTTCCGTGCTTTTGGCCGGCGTAGAAAAGCAGACTTCGGATCGCTTTCACCGTTCGGCCTTCGCGCCCGATGATGCGGCCCGCATCGCCTTCGCCGACACGCACTTCAAGATGTACGTTCTTCCCCTCGGGAATGTCCGTAACCTCAACCGCATCAGCGTTTGCGACAAGCGCTTTGACGATTTTTTCAACCGCTTCTTTCATTCGGATCCTTCAACTTCCAAAGAGCAAAAACGATCGCGAACTATTCTTCCGCTTTCGGATTGTTCTTGATCAGGCTCGCGACGGTCTCGGTCGGTTGCGCGCCGACGCCGATCCAGTACTGAATCCGATCGTGCTTGAGCACGACCTCAGCCGGATTCGTCATCGGGTTGTAAGTGCCGAGATTCTCGATGTACTTTCCGTCACGCTTCGAACGCTTTTCCTTCACCACGACGCGATAAAACGGTGCTTTCTTCGCGCCCATTCTCATCAGACTAATTGCTAGCATAATTTTCTAATCGTTTACGTTACTCAAATTCCAATCTAACGCCGCTTCTTATGGCGCTTCTTCTTTTTCAATTTCTTGGCCAACGAATCGCGGGTCTCGTCGTACTCGTTGTCAAAATCATTTGACGGCGCCCCACCGAACATCCCGCCGCCGCCGAGCAGTCCGCCGAGCCCGCTGCCGAGCCCGCCCATCGCGCGGCCAGCGAGTTTCGAGAACAGTCCGCCCCGATTCATCTGCTGCATCATCTTGCGCATCTGTTCGTACTGGCGCAACAGTTGGTTGACCTCGGAGATCGTCGAACCGGAGCCGTTCGCGATTCGTGTCTTGCGGCTTGCGTCGATCAGCCTGTAATTCGTTCGTTCCTGTCGCGTCATCGAATCGATGATCGCTTCGGTGCGTTTCAGCTGCGACTCGACCTGAACGGACTGTTCATCGGAAAGTTGTATCCCGCCGAGCATCTGTTCGGGAAGCATCTTCATCAGCTTCGACATCGAACCGAGTTTCTTGAATTGGCCGAGCTGGGCGCGAAAATCTTCGAGCGTGAACTGATTGCTCGTCATTTTCTGCAGCTGGCGCTGGGCTTCTTCCTCGTCGATCTTGCCCTGAACTTCCTCGATCAGCGTCAGAACATCGCCCATTCCGAGGATTCGCTGTGCGATCCGGTCAGGGTAGAACGGCTCGATCGCGTCGTATTTTTCGCCGACGCCGACGAATTTCACGGGCTGCCCGATGACCTGTTTGATCGAAAGGGCCGCGCCGCCGCGCGCGTCGCCGTCCATCTTCGTCAATACGACCCCGGTGATCCCGACGCGGCGATGGAATTCCTCTGCCGAACGGACGGCGTCCTGTCCGGTCATCGCGTCAGCGACGAAGAGCACCTCGATCGGTTTCGTTTCCGACTTGATCTGTTCGAGCTCGACCATCAGCTCGTCATCGATATGAAGACGGCCAGCGGTGTCGATCAGCAATGTATCGAAACCGACTTCCTGAGCGTGCCGCATCGCTCCGCGGACGAGGGTCATCGGATCATTCGTCGATTTGTCTTCGAACACGGCCGTTCCGACCGCATTGCCGACGACCTTCAGCTGTTCGCGCGCGGCCGGGCGGTAAACGTCGACGGAAACAAGCAACGGCTTGCGTTCCTGGTTGTCCGCGAGCCAGCGCGAGATCTTGCCGGTCGAGGTCGTTTTGCCCGAGCCCTGCAACCCGACGATCATCACGACGTTCGGGATCTGCTTGGTGAATACGAGCCGCGACGAAGTGCCGCCGAAAAGCTCTACCAGTTCGTCGTAAACGATCTTGACGACCTGCTCGTGCGGCTTCAGGTCCTGCCAAACCTCTTGTCCTTCCGCCTTGATCCGAACGTTTTCGACAAAATCCTTCGCGACCTTGTAGTTGACGTCCGCCTCGAGAAGCGCCATTCGAATCTCGCGAAGCGCCGCATCCACGTGCTCGGGCGTCAACTTGCCCTGACCGCGCAGATTCTTCAGCGTCTTCTTCAGCTTGTCTGAAAGCGATTCGAACATATAGAGACACTTCGGGCTTTAGAGCCGAAACTATAAATAGTATTAGGGGTGTACAGATGTGTCAAGGCGTTCGGAGGCTGTGTGTAGTAGCACATTAGAAATGTCACATCGTTAGCTCATTAGAAATGTCACATCGTGTCACCTTGTAGTCAGGTGGCGTGATGATGGGTCAATTGTCGATGAGTTTGAAGGAAAGGGAACGTTTGAAGGTGCTCTCGAGGGTTGTGCTGAAGCTGAAAGGGATATCGGGGAGCGGCAAGGTGCTCGTCCGGCGGCGTCTCGACGGAAGCCTCCATTTCGTCCGGAACGGCGAGGAACTGGAATGGTCGGAACCTCCCGCGAGACCGGCGCCGAAAGCGAAGAAAAAGAAGCGCGGCGGTTCCGGTACGATCATGGAGAAATACATCCCGCCTCCGGACCATCCGTGGCGGAATTGACCGGACCGGCGGAGATTCCCGGGGCGATGGACTTGGCAGATCGATGCGACGTAAGCAAAATTGGCGCAACTGCCGCGAGACCTGAATTGACTGCGGCCGACGTTCACGGTGGCATTTCATCCAACGACGCGAGCCCAACCACGAAATCGGCAAGGAACTTGATTTCTCTCTTTTCGATCCTACTCGCGAGATCGGACGCTCCGAATCTGTCTTCTTTGGCGAAGACGCGAAGCATCGGAAGCAGATTCCAGTTGATGTCCATTATTTCGGCTACGTACCGCGCGAAATTGGACGTTCCGGGTTTGTCCTCCACGGCCAACGACGGCATCGAGTTTATCGAACGCGAAGCCAAGACGTTGATCTCGTAGACGGTCCTCGGCTCAAAGCCTTGCATCATCGGAATCAGTTTGAAGAAGAGAATTGCGCGCCGGCTGGGTCTCTCAACATTCGCGATCACCTGAGATACGTTTCGGAGGATCCCGCGCGCCGATTCGTAATCCCGCTTCTTGACGTAAAAGTCAAAGACTTCAAGATAGCCCGCAGCCCGTCGATCATTGTCAGCTTGGCGTTCGACTGAATATCGCGCCGCACCGTCATCTCCGGATTTCAAAGCCGTAGTGGTTACGCTCTCGAGCAACTGCCCGAACTCCTGTTGCTGGACCTCTTTCGATATTGGCGCGCTACTCATATCGAGACCGGCCAATTCAACCGCAAGGTCGGCGGCTCTTCGAAAGACCCCTTTATCAATTGCTAGCCTCACGGCCCAACGCAAAAGACCGTACTTCACGGTCGGATCCGGAGTGTCTCCAGCTTCCCTGATCAAGGCCTCCAGTTTGTCCGTGCTGTTTTCGATCCGGGCGTTCCTTTCACGATCAACCCGCGATCTCTGGGAGATCCGCGAAGTCAGAACGACTCGGAGGACTTCAACTTTCGATTCCAGCGCAGGAGCTTTCTGGCCGATCATCGGACTGATGAGATTCACTAAATCGAGCCAAGCATCGAAGTCGGCAAACGGCGACTGCGAAACGGCTTGCGCCCTTCTTACAATGATTCGAGCGAATCGTTCTGCCGTTCGGGGTTGCACGCTCGACTGAGCGAAAAACGGCGATACCGCCCTCAAGACCGAAAGTCCGAAACGACCGGGATTTCGATCTTCTAGAGAGGTGACTGCATCAAGAAGCCGAGACACCGCGCCCGATTTCCGATTCACCAGGCCCTGAATCACGACCGGCAGTTGAAGATCAAATGTCGATCCTTTCGACATTGACCGTATAGCGACATCGACCGCAGCTTTGTCATTCCCGGCCTGCTTTATCAACTGATCCAGAATCCCCATCTGTTCTGAATCCGCAAGTTCATACTTGTTTTTCAAAGCGTTCGCTGTTTTTGGCGATCTAAGCTCAAGAAGCGCAAAAATCCTCGAAGAAAGAGCCGAGAAAT
>CAZARD010000167.1:5135-6625 GCA_964487505.1 uncultured Blastocatellaceae bacterium | reverse complement strand
CTGGTTGTGGTCGCCGCGGGTTGACCCGAGGCTCATCGGATAGCCGTCCCGGCGTGTCCCGAATATGTCGGAATTTGATTCCATCGTACCCGCCGCCGCAAATCAGTTGATACTTTTCGACTGATGTATTGATCAACGGAATTAATCAAGACGCGGGGACAATGACCATCTCGCCTCAGGTGTAGTCGAGCTTCAGCTGTTCGGTAGCGTACGGAACCCGGCCGAGCGCGATCCGGGTCGGCCTGGAGCCTTGAGTTGAAAGAGATCAAGCGAAGCTCGAGGGTCGCGACGCTCTTCCCGAACGAAGCATCCGTCCTTAGGCTCGTCGCATCGATCCTGATGGTAACCAACGACGACTCGACCGCCCAGTCAAGATACTTGAATATGTCACCCCGAAGAGGACCAGTTCCGAAGAATCTACAGAAAGAATGTTGCTTTTTCGCACTTTGCAAAGTGCACTTTGCACTCTGCTTTGCGCTGTAGATTGTCCATTTCTCCGCTTCTGTTATCGAAAAAAAACTTCCTTCACCGCGCGTATCGTGTTGGCGTGGATCTCGACGGTGTCTTCGATCCGCGCCGCGTAACCGCCGCTCATTGTCGTCACGATCGGCACCGAGAGATTTCTCGCGTAATCGAGAACGAGTCGGTCCCGCTCCGCCAAGCCATATTTCGTCAGGGCGAGCCGGCCGAGTTTGTCATCTTCGAACGGATCCGCGCCTCCAAGGTAAAAGATGATGTCCGGATCGTGAAGCCGGATTCGTTGAAGCGCCTCGTTGAGCGTTGACAGGTATTCATCGTCCGAAGCTTCGTCGTCGAGCTCGATATCGAGATCCGACGTTTCCTTGAACAGCGGGTAGTTCTTCGCTCCGTGGATCGAGAACGTAAAGACGCGCGGATCGTCGCGAAATATGAACGCCGTGCCGTTTCCCTGGTGGACGTCGCAGTCTATGATCAGGACACGTTCGACCAGCCCTTCGCGCTGAAGCACCCTCGTCGCGACCGCGACATCGTTGAGAACGCAGAATCCCTCGCCACGGTCCGGGTAGGCGTGGTGGGTTCCGCCGGCGAGGTTCGATGCGATCCCCGCCTCAAGCGCACGTCGGGCCGCGAGAATCGTGCCGGAGATCGCGTGAAACGTCCGGCGAACGAGCGAACGCGACCAGGGCAATCCGAGTTTGCGGATCTCTTTCGCTGTGAGCCTGCCATCGACGAGCCTTTCCACGTAATCGCGCGTGTGAACGAGCAGAACATCGTCGATCTCAGCCGGCTCGGGCTCGCAGACCTCCGATTCGGCCAGCGTTCCTTCACTGATCAAAAGATCGCGCACTAATTCGAACTTCCGGATCGGAAAGACGTGCTCGTCCCCGATATCGGCATAATAGTAGGGCGAATAGTAGAGCCGGTAACCGTCGTTTCTCATAATGCGAACGAATCCGGAAACCCGGACGTCGGACACTTCAGATTATGAAAGGAAACCCGGTCACCGCAAA
>CAZARD010000167.1:0-5035 GCA_964487505.1 uncultured Blastocatellaceae bacterium | reverse complement strand
ATGGAAGTGCGGCCCTGGGTCTCGGGTGACTCAGGGCCGCGATAATAAGCGGAAGGCTTAGCTGTAGGCAAAGCGGAGCGGACAGGCAAAAGGCGGATTATTTAACGGGCAGGGCTATCTATAGTCAACGAACCAACTCTCCGCAAGTTAGTTTAGTTCGTCGGCACAAGAATCTTTTCGTTCGGACGACTCATTCCGATCTTGCGCGCCTCGCGCTCGATCGCTTTTGAATCGTTCTTCAAATGATGGATCTCCTCCTGAAGGGCGAGATTCTCATCGGACAATTTTTCAACCGCGGTATTCAGGTCGGCGTTCTGCACCGCGCCTTCGTTCATTTCGCTGATCGCCCGTAGGTTGACCGCCAGGCACAGCATAAAGCCGATCGAAACGACCACCGCGAATACAAACCAGCGCGGAGTTCCCTCGCTTCCGGAAGCGGACGAACGCCGTTTCTTCTTTCGAGATCTATTCCAATAAGTAGCGACGTCCTTGCTCAAGCAACACCTCCAGATCTTCGGCGTTTTCGGTTTCGGCATAAATCCGGACCAACGGCTCGGTCCCGGAAGGCCTCATCAACATCCAACTCCCGTCGGCGAAAAAGTACTTCACGCCGTCCATTCGGTCGATCTTTTCAACTCGCCGGCCCGCGATCGATTCCGTCTCCCGCCCCAGCTTCTCTTTCAGACTCGCGGCGACATCTTCGGTCAACTTGACGCCGATCCGGCCCGATTCGAGTTTGCCGACGCGCGCGTAAAGCTCTTCAAGCTGCTCGGTCAGACTCTTTCCTCGCACAGTAACGGCTTCAACAGCCAAAAGGCAGGCGAGAATTCCGTCCTTTTCGGGAAAATGTCCGCGAATCGAAAGACCCGCCGATTCCTCGCCGCCGAGGATGATCTCGTCCCGATTTATCAATTCACCGATGAACTTGAATCCGACCGGCGTTTCAAAAACCTTCAGGCCGCGGCATTCGGCGACGCGATCCACAAGATGCGATGTCGCCACGCTGCGGGCGACGCCGAGCGTCCAGCCGCGCGATTCCGCCAAATAATCCGTCAAGACCGCGATCAGGTGGTTCGGCTGAATGAAATCGCCGTTCGAGTCGATTACACCGAACCGGTCACCGTCGCCGTCGGTCGCGAGCCCGAGCGTCAAACCGTTCTTTTTGACGGCTTCGACGAGCTCGCCGACCTGCTTTTCGCTCGGCTCCGGCGATCTCCCGCCGAAAGTGACGTCCCGCCAATCGTGGATCGTTTCGACCTCGAGCCCGTGATCGCGGAGAATGCGATCGAGGTAACCACGTCCCGTTCCCCACAGCGCGTCGTACGCAAACCGGCCGTTCGCCGCGGCGATCGCGTCAAAACGGATCTTGGTCTTCAAATCCGCAAGATATGCGGGGCGCGCGTCGAAATCCTCGACCGAGCCGCCGTCGGCATCGCGGGCACCCGACCGCGACTCGAAGAGTTCCTCGATCCGCTTCGTGATCTCCGGCAGTGCCGGGGCGCCGTCCGATGTCGAAAACTTGATCCCCTGATACTCCGGCGGATTATGCGACGCCGTGAAATTAATGCCGCCCACGGCCCTCTCAAAACGGATCGCGTGTGAAATCGTCGGCGTCGGCGTCGGGTGATCGCAAAGCAGGACGCGAAATCCCTTTCGCTTTGCAATCTCGGCGGCCACGACCGAAAACTTCTCGCCCATAAACCGCGAATCGTGTCCGATGATCAGCGTATTTCCGACTTCAAAGTTGCCTTCTTTCAAATAACCGCAAATCGCTTCCGTTACGCGTCTGACATTCTCATAAGTGAACTCGTCAGCGATAATGGCTCGCCAACCTGACGTTCCGAAGCGAATTGACATAAGATAAATGGGTTACGATCAGCTTCCGGTTCCTGAACATTCCGACAAACTGCGGCGGTTTTGCGTTCTTTCGATAATTGAATTGACCGACTTTCCCTTGAAGGTGAAAGAAATTTAGCATAAACAGATTACTAAGTAAAGACTTCTGTTTCAGAGATAAGTGGCATTGTTTGCAAGGTTTTACGTCTCTTTCCTCAAGTAAGATGTAAGTCATCTGCTTAAAGTCGAACAAAAGGTGAACACACGGAACAGAACCTTCGGCAAATCCGAAAAGCCTCGATTCTACAAGGATTATTTTTCCATTGACTTTGCTGTCCGCTCTTAATGAGAGGCTCGGCGGTTAAGCAAAGGTTTAACGGCGTACCGCTGCCTGTTCAATTGGAAGATCCCGATGGTCGCAGAAGGGCGAGTCGGGAATGTGTCAAATCCGCCCTCATTGGCCGCACTAATGGCGACAGTGTCATAATGGCACAGTCGCCGGCGAGCCAAAAATTCTCCTACTTGGCCCATAAGTTATTGGCAGACAAGGCGTTCGGCCGGCTATCGGTGAATGGCACGATTATTGCTAAGTAACGCCTGACGAATTCTGAAGGCGCGATCAATCTCGAGTCAAACCGCGCCCTTCAATGCTTAACGAAATTTCGAAAACTGAAGTCATTATTGGAGAAGAGAACTTTTATGAGACCGGTGAAACATTTTGAGAAGGGTCTGACGTACGTCGCAAGTGGTGTATTTAACGCAGTTAAGGCGGTCAACAAGTACAAGCCGAACCCGTCATTCACGCCGAAATGGGCTGACAAGCCCATTCAGAAATCGTGGGAGAAATCGAAGCCGACGCTTGGCTTCCCGCGTACGACTGATTCGTTGTGCCCGAACTGTGTCATTGAGGCACGCGAGGAGATCCTGAGCGGCAAGCGCGATGTATCGACGCTCGTCAACGAGAAGGTCGGCGAGGTCAAGGCCCAGATCGTCGAACGCGATGGCCAGATCTGGATGATCAAGGATTGTCCGGAACACGGACACTTTGAAGACCTGATGGCGATCGATTCGGAATTCCTGAAACACATCGAATCGCTCTTCCCCGGTCGTGACATGCGTTCGCACAATGACGAGAAGCTCCACAACCACGGCACGTCCTCGATCAAATACGGTCGCGGCGCCGTTCTGACGGTCGATCTGACCAACCGCTGCAACATGATGTGCGACCCGTGCTTCATGGATGCCAATCAGGTCGGTTTCGTACACGAGCTCTCGTTCGAGGATGTCAAAGAGATTCTCGACAACGCGATCTCGATCAAGCCGCGCCGGCAGATGTCTGTCCAGTACTCGGGCGGTGAGCCGACGCTTTCGCCCTACTTCCTTGAAGCAGTGCGTTACGCCCGCAAGGTTGGATACAATTCGGTCCAGGCGGCGACCAACGGCATCGAATTCGCGAAATCGAAAGAGTTCTGCCGCCAAGCTGCCGAAGCGGGCCTGCGGTTCGTTTACCTTCAGTTCGACGGTATCGGCAACGACGCCAACTCGCACCGCCAGATCGGTAACCTGTTCGACGTCAAGCTCCGCGCGATCAACAACCTGCACGAGGCCGGGGTCGATATCATCCTTGTGACGACGCTAGTCAACGGCATCAACAACGACCAGGTCGGCTCGATCGTCCGTTTCGCACTCGAAAATCCCAAGAAGATCTCGTTCATCGCGTTCCAGCCGGTCTCGTTCACGGGCCGCGACGAGCACATCACGGAACAGCGCCGCCTGCAGCAGCGCTACACGCTCTCGCACCTCGCGCTGGACGTCCAGAAGCAGGTCGGGATCACCGAACCGACACGCGATTGGTTCCCGCTGTCGCTGATGGGCGCGTTTGCCGATTTCGCGGACGTCGTTCACGGACCGGAAGCCGAATGGGGCCAGGTCTCGTGCGGTTGCCACCCGAACTGCGGCGTCGGCACTGCGGTGATGATCAATAAGGAAACGAAAGAGATGGCTCCGGTTCCGCAGTTCCTGAACATTCAGGGCCTCGTGACCGACATGCAGCACATCACCGACACCAACCGCGGAAAATGGTTCTCGAACATTATGATGGGCCTCGCGCTGCTGAAGAACTACAATCCGTACGGTTCGCCGGATAGCCTGACGCTTGGCGGCATCCTGAAGAAATTCGACAAGTCGTTCGGCCTCTCGGGCAAGAACTACGGAAAGGTAGACGGATCGCGCACGATGGAAGACATCGAGAAGCGCCGCCAGGATCCGTGGAACTTCCTGTTCATTGCAGGAATGTGGTTTCAGGATCTGTTCAACTACGACTTCCGCCGCACTGAGATGTGCATCATCCCGTACGGCACGCAGGAAGGTGAAATTTCGTTCTGCGCTTACAACACGGGCATCGGCTGGAGAAACATCATCGAGCACATGCACCAGAACGCGACCGTCGCTCAATGGTACAAAGACCATGGCCGTCACGAGATTTTCGCCCGCGGCAAGGAAGTTCCGCTCGCGGACAAATCGCACGGCCTGGTGCTGAACGAGGTCGACCTCCAGCGTCCGAACAAGCCGGATATGGAAGGACCGAAGACCGCGGCCGAGGAAATGCAGATGATGCGCAAGCTTTATCAGCAGATGGTCCTCGAAAAGAACCAGATCAAGGGCGAGAACCTCGTCCAGATCGGCGGTATCAAGCGCGAGAAGAAGAAGGAAGCGGCTTCGGCCTAGTTCTTCATCGATCATCAAAAGAGAGGGCTGCCCGTACGGGCGGCCCATTTTTGTTTGAGCGCGTCGATCGGTTTCGAACCACTCTCGGTATCGCTCACGGAACACGTTCCTCCCAGGTCGATTGAATGGTAAGAACATAAGCCAGCGTTAAACACCGTCCAACTTTGTTGTTGACGCCAAATCCTTCAGAAGATAGAATCGAATCGGGCCTTGCTCGCGATCATTTTGAAAGCGCTTTGCTCAATCTGGTCGAACTACCCCATCGCCGCCAATGACCGATCGTCCGCGCACCTCATTTCGCCGACCTGATCGCTCAGTGGTCGGCAGTTCCGGATTGCGCCCGGTCAATGATCATCAGGAAAAACAAATCGGGTCCTTCAGCCCGACCGAACGGTTTCAGTTTGGTCGAGGTCTTGGTCGTTGCCGCCATCCTGGCCATCGTGACGACCCTCGCGCTGATCGGCGTCAACCG
>CAZARD010000166.1:0-6634 GCA_964487505.1 uncultured Blastocatellaceae bacterium | reverse complement strand
TCGAACATCAGGCGGATGTCGTCGAGCGCGTACATCAGCGCGCACATGCGTTCGAGCCCGAAGCCGAACGCGAATCCCGAATAGACGGTCGGGTCGACGCCGCAGTTCCGGAGAACGTTCGGATGGACCATGCCGCAGCCGCCGAGTTCGATCCAGCCCGAGCCTTTGCACGGACGGCAGCGGGCGCCGTCTGACCGGCCCGTGCCCGAACATTTGAAGCACGAAAAGTCGAATTCCGCGCTCGGTTCGGTGAAAGGGAAGTAACTCGGACGCATCCGGACCTTTGTGCCTTCGCCGAAGAGCTGTCGCAGCCATTCCGCGACCGTGCCCTTGAGATGCGCCATCGTGATGCCCTTATCGACGCACAGGCCTTCGATCTGATGGAACATCGGGACGTGCGTCGGATCGGGCGTGTCGCGCCGGAAAACGCGGCCCGGGGCGATGATCCGCAAAGGCACGCCGCGGCGCTCCATCGCGCGGATCTGAACGGTCGATGTCTGCGAGCGCAGCGCGAAGCCGGTCGTCGTGTAGAACGTGTCCTGAGATTCGCGCGCCGGATGGCCGTCCGGAATGTTCAGCGCGTCGAAATTGTAGTGATCTGTCTCGATCTCGCGGTCATCCTCGATCGTATAACCCATCGCGACGAAGATGTCTTCGATGCGCTGGCGCAAAAGCGTGATCAGATGCAGGTGGCCGACGCGCGGACGCTTGCCGGGAAGCGTGACATCGACGCGTTCGCGTTCGGTCTTCGCCTTGGCGAGATATTCGTTGAGCGCCGCTTCGGTGTCGTCGATCGCGCCGACAATGCGTTTTTCGACCGATTGCACGAACTGCCCGAACGATCCGCGGTCCTCCGGCGCGACGCGGCCAATGAGCTTTTTCGCATTAGCGATCTCGCTCTTTTTGCCCGTGTGGCGCGTCTTGAACTCGCCGATCTCGCGCTGCAGATTCTCAGCCGCCGCGAGCCCGAGGTCGCTCAACTTGTTGCGCAAATCAACAAAGCGTCCGAATTCGTGCTCGAACGCTTCGCGGATCCGTTCCACCTGTTTCTTTTCGTCCGACATAATCTAACTTGTGACCGATTGGCCGTTCTTCCAAAGTTCGTATTCGCTGATGTCGATATCTTCGTTCCAAAATACAGCGTATCCGCCTTTTTCTACCCGGACGTTTTTGAAAACAGCCGAGTTCTTCAGCGAACTGAATGGTTCGCGTAGCAAAAGCGGAGAAACGTCGTAACGCTTTCGGACCGAATTGTCGAATTCGATCAACAGAGTATGATCGTCAATTGCAACTGCGGAACAAATTCTCGGGTGTCTCATACTTCTTAAGGCAACGGCGCAATTTTTCGAAACTCTTGTGTATCCCACATCTCGATCAATTCCGCTTGGTGCATCTGGGCCCACTCAACGATCATCTTTCGGACCCGAACCGGAAAATCGCCCTCGATCATTTCAAGTGTACGAATATCAAACAATGCGACGAATTCACCGTAAACCGCGTGAAAATGCGGCGGCGGATGGTCGCCGAAAAAGAGCTAGATGATAATTCCGTAGAATCTTGCAATCTCAGGCATGAGTGGAATTTTATCACAACCCTTCTTGGCAAAAAACAAAGCGTCCGAATTCGTGCTCGAACGCTTCGCGGATCCTTTCGACTTGTTTCTTCTCTTCAGACATCGGATTCAGTCAAACGGTATCCGCCGGACGTTCCGTAAAACGCCGGCTCGATAAAAAAATCATTGAAGAGCCTTTCAGTCACTTCTGATGAACAGGAACGACGCGGCCGGCACGAACGCGTGGCCGCGTACGCTGCTACGCTGCCGCCGCCTGCTTGCTGATCGCGTCCCTCGCCTGTCCCGCAAGCGCCGCGAATGATTCCGGCTGCTTGACGGCGAGATCCGCGAGCACTTTGCGGTCGAGTTCGACGCCGGCCAGTTTCAGGCCGTGCATGAACTGCGAGTATTTCATCTCGTTCAGTCGGCAGGCCGCGTTGATGCGGACGATCCAAAGTTTGCGGAAGTCGCGCTTCTTCAGCTTGCGGCCGGTGTAGGCGAAATTAAGCGCGCGTTCGACCGATTCTTTGGCCGAACGGTACAGCTTTGACTTGGTGCCGCGATAGCCTTTGGCCAGCGACAATATCTTTTTGCGCTTCTCAGTGCGCTTGTTTCCACGTTTTGCACGAGGCATATCTCAATCCTCCTAAAATCCCTTTGATCTTGAATCTCTGACCTTTGATCTTGAATTGTTTTGACGATCATGAATCAGGATCGAAATCCAAAATCCAAAATCCAAAATCTAAAATCCGCAACCCAAAATCCCAATTCCCAGATGACTAGTCTCTTCCGTACGGAAGCATCTTCTCGACACGCTTCTGATCGCCTTCCGACACGAGCGTGTCGATATCGAGATTGCGCTTGCGCTTGTTCGTCTTCTTGGTCAAAATGTGCCGCGCGTGGCTGTGTCCGCGCTTGAACTTTCCGCTCGCAGTCGAGCGGAAACGCTTCGCCGCGCCCTTATGTGTTTTCAGTTTTGGCATAACCCTCTCCATTTTGGATTTTGGATTTCGGATTTTGGATTGAATCCAAGATCACTGCTCCAAAATCGATTTCAAAGTGTTTGATCGGGCGATCCCGATTGACGACAGATTGCCGCCTTCGCCGATATCAGATTTCGATCTCGCGGATTGAACCAATCCAAAATCGAAAATCCAAAATCCAAAATCGCCTTATTTCTTCTTCGGGACAAAGATCGTGAACATCTGATAGCCTTCCATTTTCGGTGCGACCTCGATGTCCGCGATGTCCGTCAAATCTTCTTTCAGCTTTCCGAGGATGGCCGCGCCGAGTTCGCGGTGCGTCATCTCGCGGCCTCGAAATGCGATGGTCGCGCGGACCTTGTCGCCTTCGGTCAGCCACCCGCGCGCGCGTTCCATCCGGTAACTGTAATCGTGATCGTCCGTCGCGGGGCGAAACTTGATCTCTTTGACCTGAACGGTTGACTGCTTCTTCTTCGCCTCGTGCTGTTTCTTCTTTTGTTCGTAAAGAAACTTTCCGTAGTCGATCATCCGGCAAACCGGCGGCTGCGCCTGCGGGGCGATCTCGACCAGGTCCAGCCCAAGCCCGCGGGCCTGCTGCACCGCGTCGCGGGTGTCCATCACACCGATCTGCTCCCCGTCCGGTCCGATCACGCGCACGGCGGGTACGCGTATGCGCTCGTTCGTGCGATGGATCGGCTGGCGTCTGTTGTCAAAACGACCTCGGCCTCTGTGTATTGCGATAAGTCTCTCCCCTCTGCATTTGCGATTTGCGATTTGCGATTTGCGATCGGGTCACTCTGTTGCTGCGACCAGTGGCAAATTGCAAATTGCAAATCGCAAATGGATCTAATCGTTTGTCAGCGCGCGCGAACTCTTCAGTCTCGTCGCCAACTCCTTGAACTCATCGAGCGTCATTTGCCCGATATCCCCTTTAACCTTTTCGCGTACCGCGACCTTTCCTTCTTCAAGCTCCTTGTCGCCAAGAACGAGCATAAACGGAACCTTTTGCAATTGTGCGTCGCGGATCTTAGCGCCTATCTTGTCGCTCTTGACGTTCACCTCGACGCGGAAACCGGCTTCCTTCAGTTCCTTTCCGATGGCGTCGGCGTATTCGTTAATCCGATCGGTGATCGGCAGGACCGCGACCTGGACCGGCGCGAGCCAGAAAGGGAATGCGCCGGCGTAATGTTCGATCAGCACGCCGAAAAACCTTTCGACCGAGCCGAACAGCGCCCGGTGCACCATCACCGGCCGGTGCGGCTTGTTGTCGTCGCCGACGAACTCGAGTTCGAACCGCTCCGGCAGGTTGAAGTCGAACTGCACGGTCGAAAGCTGCCACAAACGGCCGATCGAATCCTCGACCTTGATGTCGATCTTCGGGCCGTAGAAGGCGGCTTCGCCCTCGATGCGTTCGTAACCGATGCCGCGTTTGTCGAGCGCCGCGACGAGCGCGACCTCCGCCCGCTCCCAATCCGCGTCCGATCCGAGATAGCCTTTGTTGTCGGCGCCGCCGCGGACAGAAAGCTCGACTTTGAAATTCTCGAACCCGAAGGTCTTGAAGACGTCGTAGGCGAAATCGACGCAGGCGCCGACCTCGTCCGTCACCTGGTCCGGCCGGCAAAAGATATGCGCATCGTCCTGCGTGAAACCACGGACACGCATCAGGCCGTGAAGCGTTCCGGAAAGTTCTGCCCGGTAGACGGTTCCGAGCTCGGCATAGCGCAACGGCAGTTCCCGGTATGAACGCGGATGCGATTTGAATATGCCAATATGGAACGGGCAGTTCATCGGCTTGAGCCGAAACTCCGTATCCTCGCCGAATTTCTCGGGCAGCCCGGCCGGTTCAAAGAGCGAATCCGCGTAGTTCTCTTCGTGCCCCGAGGTTTGCCACAGCTGGCGCTTCGCGATGTGCGGCGTGAAGACCATTCCGTAACCGCGTTTCTGGAGTTCCTCGCGGAGATAATTCTCCATATCGGTCCGGATCGCGCCGCCTTTCGGATGCCAGAATATGAATCCCTGACCGTATTCGTCCTGGATCGAGAACAGGTCGAGTTCCTTGCCGAGCTTGCGATGGTCGCGCTTTTCGGCCTCCTCGCGCTGCTTGAGCCATGCGTCGAGTTCTTCCTGCGAAGCGAACGCGGTGCCGTAAATGCGCTGCATCTGCTCGCGTTCGGAATCGCCCTTCCAGTACGCGCCCGAAAGCACCAGAAGCTTGAAAGCCTTCAGTTTGCCGGTATGCCCGACGTGCGGGCCGAGGCAGAAATCGATGAACGGCGAACCGTCGATATAGTAAATGCTCGCCGCGTCGGAGACCTTGTCCGAGATCAGCTCGCACTTGAGCGGCTCTTCGCGGTCCTTGAAGATGTCGAGGATCTCGGTCTTCGAGATCACGTCACGGCGGTAAACGAGATTCCGCTTCGCCATCTCCTTCATCTTCTTTTCGATGACCGCGAGATCGGCCTCGGTCAACGGGCGCGGGGCGATGACGTCATAGTAAAACCCGTAGCGCGGATCCTCCATCAACGCGGGACCGACTCCGAGCTTTGTCCCGGGGAAGAGTTCGAGGACCGCCGCCGCGAGCAGGTGAGCGGTCGAATGCCGCAGGACCTCGAGCCCGTCGCGCGAGTCGGTAACGATCGGTTCAAGCGCGAGGGGGCCATCCGCCGGCACCAACTGCCGCGAAAGGTCGACCTCCTCACCGTTCACCTTGGCCGCGATCGTCTTCTTCAAGACATCGCGGTCGAACGCCTTGATGGCGTCCAAAACGGAGACCGAATCGGAGAAATCCTTGATCTGTTCGCCGAATTTTACTTGCATAACACTTGTCGAGCGTTCCGTGTCCCCAGGACTCGCCGGCAACCCGGAGGTTTCCCCGGTCCAGTCACAATTTCGAAACGATCAACAAATCACTACTACTTAAATGATCAGATCCGATAAGAGCGACTTTGCCGGGCATTCTTAATTCAAATGCCGATCGCGCGCCGTTAGAAGCGCGTCGTAGTAGTTTTTCCAAACAAGGCAAAGTTCTTCGAAAGCATCTTATCGAAAATAAAAAATGGTAGTCAGTAGCAGATTTGAACTGCTGACCCCTACCGTGTCAAGGTAGTGCTCTACCACTGAGCTAACTGACTAAATTCGCTGCCAAAAAGCGAAAAGCTAGAATATCCAAAACCGCGTTTGGCTGTCAAGCTTGAGGCGGCCCGTCAGGTTTCGGAGTCGGAAACCGCAGATGAATCGTGGATTGGCGGACGAGGCGGAAGGTCGGCGTTTCTGATAGACTCGATTTGAAAAAAAAACTAAACGAGGTTGTCCGAACGCCCCGCAGTTTCTGCGAGTGTTATCCGGAGATTTTCTTTGGGAATTATATACTTAGCAAACCCAATTGACAAAAACCTGCGTGTTTCGTAGCATTTAGTTGCCCCTGTAACTCAGCTTGGATAGAGTGATCGCTTCGTATCGATTGGTCGCAGGTTCGAGTCCTGTCAGGGGCATTTTGATTGACAGCGGGTAAATGCCGAGCGTAAGATGATTCTTACGAAGCGATTGCATTCTGCTGAGGGATCAGTGCGAATGTGACCAATCAGGCGGACAGGATTTGAACCCCTCGTCCGCCTTTTTCTTGTCAGGGGCTGTTTTCCGGGTAGCCGCGCGTTTAGTGTTCTTTACTTGTTCCGGCTTCGTCTCCAGCAAAGCCGTTATGGCTTCCGCGAACTCTATTTGCATCTTGAGTTTTTTTGATTGATTTTTCATTTTGTGTTAAAACCTCTCCGTCCGGCAAGTCTTTTGAGAACAGAGGCCCCTCAATTACAACAAGCTCCGCAGGCGGATTAGATCGCCGATAAGGCGGGACTACGCTAAGAATATGGCCGCCCACATTCCCGTTTAACGCAAGGAGTTTCCGGCGTTTGCTTCCCTCTTTTTGCAGCCCGTCCGTTGTTTGAAATTCATGAGCACCATAAATAATCGCGGTGGCAAGATGAATGGAATCTTCATGTTGAATTACGCGACTGGGTTTTTGATTTCGATGAAACTCAATAATATCTCTGGCGCGATCTATTATTTTAGGTGTCGGATCAATTTGAAGGACATTTGAGCGCCG
>CAZARD010000165.1:0-6756 GCA_964487505.1 uncultured Blastocatellaceae bacterium | reverse complement strand
CACGCTCCGGCCAAAACCGGGCCAGACACACCACGTTCCGCTCCGCTCCACGCGGCGCTATCGATAGGTCGCGCGCTCCGCACGCTCAAGGAGCCGATATCCGCTTGTCCGAATGGAAGCCGCTGTTTCGTTCGATTTGCGTAACGATCGTGAACGTTTAGGACGGGATTGGTTTGTTCGCGGAATTCGTGAAATCGGTGGCAGAATCTTTCAAACGTGTGGCGTCACGGGATCATCTTCTGGGTCCCTCTTGAGCTATCGGCGGCCAGCCGCCAGCTGACACCCGGAGTCCCTGACGAACTTGCCGGGATCGGCCGCTTTCCCGGAACGCGCCGCTGTTTCGGGGCAAATCGAAATCGCGCGTTCGCTGACCGATCGGACAGCAAAACGCGCGATCAAGAAGAAACGGTCGGCATCGATCGCCGGCGCTTCAGCCGATGAACATCTCGTCATCGACGTAAACGCGGTCGATCTGCTTCGGCGCCGGGGCAAAAAGAACCTCGAGTCCTTTGCGGACGCCGGCCATCACCGCCGCGATCTCGCGCGCCGGTTCGACGACCTTCTTCTGGATAAAATCGGTCGTTGTCACGACCTGCATCTGAGTGCGGTCGATCGTGTTGCTGACGAGTTCGACCTTGTCCTTGGCGACGATCGCGGTCTGACCGACCAAGACCTTAAGTTCGGCGACCTCTTCACGGATCAAACCGGCGGATTCGGCGAAATACTTCGTGGCGGTCGATAGGTTTTCAGAAATATCGTTGAACTGCACGGAGATCAGTTTGCCCTGATCGCCGATCGCGTTGACCTTTGCGATCAGCGGCTCGACGCGCTCTTCAACGTTTTTCACAGTCGCGACGACACGTTTCACGGTGACCGCGATCGCGATCAGCGCGATCGCCATAACGATGAAGCAAATGGCGATCACGATCGACGCGATCATCATCCAGAATTGGGGATTATCGAAAGACATAATTACTTCGGATTGCGGATTTGGGATTTCGGATTTTTGGAAACTGACCAAAAATCCGCGATCCCAGATCCGAAATCCCAAATGTGATCAGTTTTCTTTCTTCTCGACCGGATAGCTCGGACGGCCTTCGGCGATGACCTTGACCTCGGATTTGCGCTTCTCTTCGGTGTACGCTTCCTTGCCCGCCTCGATCGCCGCCGTGAAAGGATTTGTCGAACGCACCGCGGCGTCCTTTGCCCGCTCGGTCAACTCGCTCGCCTTTTCTTTGAGCTCGCCGGCCTTTTCCTGGGCGGCCTGGTAGTACTCTCCGGCCCGCTCGCGCGTCACCTCGTAATACTCGCCCGCCTTATCGCGCGCCACGGCCGCCGCCTCTTTGCCCTTCTCGATGCCCTTGCGGGTTACGTCGGCGATGTCGCCGCGAAGTTCCTGGCCCGATTTCGGGGCGAACAGAAGCGCAAGGATCGCCCCGATCCCGCCCCCGATCAATAGGTACGTCAGCTTGGTTGTCGCGCTGGTTTCTTCCCGTTCATCTTCGTATCTCATAGATTCCCTCCCGACTGCAAACGAGATTTTCACAGTAAAAACTCGCTAAATTATCGATAGATTGAATATAGCAGAAAACCAGGGCGTTCGAAAGCGGAATTTTTCTTGAGCCATCGGCCGTCCGGCGTGTCATTTGCGCGTGACGCACAGCGTGCGTTCGATCGACTGCAGATCCTTGAGAAAGACCGGCCCGGTCCAGATCGCACGGTCGATCATCGCGTCCACGGACGGCGACTGCCCGGCGCCGATCTCAATCAGCATCAGACCGCCGGGCCGCAGGAACCGCGGGGCGCAGGCGATGATCCGGCGGATGATCGAGAGTCCGTCCGATTCGTCGGTCAGAGCGTTGCGCGGCTCGAAATCGCGCACCTCGGGTTGGAGGCCGTTCATTTCGGCGGCCGCGACATACGGCGGATTCGACAGGACGGCGTCGAAGAGCATCGACTCCGGGACGGATTCGAATGCGTCCGAAATCAGAAACTCGACGCGATCGGCGACCGAGTGACGCGCCGCGTTCGAGCGCGCGACGGCGATCGCCGAATACGAAATGTCGATGGCGACGGCACGAGCGCGCGGCACGTTGGCAAGCGTCGCGACCGTGATGCAGCCCGAACCGGTCCCGATCTCGCAGAACGTTGGATCGGGCAGGTCGCGGAGGTGCCCGATCGCGCGCTCGACGATGAGTTCGGTTTCCGGACGCGGGATCAGAACGTCGGGGCCGACCTCGAATGCGAGACCATAGAATTCCTGTGTTTGCGTGATGTATTGGAGCGGCTCGCGCGCCGCGCGCCGCGCGAGCGCCGATTCGAACCGCGATCGCTCGTCTTCGGTCGGCTCGTATTCCGGATGCGCGATCTGAAAGGTCCGGTCGCGGCCGAGTACGTGCGCGAGCAACGACGACGCCTCGCGCCGCGGATCGGCAATGCCCGCCGCCCTCAGCCGTTCGGTCGCGTCAGTTAGGAGTTGTTTGATCACAGTCGATTTTCGATTTTGGACTGGAGCGCAAGCGTCCCCGCTTGCAGCGCCGCGAAAGCGGCGTGATAACACGGAAAACGTCGACCAAAGTGCCACGGATGTTCTTCGCGCTTCGCGCTCATTGCAAGCGGGACGCTTGCGCTCCAGTCCAAATCCGATTCAATTACCCCGGAAGACGGCCGGCAGGGTCAGGAGGATTATCTTCAGATCGAGCCATATCGACCAATTCTCAATGTAATAGAGATCGATCTTCACCATCTCCTCAAACGACAAACGGTTGCGGCCCGAAACCTGCCAAAGACCCGTGATGCCGGGTTTCATATCGAGCCGGCGCCGGTGTCGGGCCTCGTAATTCTCGACCTCGTACGGGATCGGCGGCCGCGCGCCGACGACGCTCATATCGCCCTTCAGAACGTTCCAGAACTGCGGCAGTTCGTCGAGGCTCGTACGCCGCAGGAATCGCCCGACACGCGTGATGCGCGGATCGTCCTTGACCTTGCCAAAAACGGGAGCCTCGTCGTCGCCCGCATTCGCGTCGGCCGCGCCCTCGATGTTCTTGAGATACGCCTCGCGATGGATCGAATCGTCGGCGCCGTCGGCCATCGTTCTGAACTTGTAACAGAGAAAGACGCGGCCGTCCATTCCGACGCGCTCCTGGCGGAAGAAGATCGAACCGCGCGAATCGAGCCTGATGGCGATCGCTATCGACGCCGCCACGGGAGCGGAAAGTATGATCGCGAGCAGCGAGATCAGGATGTCGGATGCGCGTTTCAGCAATCTCTCGGCGTCGCTCAGCGGCTCCTGGAACAGCGTCACGACGGGCAACACTCCGATCTGTTCGACCTCGGTCTTTTGCGGGATCAGGTTCAAAAGGCTCGGCGCGAAGCGGAATTCGACCGATCGGCGACGGTCGATCTGCATCATCGCTTCGAACAGGCGATCGCTCGAGGTCCGCTCATCGGTGATGATCACCTCCTGGATCGCGTACTCGGAAACAAGTTCGGGAACGCGCTCGAGATCTTCCACGATGCCGACGACCTCGTAGCCGAGTTGAGGCGAATCGGCGAGTTCGGCACTTGTGCTTTCGGCCTCGGGATTACGACCGACGATCAGCGTCGGGATCAGATTCACGCCGCGCCTCCGGAAAACGGTCTGAACATACCGAATACCGAGATGGAACGCGCCGTACGCCGCGAGCGCGAGGCCGAAATCGAGCAAAAACACGCCGCGCGAGTATGAGAACTCGCGGAACGCGAAGCCGCTGCGGAACAGGAAAGCGAAGGCGATCATCAGCAGCGAACCGACAAGGACCGCCTTGAAGACCCGAAACGCCTCGGCGGTATAGGTGAAAGATCCCTCAAGCCGGTAGGCGCGCTGGTAGAGCATCATCGCCGAGCGGACCGGGATTGCGAAAAAGAAGACCCCGGCGTACGGGACGAACTCCTTCGACCACGCCCACGCGGTCGCCGAAAAGACGGGCTTTCCTTCGCGGATATAGAATGCCGCCCAAAAACAAACCGCGGCGAGCGCCGCGTCGCAAACGAAGATCAGCGCCTTGACCGCCGGCAAGAGCCACTCGGGCGCGCGCCGTTCTGACCGGCGGAGTTCGTCTTTACGGGGTTGTTCGTTCACGACCGTCCAATTATCGGTCAAAGGAAAGTCCGTATCAAGGAGTCGTAGCCGTCGGCCGATCGTGCTTGACGACGCGGTTCAGACGCATCGAATTGCCGATCACCGAAAGGCTCGAAAGAAACATCGCGCCGGCGGCGGCGATCGGGTTGAGAATGCCGGTCACCGCGAGGCTCATCCCTAGGGTGTTGTAGAAGAACGCCCAAAACAGGTTCTGACGGACAACGCGGCGCGTCTTGGCGGAAAGATCGAAAACGTCGAGCATCCGGCGCAACGAGTCGCCCATCAGCACGATATCGGCCGCCTTCATCGCGATGTCCGTCCCGGTTCCCATCGCGATCCCGAGATCGGCCTGCGCCAGGGCGGGGGCGTCGTTGATGCCGTCGCCGATCATCGCCACCTTCAGGCCCTGCGACTGGAGCTTTTCGATCGCAGCGGTCTTGTCTTCGGGCAGGGCGCCGGCGGTATAGTCGTCGGCGCCGATCTCGCGCGCGACGAAGGCCGTCGTCGCGGCCGAATCTCCGGAGACAATGATCGAGCGAACGCCGCGCTTCCTAAGCTCGCGGACGACGCCCGCGGCGTCCGGTTTGATGCGGTCGCCGAATGCGAGCGCGCCTTCGACCGATTCGTCGATAGCGAAATAAGCGACCGTGCGGCCGGCCGATTCCCAATCGGCGCCGATCTTTGCGAGCCTTTCCGGAAGGACCGCGCCGAAATCGGCGACGATGCGCTCGTTTCCGACGACGACGGAACGTCCGCCGATCTCGCCGGCGATTCCCGAGCCTTTTCGGACATCGACGTTCTCGGCCTCGGACAATGTGGCGCTTTCGGCGAACGCGACGACCGCCTTGCCGAGCGGATGTTCCGAGTATCGTTCGAGCGACGCGATCAGCGGCAGGTACTCCGACGCGAATCGATCGTCGGAATCGTTGACCGATCGCGATCCGGCCTTCGCGGCCGCTGCCTTGTCCACGCCGGCGAGGGCAAAATCGACAAGGTCGAAGCGGCCGTCGGTTGTCGTTCCGGTCTTGTCGAACGCAACGACGTCGATCGTCCGGATCTTTTCGAGCACGCTCGAATCGCTGACCAGAATGCCGTTTCCCGAGGCCGAGCCGACGGCGGCGGTGATGGCGAGCGGCGTCGCGAGACCGAGCGCGCACGGGCAGGCTATGACGAGGATCGTGATCGCCCTCATCAGCGCCTCATCTATCGTCGTGTAACCGAAGCCGAAGCAGACGGCGAACGTCGCGACCGCAAAAACTATGACGCTCGGGACAAAGACGCGCGAAACCTTGTCGACCGTCCGCTCGAGGTTCGAACGGCTGCTGACGGCGCTTTCGACGTGGGCAATTATCTGCGCGAGCGTCGTATCGCCGCCGACCTTTGTCGCGCGGATCCGAAGCACGTTTCCGACGTTCAGGCTGCCCGAAACGACGGCGCTTCCCGGCGATTTCGAGATCGGATTCGATTCGCCCGTGAGCAGCGATTCGTCGGCGTGCGATTCGCCGTCGGTGACGATCCCGTCGGCGGGCACGCGCTCGCCGGCCTTGACAACGAAGATGTCGCCTTCATTGAGCGCATCGATGGCGACGAAGCGCTCGTCGCCGTTGACGAACAGCCGGACCTTTTTCGGCATCAGCCGGTAGAGCATCGAGATCGCGCGCGTCGTCCGTTCCTTCGCGCCCTTCTCCATCATCTTTCCGAGCAGAACGAGCGTCACGATCGCCGCCGCGGTATCGAAATAGACGAGCGTTTCGCCGCGGAACGCCTGGATCGAACTGTAAACATACGCCGCGAGGATGCCGGTCGCGAGCAATGTCTCCATCCGGATCGTCCGGTTGAGCAAACCGGTCCACGCAAGGCTCAGGATCGGCCTCGCCGAATAAAAGACGACCGGCGCCGCGAGTATCATCAGTATGAACGGGAACAGGAACCGGACGCTCGGGGAGATCTCCTGGAAATAGCCGACGTAAAGCGGGACGCTGAGCGTCATTATGTTGAGCCACAGGAAGCCGGCGACGCCGATGCGCAGCACGAGATCGCGCTTTTCCGAGTTCGCGCGCTCGTTGTCGGGGTCGAATTCGCTCGCCGTGTAGCCGAGCTGCTCGATCCGGCGGCGGATCTTCTCCGGCGGAAGGTACTGCGGGCAGTACTTGACCTTGACGAGGTCCGACGCAAAGAACGCGTCGGCCGAGACGACGCCGCGCTCGCGCCGCAGACTGTGCTCGATGAGCCACGAACAAGCGGAACACCACATCCCGGAGACGTGCAGCAGCGTTTCCTTGGTCGGCGCGTCGGCCGGGATCTCGAACTCGAGCGAGGACTCGTTCGGGTTGGAGATCAGTCCCATCGCCAGCGATCTCTTGAACACTTCACTGTCGCGAAGGTCCTGTCCGCTGGCGACGACTCCGCTCTCGAGCAGGATCGTGTAAACGTTCAGGCATCCGAGACAGCAAAACTCCTTCAAGCCTTCCTCGAATTTTTGTTCGAACGGATGCCGACCGACACCGATGCCGCACAGGTCGCAAGTCTTTTCGGGGGAATTCGTCATATCGTCGGAAACGGAGACGGGGGGGGCGGGCGGTGGATTTGGACCAACCCCCCCGCCCGCCCCCGGTGGAGATGCGGGGTGTGAATGC
>CAZARD010000164.1:0-6802 GCA_964487505.1 uncultured Blastocatellaceae bacterium | reverse complement strand
CGTTTTCTTCGCGCAATTCGAGAAATCCGTGGCAGAATCCTCCCAATTGCGCGGCTTTTGATCATAATTTCGCGCTGCAGACGACGTGCATCGCGACGGCGACGAGCTTCGACGTCTGGCCGTTGTGGTCGAAAAGCGGATTGACCTCGCTGAATTCGATGAGCTTCGTATTGACGAGTTCGGCGGCGAAACGCGCGAGCGTCAGAAACTCCCCGGCCCGCAGTCCGAATGGGTTCGCGCGCGTCACGCCCGGCGCTTCGGACGCGCGCAGCGCCTGCATATCGAAGCAGAAAAAGACGTTCATCGTCCGGCTATGATTGATGAATTCCTGTCGGATCGTCTCGCGCAGTTCGGTATCGGCGGCGTCGCGCGATCTCAGCATCTGCAGACTGATGAGCCGGGCTTCGCGTTCGACGAGATAGCGGTAATGCGACGGCGAGACATAGTGCGGCTGATACGCGATCTCGTACAGATGCCTTGGCATCAGATCGCCGGCGTCGATCAGCCGCCTGAAAGAGGTTTCGCAATCGGCTACGTCGCGTTCGGCGATGTCGAACCTGGCGTCGACGTTCAGCCCGAGCCATCGGTCCTGACCGAAAACGGACGCCATCGCCTGCCCGTTCGGCAGCGCCGTATCGCCGCTGCCGCCGAGCACGATCAGCCGCTTTCCGTCGCCGACAACGCGTTCGGCAACCGCGCGCAGACGATCGTTGATCTCTTCGAGTTCGCCGTCGGCGACGATGTTTCCGAGATCGAAGATCCGGCGGTGGATGCCGAAGTTCGAAAGCTCATAGAAATGCCGACGGATCTCGTCCGGGGCCTTCGCGGCGCCGGCCGGGATTCCCGCGCGGACCGAACCGAGGTCGGTCGGGCAGCCGACGATGACGATGTCGGCCGATTCGTAGGCCGCCGTGTCGGCCGTGACGATCTCCCCGAGGCGTATGTCGTGCCGGTCCACGGCCCGACCGAAGAACCCGGCCGAAGGACGCGTCGTTGAACCGAAGATATCGCTCATAGTTTGCAATTCCCCAATTGATTGTCTATAAGTAGTTTAGCATACGGAATTGATGAAATGACGATGACCATTGCCGCCAAAATCCGGAACCTCGACGCGTTCGGACGGACGCATTGGCGGCGGTCGTCGACGGTTTTCTGAAGAGTTTCCGGTTTGGAGTTTTCAGAAGATCCGCGGCTGTTTTGATAACCGAACGGCGGCGGATTTTTCGTTTTTATGCACAGCGATTCGACATTTCTGATCGATCTGCCGGCGCGCACGGACGAGGCGCCGCCCGACCGCCTGAAAGCGATCCTTTTGCGTTTGATGGCCGGCTCCGACCTCTCGCGCGAAGAGGCGCGCGGACTTCTCGACGCTTTGCTTGACAAGGCGGCGAACAATTCGCAGATCGCGGCGGCGCTCGTCGCGCTCGCCATCAAGGGCGATACTCCCGACGAATTGGCCGGAATGGCGCAGGCGATGCGCGATCATGCGCTTCGCATCAAATCGTCTCATAAGGTGTTTATCGACACCGCCGGAACCGGTTCGAGCCGTGTCAAGACCTTCAATGTTTCGACCGCCGCGGCCTTCGTGATCGCCGGGTCGGGACTTGCGGTCGCCAAACACGGTAGCCGCGCGGCGACGTCGAAGTCGGGGAGTGCGGACGTGCTCGGCGCGCTCGGAGTCAACGTCGGCGCGAGCCGCGACGTGTCCGAGCGGTGTCTGAACGAGATCGGGATCTGCTTTATGTTCGCGCCGAGCTATCACGCGTCAACGGCCCGCGTCGCCGCCATTCGCCGCGAACTCGGCGTGCATACGACATTCAATCTTCTCGGACCGATGACAAATCCAGCCGGAGCGCCGTTTCAGATCATGGGCGTCTGGCACGAAAATCTGGTGCAGAAAGTGGCCGAAACGCTTCGCGCGCTCGGAACTTCGAAGGCGTGGGTTGTTCATGGATCGGACGGGCTCGACGAACTGACGCTTGGCGGAACATCGGCCGTTGCCGAAGTTTCGCCCGACGGCGTCCGCCGTTTCGATGTCGGTCCTGAGGATTTTGGCCTCGAAACGGTTTCGGGCGACGAAATGGCCGGACTGCGCGGCGGCGATGCCGAACAAAACGCGCGGATCGTCCGATCTGTGCTCGATGGATCGGAACGCGGGGCGGCCCGCGATCTGGTCGTCGTAAACGCGGCGGCGGCGATCTTCGTTGCCGGAAGCGCATCCGATTTACGGTCCGCCGCGCGGGCGGCGGCCGAGAGCATCGATTCGGGCGAAGCACTCGGGAAACTCCGGTTGCTGATCGAACGAACCAACAAATGACGATTCTTGACGAGATCATCGAACTCAAACGGCCGCGGGTCGAGGCCGCAAAAAGCGTGACGCCGATCGGAGAAATGCGCCGGCGGGCGGCCGAAGTCCGTCAGAGCGCGGTTCCGAACCGGCTCGCGGCGGCGCTCGGCCGTGACGCGGTCAACGTCATCGCGGAGATCAAACGCGCGTCGCCTTCGAAAGGCGTCATCAACGGCGACATCGATGTCGCGGCGACGGCCGCGGCCTACGAACGCGGCGGCGCGGCGGCGATTTCGGTTTTGACCGAAGAAGACCGCTTTCTCGGCAGCCTCGCGGATCTTTCGGCGGCGCGGGCGGCGGCCGGAATTGCGATCCTGCGCAAGGATTTTGTCTTCGACGCGTACCAGATCTTTGAAGCCGCCGTCGCCGGCGCGGATGCGATCCTGCTCATCGCGGCGATGCTCGGTGATTCGCAAATGGCCGAACTTTACGACATCGCCGACAGGGAGCTCGGGCTCGACGCGCTCGTCGAGGTCCACACCGCGGACGAACTGGAGCGGGCAGCGAAGCTGGAACCGAAACTTATCGGCGTCAACAACCGCGATCTGAAATCGTTCGCGGTTTCGCTCGACGTCTCACGCGATCTGATCGGGAAACGCCCGCCGAATTCGCTGATGGTTGCCGAAAGCGGACTTTCATCCCGCACCGAGATCGAGGAACTTCGGGCACTCGGGTTCAACGGATTTTTGATCGGCGAGTCATTGATGCGCAGCCCCGACGCGATGGCGATGTTAGAATCTTGGCGATGAAAAAACCGCATCTCAGATACCGGAACCAGAGTCCGAAAGAGCGGCATTGGACGATTCACGCTCTCGCTGGGATAAAGCTCGTCAAGGGAATCCTGCTGCTTCTCGTCGCGATCAAACTGCTGACGCTGATCAACCGCGACGTCGGCGAATGGTTCGCGGACTTCATCGCGCGTCACCGGATCGATTCCGACAACCGGCTCGTCCACGGCCTTATCGAGAAACTGGCCGGTATCGACCGCAACGAACTGATCGCGTTCAGCGTCGGATCGTTCCTGTATTCGGCGCTGCAATTGACCGAAGGCATCGGGCTTTGGCTCGAAAAGCGTTGGGCCGAATTCCTGACGGTGATCGCGACCGCGCTTCTGGTCCCGGTCGAGATCTACGAGATCATTGAAAAGTTCACGCTGCTGCGCGTCGCGGCGCTTTTGGTGAACCTGTTCATCGTCTGGTACCTGGCGACGAGGCTGCGGGACGAAAACGCGGAGATGGTTCATGACCAAGGTTAAGATCTGCGGAATCACCAATTACGACGATGCTGAATGGTCGGTCCGGCACGGCGCCGATGCGCTCGGGTTCAACTTCTACCGCAAGAGTCCGCGATACATCGATCCGGCTTCGGCACGGACGATCATCGATCGCCTTCCACCGAACATCCTGAATGTTGGTGTTTTCGTCAATGAGCCCCTCGAGTCGATCACCGAAACCGCACGCGTGTCTGGGATCGGCGCGGTTCAGCTCCACGGCGAGGAATCGCCCCATTTCGTTCGCTCGGTCAAATCCGCGACCGGGCTTGCCGTCATCAAGGCGTTCCGCATCAAACCGGGATTTCGAATCGAGGACGTGTTGGAATTTGACGTCGATGCGATCCTGCTCGACGCCTATTCGCCGAAGGAACATGGCGGAACCGGCGAGACGTTTGACTGGAAGATCGCAAAAGAGATCGGCGCGATCGTGCCGCATCTGTATCTCGCCGGCGGGCTTTCCGGTGACAACATCGCGGACGCGATCGAGTCGGTCGCGCCCTACGCCGTCGATGCCTGCAGCCTGCTCGAATCCGTGCCCGGACGAAAGGATCCGGAACGCGTCCGGTCGTTTCTGTCAGCCGTAAAATCGTGATCAGCTTTCCTTGGATCGAAGATGGTATCCGATTCGTGAGTGGGATGTCGCGTGATTTGGGATTTTGGATTTGCGGTTTTGGACGTCGACAATCCGCAGGAGTTACGCGTTTACACGTGACAAGCGATTGATCGAGCATCGCATCGGTGACAATCCTAAACCCCAAATCGGCGACTCCCAATGCAATGTCACGCGTAAACGCGTAACTCCTACGGATTGAGCAAATCCAAAATCCCCAATCCGTAATCCAAAATCGCGATGGCCGTTCTTCTCAAACGCCTTCAGGACTGAGTCCGACAGAAACTTGAATCTGATCTCGGATTCTTCGGTTTTGTGGTCTTTATGCAAAATGCTCATCGGATTTCGACTCCGATGAGCAAGTTACTTCAAACGATTTGATTATTGTTTCATTATGATTATCCGCTCAAACGATCAGGCGGACAACTAGATCAGTCACCTTAACGATTCCGGACGGCGCCGTTTGACACGACGCTTCCGGAACCGCTGAGTCACAATATGGGCCAGGATGCCGGCGCGGACTTGTCAACGTGGGTTCGGATCACTGTCAGTGCAACTTCAATCCATTTCCTGCACAGTATCAAAATCTTCGAGTCTTCATTGAGCGCGTCGGCAATCACTAAAATTCAACGAAAGCACCTCGGATAGACCTTTACATACGTCGGAGGCGACGTAAAGATCACCGGACTTACTTGGATTATTGACGTTTGCACCCAAATTGGCTAGATACACACTGGAAACGACTTTCCGTCCGGTTTTCAATTGAAAAAGCATATAACTGTCACCAGGTGAAAAGGTGAATTCCAAACTGCGAACATCCTTCAAGTTCTCGATATTGTTTCCGTCCAGAATTGTCGCTAACCGGTCCCGCTTCTCCGGTTCGATCTGAGATGGTCAAAAAAAGCTGGACAGGAAACTCTCTCTTTTCTCCTTTTTTTTCAATTTATGTCCAGCAGTAGGGGTTGTGGGAATGTGGAAAAGCCGCTTTGGGCTTTTCCAAGCGATTGTGGGAAAGGCGGGAAACCTGCTTTGAGGTTTTCCGGGTTTTCCACATGAGCGGCATTTCCACAGCCGTTCTTGCCGGTTTCTTCTTTCAGCCGTCGCTCAAACTCGGGGATTGTGCTCCCCAGGCTTGAGTGGCGGCGGATCCGGTTGTAATAGCATTCGATGTAATCGAATGCTTCGCTTCGTGCTTCCTCGACCGAGTTAAGTATTCTCACATCCGCTTCCGTCTTGAATCGTGAGAAAAAGCTCTCGGCCTGGGCGTTGTCGTAGCAGTTGCCCTTGCCCGACATCGACTGCCGCAGACGGCATCGAGCAAGCAGTTTCCTGAACTCGGTCGATGCATACTGGCTTCCGCGGTCGGTGTGAATTATCGCCCCGCGTTTCACCAAACCTCGCCTCAGCGCCATCCGCAATGCCTCGATCACCAACTCCGCCGTCATCCTTGAGGAGACGCTCCAGCCGACTATCCGCTTTGCCGCCTTGTCCTGAAACATCGCCAGATAACAAAACCGGCCACCGGCAAGCGGCAGATACGTGATGTCGCCGACCATCACCTCACCTGCTCCAAACACCTTGTTTTCAACCTCTTTCAGCAGATTTGGACTCGCCTGTTTGCCGTGCCCCGAATCCGTCGTCCGCGGACGGAACGCCTTTGGACACTTCGCCACAAGTCCTTCTTCACGCATTATCCGGCTGACCAGAAATCGACCCGCTTTGACCCCTTCGTCTTTCAGCTCGCCCGACAAACGCTTTGCACCGTAGTTCCGTTTGTGAAAGCAAAACTTGTCCTTCACCGCCGTTCGAATCGTCGCTTCTTTATCATCAGGCTTCGCGGCCCTCGCCGCCCACGCATAATACGCCGAACGGCTCACCTTCATCACCTTGAGCAAACCCCGCAGCGGGTATTTCGCCTTTTCCTTTTCAATGAACTCAAACCGTCTTACCGGTTTCTGCTGAAGATCAGTGCGGCCTTTTTTAGGATCTCACATTCCATTTCAAGCTCCATGATCCGCTTCCGCATCTCCAGCTTCTCGCGATCCACCTCGCCGTCCTCCGTCCGCACGAACTCCAGCTTCCAGCGATGCAACGCACTTTCCGCCACACCCGTTTCCCGCGAGATCGCCGCGATCGACTGCCCGTCCAAATATTTCCCAATTGCCTCTTTCTTGAATTCTCTGTCGTATTTCTTCATATCCTCATTATAGAGAGTTTTCTGTCCTGCTTTATTAGACCATCTCGGAGGTTCTCGAGTTCGATGATCCGGGTCAGGTCGCCTTCGATCGCTTCGAGGTCGTCGGCCAGCATCGACTCGGTATTGGTGCGGTAAGTATCGACGGCCAGCTTGGGTTTCGCCGTCGAGATATTGAAGAACGCCGCGACCTGCCGGACGAACCATTCGCATCCGTCGAGGATCTTCAGTTCCTCGGCCGCCAGACTCGTCCGCATCGATTTTCTTGTGTATCTTTATCTGATGGAGGTCACCGGTTCTATTCGGTCCGTAAGCAAACAAAAATGCCAGAATTTCAGCCTGACGAACGGGGCTATTGGGGACAATTTGGCGGGCGGT
>CAZARD010000163.1:4982-6874 GCA_964487505.1 uncultured Blastocatellaceae bacterium | reverse complement strand
GAACCGGGAGCGGTAGAGGCTGTGTCAAAACTCGTATTCAAGGGGATTAATGTAGATTGCCGTTCGTTTCAACGAACGACCAGCGATAATCGCGGCTTTAGCCGAAACTTAAGCTAAAGCCCTGCCTGAGTTTAGCGCATCCGGGCGTAGCCCGGATCATAGCGTTCAGTCGTTCAACGGCTGGGCAGGAGCCCAGCCCTGAACGATTGCCGATAGATCCAAGTACGGCTTTTGAAACAGACTCGAAAGCTTGCGGCTTTTTGCCTCATTGATCCGCCGGACATTCGAACCTGCGATCACTCGCTCGAACATTTTGAAACGATGGCGGCGTTCGGTTAATCTCTATTCAAAACTACGGAGGTAAATATGGAACGCAAGACCGCGGACGATTACCCGCAAGAGTTGTTGGATCTTTTTCACGAGTATCAGCACGGCGATATGGACCGGCGATCGTTTCTGAACAGCATCGGAAGATTCGCGGTCGGCGGACTGACCGTGGCGGCGATCTTTGAAAGCCTAACGCCGAACTACGCCTGGGCTCAGACGGTTCCGAAGGACGACAAGGACCTCAAGCTGAGTTACGAAACGGTCGATTCTCCGGCCGGGAACGGTTCGATCAAAGGTTATCTCGCGAAACCCGCGAAGGGAAAGAGATTCCGCACGATACTCGTCATCCACGAGAACCGCGGGCTCAATCCGTACATCGAGGACGTAGCGCGGCGATTCGCGAAGGCCGGATATATGGCGTTCGCCCCGGACGGCCTGACCTCGGTCGGCGGGTATCCTGGAGACGACCAAAAGGGCGCCGCGGCCTTCCGCACGGTCGACGGCAAGAAGATGACCGAGGATTTCGTCGCCGCCGCCAGATGGCTCAAGGCGCGGCCGGACAGCAGGAAGAAACTCGGCGCGGTCGGCTTCTGTTTTGGTGGCGGAATGGTCAACCAACTCGCCGTGCTACTCGGGAAGGAACTGGATGCGGGCGTCGCCTTTTACGGCCGACAGGCGGGCGTCGCCGACGTTCCGAAGATCTTTGCCCCGCTGATGTTCAACTACGCGGGCAACGACGAGCGGATCAACGAAGGAATCGCCGCGTACGAGGCCGCGCTCAAGGAGAACAAGAAGGTCTTCGAGAGCCATACGTATGAAGGCAAACAGCACGGGTTCCACAACGACACCACGCCGCGCTACGACGCCGAAGCGGCCAAGCTCGCGTGGCAGCGAACGCTCGATTGGTTCAAGAAGCATCTGAAATAGACGCGTTTGATAAGCACCGGCGGCCCCTCGCAAAGGGTGACGAGCGATTTGGGATTTCGGATTTGGGATTTCGGATTTCGGATTTCGGATTTGGGATTTCGAATCACCCTCTCAGAGGGCCATTGCCTTTGGGATTTTCAATTTGGGATTTTGGAAATCGAAATAGCCCTCGTAGAGGGCGTAACACCCCGCTTCGCCGGAGTCGGATGATCGCTGGCGATCAAGGACAATTGCGATATTCGATTCGGAATATTCGGAATTAAGGTCCTTTGAAAACCCGAGCCACCGGCCGTTCGTGTCAGGTTCGTGCTGCTTCGTGAATGAAGATCGCTGACATCCACGAAGCGGCGCCAAGGTGACACGAAGAACACTACAGGCCACGTTTTGTTGATTTCGTTGGAATCCTGAAATGTAGATACCGGATGCCAGGATTCCACACCGGCAAAGTTGAGAGTTTGCCATAGTTTAGAAACCGTAGGTCGCGGAAATCAATGGAATCTGGAATCCTGGAATCTGAAATCCTGGAATCATGGATTTCGGATTCCGAATCTTGGATTTCGCCGCGTCAGCGGTGCCGTGAATTCAGCAGTGGGTTTCAACCCACGGGCCGATGCGATTCGTTCCCGCGTCGCGTCAGC
>CAZARD010000163.1:0-4882 GCA_964487505.1 uncultured Blastocatellaceae bacterium | reverse complement strand
CAGTGCAAACAAGGTGGATGGTTCACCCGTGCCCGATTCTGAGGTCCGCACCCTGCCTATGGGGGCTCCGATCACCTTTTTCAGCGATCCGCAGACTCCGGTTCGGCCATGGACCGTCGCCAATCTTCCGCTATCAGAGTTCGAGAGTAAAGTCTCTAACGAATCCAATTCCCTACGGTCGCTTCACGGTTGCTGTCCACGTGCGTAAACCTGCAAAAAATCGACAATCCCGTCCGTTAATAACGTTTAATCGACCTTAAAGAACCGCGACGCGGGCGAGAACTATTATTCAAATACAAACAAGAGCCGGGGCAAGCCTGAATTGAAGTTCCAAACCGGTCCCGCCGGCCAGGAAAAGTTAGATTCCGGTCCGCAGTTTGTGCCCGGTTCCCTACCTCAAAACTGACCGATCCTTGCAACTCACTCCTCACCCGTCGGGGGTCGCCGAAAGGCGGCCTCTTTTTTCTGTGAAACGCTGATTTGAGAGTCTTATAGAAGCGATTGGGAAACCAGCTATCAGCTGATAGCTATTAGCCGATAGTCCGTGTTTTGGACGAGTGTTCCGTAAACCTCGCAGACCTGTCCGATAGTTCTAGCTAGGGCAGTATCAGCACCGGCATCCCGACGCGGGCGGCCGCGAAGATCTCGGTCATTTCGCCATCGTCGAGCGCGACGCAGCCCCAGGTCCAGTCGCTTTCGGTTCCGCCGCCGTGGATGTATATCTCGCCGCCGAGTCCGGTGTCCTGCGGAGGCTTTCGGCACTCGCGACCGGCCGCGACGATCTCGGCGTGCTCGGATTCGGAGATCAGCCCGGCGGCAAGACCCCGGTCGGCGTCCTCGGCATCGGGATAGCCGATGCCAAGCGACAGGTGATACTTGCTTTTCGAGTTCTTGACGAAAACAAAGAACTCCCCTTCCGGCGTCCGGCCGTCGTCGCGCTGCTCCTTGTCGCCGACAGGTTCGAAACCGAGCGCGATCCCGTACGACGCGACTAGTTCTGTCCCGTCGAACAGCTCCAGCCGTCGTTCTGATTTCGTAACCACGATACGCGGCGCGCCAAACTCCTTTTTCGGTTTTGTCATCGTGCGATCAGCGCAAAGCGCCTTTCAGTGCAAAGTGTAGAGTGCATAGTGCAAAGTTCTGAGAGCAACCGCTCCTTCGCTAACCGAGGGTTTCGACACTCAGAACAATCATTCTCCTCAAAATCGGAACTATGCATTTTTGCTCTGCACTTTGCACTATGCACTGTGCACTGACGATGTCATCGTTATCCGGCGCGGGTCGTCGCCGTCGCCGTCGATCGCGATCCTGATCGGGTTTCGAGGCACGTAGCCGACGCCCAACCGCTCGGACCATTCGATGATCGCCACGGCCGTAGGATCTTCGAGAATCTCTTCGAGTCCGATCTCGCGCGCCGCGTCGCCCCGGTCGTCGATCCGCCACAGATCGATGTGATAGACGTCGAACCGCTCGGTCGGATAAAGGTTCACGAGCGTGAAACTCGGACTCGTGACCTCGTCGGGATCGAACCCCAGCGCGTCGAGAATCCCTTTCGTGAGCAATGTCTTGCCGGCCCCGAGCCCGCCTGACAACAGGATCGTTTCGCCGCCGGCGAGCGTCGCGCCGAGCGACCGGCCGAGTTTGTAGGTCTCTTCCGGCGAACGGCTTTCGATCTTAACGGTCTCCGTCATTTGACGACGATGTTGACCAATCGCTTCGGCACGACGACCACCTTGACGATCGTCTTGCCGTTGGTATGCTCCGCGACCTTCGCATCGGCGAGCGCGAGCCGCTCAAGATCGTCGTTCGACGCGTCGGGCGAAGCCATCACGCGCGAGCGCAGCTTTCCGTTGACCTGCACCGGGATCTCGATCTCTTCGGCGCGGGCCAGATCGGCATTGTATTCCGGGAAACGGGCCCCGTCGATGAGCATTCCCCTCCCCGAGCCGCCGATCGCCGACCATAATTCCTCCGCCGTGTGCGGAGCGAACGGCGCCAGCATCAGAACCAGCGCGCGGCACGATTCCGCGATCGCCTCGATCTCGTCAGTTGTCGCGGTTTCCGGTTCGATCTTCGATTCGTAAAGCGCGTTGCACAACTCCATCAAAGCCGCCACCGGAGTGTTGAACTGGAGCGAGTCGAAAGCATCGCCGACGCGCGCGATGGTCTGGTGCGTTTTCCGCAGCAGGGCCGCCGCGTTCGCGTTCTCGACCTTCGATCTCGGATTCGTTGCCGAACCGGAGAATTGCCCCACGGCCGCGGACCAGCGGAAGACAAATCTCCAGACCCGCTGAAGGAATCGGACAGCCCCTTCGATGCCCGCCTCGTTCCAGACGAGCTCGTTCTCGACCGGGGCGGCGAAAAGCACGAAAAGGCGAGCGGCGTCGGCGCCGTAGATCTCGACCATCTCGTCGGGATCGACGCCGTTGCCCTTCGATTTTGACATCCGTTCGATCGCCGAACGCAAAGTTTTCCCGTCCGACGTACGCGCGGCGAGGATCTTGCCCTTCGCATCGCGTTCGACCGAAACACCGGACGGCGGAAAGTAAACTCGCTTCCCTTTACCGTCCGGATCGTCGGGGTTCGGGATCTCGTCGAAGAAGGTCTCGCCGACGACCATTCCCTGCGTCAGCAGGCGCGTGACCGGTTCGTCGAATTTGACGAGCCCTATGTCGCGCATCACCTTCGACCAGAAGCGTGTGTAGATGAGATGCATCACGGCGTGGTCGTCGCCGCCGATGTACTGATCGACCGGCGCCCAGTAGGCGGCCTTCTCCGGATCGAAAGGCAACTCGGAATTATGCGGGTCTATGTAGCGGAAATAGTACCAGCAAGAATCGACGAACGTGTCCATCGTGTCCGTTTCGCGCCGCGCCGCGCCGCCGCAGTTCGGGCACATCGCATTGACGAATTCCGGAACCTTCGAGAGCGGCGACTCGCCCGTACCGGTGATGGCGACATCGTCCGGCAGGCAGATCGGGAGACTCTCGTACTTTTCGGGCACGATCCCGCATCCGTCGCAATAGACGATCGGGATCGGCGATCCCCAGAACCGCTGCCGCGAGATCCCCCAGTCGCGAAGGCGGTAGGTCGTCGCGCCCTCGCCGAATCCCCGCTGAACGGCGAATTCGGTCATTTCCTTCATCGCCTGTTCACTGGTCTTTCCGTTCCAGTAATCGGAATGGACGAGAATCCCGTATTCGGTAAAGGCCTCTTCGCGCGCAAGCGCGTGCATCGAGTGATGTTCGTGCGCGAGGTGCGGCTCGGAGATGACCTGCCGGACCGGCAAGCCGTACTTCATCGCGAACTCGAAATCTCGCTCGTCGTGGGCCGGGACGGACATTACCGCGCCCGTGCCGTATTCCATCATCACGTAGTTGCCGACCCAGACGGGCAATTCCTCTTTCGAGAACGGGTTGACGGCCTTGAGTCCGGTATCGACGCCTTCTTTCTCCTGCTCGGTCTCGTGGTCGACGACCTTGAGTTTCTCGGCACGTATCCTCAGGATCGCTGCCCTGACATCATCCGCGAACGAGCCAAAGCAGGCTTCGATCACCGGATGCTCGGCCGCGACGACGATCGCGTTCGCGCCGTAGATCGTGTCGATGCGCGTCGTGAAAACACGAACCGATCTTAGATTTTCGATTTTGGATTTTGGATTTTCTTCAGTTTCCAACCCGAAATCCGCAATCGCCAATCCGAAATCGACAAAAGCCCCTTCAGAGCGGCCGATCCAGTCGCGCTGGCGTTTGAGCACCTTTTCGGCCCAGCCGGATTCGATCCCCGCCATATCGTCGAGAAGCTGATCGGCATACGCGGTCGTCTTAAGGAACCACTGTTCGAGGTCCTTCTTGGTAACGCTGTTGCCGCATCTCCAGCACAACCCGCCGGATGCCTGCTCGTTCGACAATACCGCCTTGTCGGTCTCGCACCAGTTGACCTGCGTCTTTTTCTTGTATGCCAGCCCCATCTCGTACATCTTGAGAAAGAACCATTGGTCAAACTTGTAATAGTCGGGCCGGTGGGCGGCCATTTCGCGGCGCCAGTCGTAACTCAGGCCGAGACGGCGCAGCTGGCCGCGCATATGATCGATGTTCGCTTCGGTCCAGTCGCGCGGATTGACGCCGCGCTTGATCGCCGCGTCCTCGGCCGGCTGCCCGAACGAGTCCCAGCCGATCGGATGAAGCACGTTGAATCCCCTGAGCCGCTTGTACCAGGCGAGCGCGTCGCCGACCGAGTAATTGCGGACGTGGCCCATATGCAGATTGCCCGACGGGTAAGGCAACATCTCCAACTGATAGAACTTCGGCCGATCGTCGGCCTCGGCATTGAACGCGCCGGTCTCATCCCAAACGCGCTGCCACTTTTCTTCGATCTTCTTTGCGAAATATTTCTCGTCCATAACGTGATCACCGGTCCGGGCCGGCTTCCGAAAGCCCTCGACCCGACAAAAAGCCAAAAACTTAAGACTAAGGACTTAAGTCAAAAAATTCAAAGGATTGTTACTGAATTGCGTTGCCATCGCCGCATCGCCGGAAAATGCATCGACGAGCGGCTAACTAAGGGCGAGAAGTTTCAGGTTGCGGAACATTGGCAAGATTCTAGCCAAATTCCTTTCGAGATTCAAGGTTGATGCAGATTCAGATTCCAGGATTCCAGAATTTCAGATTCCAGACCACAAGATTCCAGATGCCAAGATTCCAGATTTAAGACTCCAGATACTCCAGATTCCAAGTTTCCAGAAGATTCTGAAGATCTGAGTTCTGACTTGCCACTAGCCTCAGAGACGGTGTTAAAACTCGGATTTGGCTTCGGCTTCATGACTTGCCACTAGCTTTGGAGGCTGTGTCAAAAGCCGGCCGTTGATCTTCGGCAATCGTTC
>CAZARD010000162.1:0-6931 GCA_964487505.1 uncultured Blastocatellaceae bacterium | reverse complement strand
GCACTATGCACTATGCACTATGCACTATGCACTGTCCTCAGCTTAACTTAAAATTGTAAACTACTGTGCCGGTTGCTTTTACGGGCTTGCCTTGGACGGTCGCGGGTTTGAATTTCGAGCGTTTCGCGGCTTCTTCGCTGGCTGCGCGCAACCCTTTCGGACCAGTGATCGCCTTTGCCGCCAGGACCTTTCCCTCTTCATCGAGCGTCACCTGGACCGTGACCATTCCTTCCGTTCGGTTTGACTTCTCGATTGACGGATACACCGGAACCGCCAGTTTCAAGGCCTGATCGCGGAGCGGCCCGACATCGAGCGGGCCCTGATTGCTGTCGGGCGTCGGTTTCGGCACGACTTGAACCGGCGGCTGCGTTTTTGCGGTTTCGACGGTCGGAACTACCGGCTTCGGTTTGGGAAGTTTAGCCTCAAGCGTCTTGAGGGCGGATCTCGCAGGCTCGTTCTCGGAGTCGAGCTCGACCGCCTTTTGCAGGTCCGCGAGCGCTTTTTCGAAATTGCCCGTCTTCTCGAACGCGACGCCGCGGTTGAAGTAAGCCATCGATTCGGCCGGATCGAGTTCGATCACCTTGTCGAAATCGGCGATCGCGGGGTTGAAGTTCTTCTTGTTCAGGTGCGCCATTCCGCGCGAGAAAAATACGGTCGGTTCTTTCGCGTCCAGTTCAATCGATTTCGTGTATTCGTTGATGGCGGCATCGAAATCACCCATAACGAAACTCGAGTTCCCGCGATTCTGAAAATACGCGGCGTCGGGCAGCTTCGGTGTCGCGACCGGCGTCGGCTCAGGCTTTGGCTGCGGTGTCGGTTCGGGCTTTGCCGCCGGCGCCTTCGCGCGGATGGACGCGATCAACTGATCGTCGGCACCCGCCGTGCGCAGTTCTTTCTCGAGCTCGGGATTGATCGCGAACGTCACGCCGCGTTGTTTGACGCCCTCGGCGAGAATCTGGTTCTTCTCGGCAATCGTCGCCTTCTTTGACCGGAGAGCGGTCATGATATCGACCAGGCTGAGCTGTCCCTGCTGCCCGAAGGCGGCAGGAGCCATCGACAAAATGACGGTAAATGCAAGAATTACGAGAGTCTTCTTCATCTGTTTGGTACCTCAGTTGTCCTTAAGAAGATCGTCGAGCGTCACCGATTTCTTCGGCGGTTGCGCGTTCTTCGGAGTCGGAGTCGGTGATGGCTTCTGTTTTGCCTGTTGCGGCGGCGGCGTCATTTTGGGCCGCGACTGCTGATCTTCCGACGGTCTTTCAGTGTCGGTGACAATTTGCGCGTTGGGCGTCGGTTCGGCGGTCGTCGCCACCGGGCTGTCGCTCGAAGAATCGGGGACAGGTTTCGGTGCCGGAGCCGGAGTCTCGGCTTTCGGCGGTGCCGCGTCCGAGAGCGCGAAGTTCCAGATTCCCCAGCCGCCGGCCGCGAGCGCGACGACGAGCACGAGTGCCCCGGCAACTTTTGCGAACGAACTCTTGTTCTCTGGCTCGGGCTCGCCGAACCTGTCCGAGAACTCGACCGATCCTTCTGATGTATCGCCGCGTTGGGTGACGATCGGCTCGGGGTTCGCCGGTTCAAGTTCGGGAACGAGCGGCGCCGCCTCGTGCAACTTGAATTCGACCGTTTGGTGTTCGAGAAGACGCTTCTCGGCGTCGGCCGCGCGTCGTTCTGCCTCAAGCCGCCGCGCCTCGGCCTCGCGCAGCTGACGCTTGATGATCTCGATCTGGCGTGATTCGGCGGATTGCATCCCGGCTCGGGCGACCTGGACAGGGGCCGGAGGTTTTTGACGAACCGGGGACGGAAGGGGAATCTCGAGGACCGTCTCCTCCTCGATCGGTTCGGGTACCTCGATGCGCGATTGGCTGTTTCTCATCCGTGCGAATCCGGCGCGGAGCACCTGACGGAATATCGATGCTGATCCGTAACGCTCTTCACGGCGGATCTGCATCGCGCGAAGCAGAACGTCCGAGACTTCCGTCGGCACGTTCGGATTGGCAACGGCGGCAGGGACCAGCGGGTCGGGCTTGCCTTCGAGCAGTTCGATCGAACGCGTCAAGGCGTCGGCCGGGACACGTCCCGTCAGAAGATGGTAAAGCGTAGCGCCCATCGAGTAGACGTCGCTCTGGACATCAAGTGGCGATTCGAGGATCTCGGCCGATCGCTCGTCGTAGCCGCTTCGGATGACCTTCTGCGAGCCGACATCGAGGCCGAGCCAGATCTGTTCGATCGGAAGATATCCGAGGACCGCGGCATCGAAGGACATCGATTCAGCCGCCGCGGCGTTGGCCGCGCCGGTGCCGAAAACCAAGAGCCTGACATTGCCGCCGATGCTGAGTTTGATGTTCTGCGGCTTGATGTTCGCGTGGATCAGCGGTGGTTGCTGGGTGTGCAGGTGGTTCAGCGCGTCGAGCAGTCCATCGGCCCAAAGCGCGACATCCTTGACCGGAAAAGCCGACTTCTTCTGTTCGAGAAGTTCGCCGAGCGTTCTGCCTTCAACGTGCTCGAGTACAAGGTAACCGCGCCCGCCCTCGCTGAACGAGTCGGTCGCGCAAAGCAGCGATTGGTGACGAACCGACGGCGGGATCGGACCGGTCGCCGACTCCGAGAGTGTTTCTTTGAGCATCACCGACTTGCCTGTTCGAGTGTCGAGCGCGACATAACCGAGACCGGAGTCGATCTGCCCCAACTGCGCGGTGATGCGATAGCGATTCTGTAGAGTTTGGCTGGTATCTAACATAGGGGGAAGCCGCGAACGGGTGACACTTCGCGTCGCAAATATTATAAACAATGACCAACAATTTGGAAAGAAGTTTTTCGCAATGAACAGTACGCGGTGAGCAGTGGGCAGTGAATGGCATTTGCGATTGCTGGATCGCAACACCGAGTTGCAAATCGGCAATCGCAAATCGCAAATGAATCCACTGCTTACTGCTCACAGTTCAATGTTCGGCCGCACGCATAAGCCGATGACCAGGCCCACTGGAAGTTGTAGCCGCCCAGCCATCCGGTGACATCGACCGCCTCGCCTATGAAGAACAGTCCGGGGACGAGCTTTGATTCGAGAGTTCGCGACGAAAGCTCAGCGGTCGAAACTCCGCCGGCGGTCACCTCCGCCTTCTGATACCCTTCCGTGCGATCGAACCGAACATTCCATTCGTGGAGTCTTCCGGCGATCGCACGCCGTTGCCTCGGGCCGATCTGCGAAAGTGGTCGGTCGTCCCCGGCCGCGAACAGGTCCGCCGCGCGTTTTGGCAGGAAGCCCGAGAGATAATTGGAGAGTAGCTGTTTCGATTCCGAGCCTTTGTCCAAAAGCCGTTCGACGTCGCGGCCGGGCGCGAGATCGATCGCAACCGTTGTTTCGCGGTTCCAGTAGTTCGAGATCTGCAGGATCGCCGGCCCCGACAGTCCGACGTGGGTGAAGAGAATGTTCTCGCGGAAACTCCGCTTGCCGATCGACACTTCGGCGTCGATCGTGATGCCGGCAAGCTTTGGATTTGCCTCGCCGTCCGGAAAAACGAGCGGCACAAGCGCAGGTCTCGTCGGCACGATCCGATGTCCAAAGCTCCTCGCGATACGAAACGCGAGGTCGGTCGCTCCGATCTTCGGGAATGACAATCCGCCCGTTGCGACGACCACCGACCCGCATTCGATCGCTCCGTCGCCCGTGCCGACGATGAACCTGTCGCCGGACCGCTCGACCGTTCGTACGTCGCAGTTCGTCCGGACGGCGACGCGCGATCTTTCGCATTGCGACAGCAACATTTCGACGATCCGTCGCGCCGAATCGCGGCAAAAAAGCTGGCCGAGCTTCTTTTCGTAGAAATCGATGCGATGCGATCTGACAAGCTCGATGAAGTCGTTCTGGTCGTATCCGGCGAGCGCCGATTTGACGAAGTGCGGATTCTCGGAAACGAAGTTATCGGCCGAAACGTGGCGATTCGTAAAGTTGCAGCGGCCGCCGCCCGAGACCAGGATCTTGCGACCCGGTTGCGAGTTGCGTTCAAGGACGATCACCTTGTGGCCGCTCTTTCCGGCCTGTGCGGCGCAGAAAAGTCCGGCCGCGCCGGCGCCGATCACCACGACGTCGCAGTTCATCAAGAGATATATCGCGCGATGAGAATATCGGTGTGATGGATCTCGTGGCCTGCGATGATATAGCCGAGCGCGCGGACGGTGAACTCGTATCCGCTCGCGACGCCGCGACGGTCCCAAGCGTCGGTCGGCAAACTCGAGAACATCGAAATGTTCGATTCGCGCACGAGCAGGAATTCTTTGAGGATGTCCTCGAGATCCCGTTCATCGAAATTCGCGTGCCGCATGAACTCGTCCTGATCCATCCCCGGGATCGGTCCGGCGTCGCCGCGCGCGAACGACAGCGATCGGAATGCAAAAACCCTTTCGGTGTCGACGAGATGGCCCAGCAACTCGCGGATGCTCCATTTCCCTTCAGCGTACCGGAAGCGCGAGCGGTCCTCGGATATCGACGAATAAAGATCGGCGACCAGGTCGCGTCGTTGCCGGAGCGTCGTCAGAAGATCGGCGCCCTCGACCTTTGAAATGTAGCCGTGGTAGTACTCGAAGTATTCGTTCGCGCCGGGTCGCGCGATCTGCGGAAAACTCATATTCCAATTCTAGCAAAAAACGGATAGAATCAGCCCATGAATCTCAGAATCAAATTCGTTGCGGCCGTCATCGCTTCGCTCCTGCTCGGTTGCGCCGCGGCCTACGGCCAGAAGGCCGAACCTTCTAGGATCACGTTCGCAAAGGGGAAATATTCCGCGACGAAGACCGGTACGCTTTCGAACGACCAGGAAATGGATTTTGTCTTCGGTGCGACGAAAGGGCAGTGGGTGACGATTACGGTGACCTCCTCGCCAAAGGGAGATCTCTTCGATTTCAGCATCGCGGGCGACGCCTTTGAGATCGAGACCGATCAGGACCGGTTCACCGAGTTCAAATTCAGGGCGCCCGAGACCGGCGATTATTTTGTCTTTGTGCGAAAACGACCGACGCAACGGAACCCGACAGCGAAGTTCTATCTGGTGCTCACGATTCGCTGAAAAGGTTCGGCCCGTTCGCAGACGAAAAGATAGCGCTGGTCCGAGAACGGCATCAGAATCCTCGAGAATTTGATGCCGAGCCGGTGAAGTTCGGATTCGATCTTCGGCCCGCCGAAAAGGCGCATCGGCCGGCCGCGCGCCCAACGCACGAGGCGCGGGAGCTTTTCGGAGAATTTGTCGAGCGCCCGGCAGGTCACGAAATCGAAATCGACGTTGGTCGCTTCTTCGAATTGCTTCTCGACGACGGCGGCCTGGTCCTCGAGATCGAGTTTTTCGAGAGCCTCGCGCAAGAACGCCGATTTCCTGACCTTCGATTCGATGAGCGCGGCGCGCAGGTCGGGGCGATGGATCAGGCACGGTATCGACGGCAGTCCGGCACCCGTTCCGACATCGGCGAAGCGTGCGCTCGGCGGCAGATGCGCGGTCAGCGTCAGCGATTCCAGAATGTGCCGCGTCGCGAAATCCGTGGGCGTGCAGGGCGCCACGAGATGGAGCAGCGCGTTGTTTTCCTCGACGAGGTCGTGGTATCGGCCAAGTTTTTCGATCGCCGCTTCGGTGAGTTCGATTCCATAGGCGGCCTGGTTCTCGGAGATTGCTTCTTCGATTCGCATTACTGAAAAGTTTAGATTCAAACTCGAATCGATTGCAAAAACCTATCGCCGAAACGTTCATCGGCTGGAGACATTGAAAAATCGGAACGGCGTTGCGCGCGGCCGTCGAGCCGCCGGCGCAAACGAGGTCCGAGGAGGATTTTATTTGATCAAAGCAAAATTCAGGCTCTTTCTCTTTTCCTTTCTCGTCGCCGTCGTGGCGACGATGCCGACGTTCGCCCAGGAAAGGGGCGAACCTTCGGGAAGGAACAGCACACCGAACGCGGTTTTCAAGGACGCTTGGTTTGAGGACGACGTCGTCGAAAACGGCGAGACGGGAGTCCGGATCCACGTCAAATTCAGCGTGTATCAGTCGAAGAACGTTCTCTCCGAGCTCGTTGTCCGGTTTTTCAACGGCGACGACGCGTTGATGGACTCGGATGGCAAGTTCAAGAATGCGTCGGGCGAAGTGGCCGTCAAACGCGATCTCAAACCCGGTTGGGATTCGACGGACTACAACGATCTGAAACTGTTCATTCCCTACAGCCAGTTCGATCTCGATGACGGCACATACACGTTGAACATGGACATCGACGTCAATTACAAAAACGGCGAGTTGATGACCCATCTGACGTTCGAAGAGTATCCGTACACGCAGGGCGAATCGGATAACGACAATTCGGACGGCACGAAGGTCAACAAGATCTGGGTCGATTACAACGTTACGCGCGACGGCAAGAAGGGAATGCTCGTGCACGTCAATTTCCAGGTCGCCGGAATGAAGGGCGTCGATGCGTTGCTAGCGGTGCGCGTTCGCAAGGGCGGCGATACATACCTCGAGAACGCGACCGCCGGGTTCTCAAACGCCGAAGGTGAGTTCGAGGTCACCTACTCGCTGAAACCGGGCTTTGATCCGGCGGTTTACGAGGACGCGACGGTTTTCATTCCGTACGGCGAACTCGTGTTGCCTCGCGGAACATGGAATCTGGAACTCGACGTCGATCTCCGCTACGAGAACGGCGAGTTGATCGAGCATTTGGATTTCTACGAGTTCGAATTCAAGCGACAGTAGGGAAGGCGAAGACATAGTGCATAGTGCGACGTAGTGCAAAGTGCGACACGGTGCAAAGTGCGACGTAGTGCAAAGTGCGACACGGTGCAAAGTGCATAGTTCGGCACGAAGAATCGTCGCTCACGGCTTGCATTTCTCGAACTCGGAGAAATCATCAGCACTATGCACTATGCACTATGCACTATGCACTATGCACTATGCACTATGCA
>CAZARD010000161.1:0-6978 GCA_964487505.1 uncultured Blastocatellaceae bacterium | reverse complement strand
ATCCTTATGAAAACGTCTTGACAATAATATGAATTTTGGTTAAATTTCGGTGCGTTCTAGCAAAAACAACCCAAAATTGATCCCCAAAAATCTTGCAGTTTAAGGTTTTCGACTAATTGGAAATGGTTTTTCGAACATTTCTCTGAATCCCTGTCATTCGAGGTCCTTTGCCCTTGTTGTGCGCGGATTTGTGTTTTTTTGCCTGTGTTTTTTCAAACGCGTGCGCTGAAGACTTGAGAAGAAACGGGTCCTTGAGATTCGAACAAAATTGAATTCACTGAAGTTTGCAGGAGGAATTGATCAGTATGTCAAAAACAACCGGTACGGTTAAATGGTTTAACAATGCGAAAGGTTACGGTTTTATTGAAAAACCGGGCGAGCAGGATATTTTCGTGCATTACAGCGCGATTTCCGGCGATGGCTACAAGACCTTGGCGCAGGGACAGGAAGTCGAATTTGAGGTTACGAACGGCCCCAAAGGTCCGCAGGCAGAGAACGTAATGAAAGTTTGACGGAAGTTAGATCGTTTGTTTCGGTTTTTTCATCGACAAAAAAGCGGCATTTGGGCCGCTTTTCTTATCCGTCCTCGCCGCGCTTCTTCAGCATCCGCCGCCAGAGCTCGCGGTACGAAGTGAATCTCGACATCATCGTATTGAAAAAATAGCGCTGCGCGAACGTCAGGTTGCGATTGTCGCTGATCCGCTTGAGGTTTGCCTCGATCCGGGCGCGGGCTTCGAGCGGCGGTCGTTTCGACGATCCGTTGAAAAAGATGTCGAAATCGATCTTCAGTTTCCTGATGTCGTCCTCGAGCCGCGACAGTTGCTGATCGACCTGCGCGGTGTCCTCCTGTTTCGACGCCGCTTGCCTTACAAGTTTGTTTCCAACGAGTGCCATATGATTTGGAAAGGGAATCCGGAGATGATCGCGCGGCGGGACCGCTATTAGAATAGATTGCGAATCGGTGTCCGTTTCCGGTTTTTCGAACGATTTCGATCAACCGTTGTTCGGCGGGTTCGACGCGCGAACGCTTTTAGCTAAAATGCTCTCTATGATCCAGGATCTCAAGGAACTTCTCTCGCTTGTCCCGTCGATCGATGAGATCTTGCGGACCTCCACCGTTGCCCGGATCGCCGAGATCGCCGGCTTGCGCCGCGCCACCGATCTCGCGAGAGAGGCTGCCGAATCGGTCCGCAAAGAGCTGCGCGAGCGGTCGGTAACTGATCCGACGCGCGAATCACTTTTGAAAGAATCTGAACGGCGGGTCGATGCCGCTTGGCGTCTCGAACAACGGAGCGGGATCAGGCGCGTCATCAACGCGACGGGCGTCGTGATCCATACAAATCTCGGCCGCGCGCCGTTGTCCGCCAAGGCGCGCGAAGCGATCGTCGCGGCGTCCGGCTACTGCAACCTCGAATACGATCTCGAGACCGGGCGTCGCGGGAGACGCGGAGCGCGTGCCGAGATTCTTCTCGCCGAGATCACCGGCGCCGAAGCTTCGCTGATCGTCAACAATTGCGCCGCGGCGGCATTTCTTGTATTGCGCGTCCTTGCCGGCGGCGGCGAGGTCATCATCTCACGCGGCGAACTGGTCGAGATCGGCGGCGATTTCCGCGTTCCCGACGTCCTCGCCGAATCGGGAGCCCGTTTGCACGAGGTCGGAACGACGAACCGGACGAAAGTAGAAGATTACCGGCGCGCGATCAACGTCGAAACGCAAATGATCCTGCGGGTCCACCCGTCCAACTATCGAATCGTCGGATTCACGTCCGCGCCCGAAGTTTCGGAATTGGCCCAACTCGCTCGGGAAAACGGTCTCGTGCTCTACGAGGACGCAGGTTCCGGCGCGTTGCGCGACCTTTCGGAGTTCGGTCTGGGCGATGAGCCTATCATTTCTCGTTCGATCCGCGACGGAGCCGATATCGTCACCTTTAGCGGCGACAAACTGTTTGGCGGCGTGCAGGCGGGGCTGATCGTCGGCCGCGCCGAGCGGATTGACGAGATCCGTCGCCATCCGCTATATCGTGCATTGCGGATCGACAAACTCGCGTATGCCGCGATCGAAGCGACGCTCGAAGCTTACCGGCGCGACGAACTTTCGGAGATTCCGGTGATGCGGATGCTGTCGATGCCGATCGGGGAGATAGAATCGCGGGCGAAACGATTGGCGGACCGACTGAACGAGAACGCGAACCTGTCGGCCGAGCTGGTTTCCGGAGATTCCGTCGTCGGCGGCGGCTCGGCGCCGCTCGCCCGTCGGCCGACGTGTTTGGTCTCGCTGACGCACGAGTCGCTTTCGGCATCGGCGCTCGACGCCGCGCTTCGGGCCTCGGATCCGCCGGTGATCGCGCGGATCGAGGACGAACGCGTTCTTCTCGATCTGCGGACCGTCGAGGAGAATGACGACGATGACCTAGCGCGGATGCTTGCGAGTCTCGGGGATGGAAGGTAGGCGGTAGAAAGTAGGCGACTACTGTCTACCGTCTACCGTCTACCGTCTACCGCCTACTTTCTACCGCCTACCGTTCGCGAAACCGATTCATAAATTCGACGAACCGCTCGACGCCCACTTTCGGGAAGGCATTGTAGATCGAAGCGCGGATGCCGCCGACGGAGCGGTGGCCTTTGATCCCGTTGAATCCCGCGGCGGTCGCCTCGGCCACGAATTTCGCCTCGAGTTCTTCCGAAGGCAATCGAAACGTGACGTTCATCAGCGAACGTGCCGCGCGCTCGGCGTGGCCCACGTAAAAGCCGTCGCTCGAATCTATTGCGTCGTACAGTATCTTCGCCTTCTCTTCGTTCAGGCGGGCGATCCCGGCGACGCCGCCCCGGCGTTCGAGCCATTCGCAGACCAGGCTGATCAAGTAGATTCCCCAGGTGTTCGGAGTGTTCAGCATCGAATCATTGGCGGCAATCGCTCGGTAATCGAGCATCGAATGTTGGTTCTCGGGTACGCGGGCGAGCATATCGTCACGGATGATGACGAGCGTCACTCCTGACGGTCCGATGTTCTTCTGCGCGCCGGCATAAATGATCGCGTACTTTTCGATATCGATCGGCTTCGAAAGTATGTTCGACGAAGCGTCGCAGACGATCGGAATCCCTTTCGCGTCGAGATCGTACTTGAATTCGACCCCGTCGATGGTTTCGTTCGAACAATAGTGTACGTAGTCCGCGTCTGCCGAGAATTCAAGTTCGTCCGACTGCGGTACGTTACGGAAACCCGTGGCTTCCGAAGTGTAGACAACGTTCACGTTCCCGCACCGGCGCGCCTCCTTGACGGCCTTCTTTCCCCAAGCGCCGGTCACGACATAGTCCGCCGAGCCATTCAGGAAATTGATCGGGATCATCGAGAATTGCAGTGATGCGCCGCCCTGTAAGAAAAGAACCCGATAGTTCTCGGGAACCTCGAGAAGTCGGCGAATCCCCGATTCGGCGCGTCCAAGAACGCGGGCGAACGTTTTCGACCGGTGGCTGATCTCCATCACGCTCATCCCGATCCCATCGAAGGAAAGGAGATTTCGTCGCGCGGTTTCAAGAACCTCTGTCGGGAGGATCGCCGGTCCGGCGCTGAAGTTGAAGATCGTTTTGCTCATCGCCTCGGAAAATTTGAATCTACCACACGCAGCACCGAAATCCGACCGATCGGCAGCGCATTATCGCTGATCGGTCGAGCGATGCAAACGGCGAACAGGAAAACCCGACGAAGCCGACGGTCCGGCCGGCACGCCGGCGAACGCTCGGCCGGTGCCTGACCTCATTGGGCGGACTTCTGTAAGTTTTCTGTAAACAAACCACTTTTCTATTGATTTAGATCCGCAATTTAGGTAAGTTTAACGTGAAAATGAATGACGATTCATTCATGGCAATTGCGGCCTGCGGGGACGTGGATCCCGGTCGATCGAACTGATGATCGAGATAAAGATCCGCTCGTGAAGCGCCGTTTGTCGGAAATTCAAAATCACATATCAAAAACCGATGTCTCGTTCCAATGCCAAACCGTTCGTCAGCGATAAACGCGAAGCGATCCTTCGCGCCGCGATCAAAGTTTTTGCCGGAAAAGGATATTTCAATTCAAAGGTCGCGGACATAGCGAAAGAAGCCGGCATCGCCGACGGGACCGTCTACCTCTATTTCAAAAGCAAGGACGACATCCTGCGGTCGTTTTTCGACCGCGCGATGAGCGATTTCATCTCCGAAGGTCGGAAGGAACTGGCCGAACTTGCGGGTGCCGAAGAGAAACTCCGCCGGATCGCTCAGCTGCATCTTGAACGCCTCGGCGCCGATCGTGACCTCGCGATCGTCTTCCAGGTCGAACTCAGGGGATCGACCAAGTTCATGCAGGAATTCTCGGCTAAAGGATTCGCGGACTATCTGGACATCATCCGCGCGACGATCGCCGAAGGTCAGAAAGAAGGTGTCTTTCGCAAGGACTTGAAGCCCATCGTCGTCGCCAAGATGCTTTACGGCGCGCTCGATGAAATGGTTACGAACTGGATCCTGTCAAGCAAATCATATCCGCTTGAGCCAATGGCAGATGAGGTCCTGAAGGTATTTTTCGGAGGTCTGTTGCAGAAATGAACAACGTTAAGAATGTCGAATCAAAAGCGGTGAACGTCATCCGTACCCGAATACCGCTTTACGCGGACGAACCGCGGACTCTCGGCGAGTTGTTCCGCTATGCCGCCGCCAAGCACCCGCGGGCCGACGCGCTGAACTACAAACTCCACGGCACGTGGCACAAGATCTCGACCGGGGAGTTGCTCGCGCGCGCCGAACGGATAGCGCTTGGACTTTATGCGCTTGGTCTGCGAAAGGACGACAAGGCCGCGATTCTGGCCGCGAACTCTCCGGAATGGACGATAACCGACGCGGCGTGCCAGTTGAGCGGCGTCATCGACGTGCCGATCTACACGACGCTCGCTCCGAACGCGGTCGGCTATATCGTCAACGATTCGGGCGCGCGCGTGTTCTTCGTCGAGGACAAAGAAACGCTGGACCGCTTGAGCGTGATCTTCGGAGATTGCCCGTCTGTCGAGAAATATGTCGTCTTCAAGGGCGACGACGTCAGCGGCGAAAATGTCCTGACGCTCGCGGAACTCGAAAATCTCGGGGAGCAGCTACGCGCCGAGAAACCGGGCCTGATCGACGAGCTCGTCCAGAATGTCGATCCCGGTAACGTAGCGACGTTGATCTACACGTCCGGGACGACCGGCGAGCCGAAAGGCGTGATGCTGACGCACGGCAACCTGATATCGAACGCGATCGATGCCGGCGAGAAGTACGGTTTCTCCGAGAACGACGTTCCGCTTTCGGTGTTGCCTCTGTCTCACGTTTTCGAGCGCACCGGAATGTACCTTTACATCTTCAACGGGATGGCCGTGCATTATGCCGAATCGATCGAAAAGGTCGCCGACAACCTGCGCGAAGTTCGGCCAACGATGTTCGTGGGCGTCCCGCGGATCTTCGAAAAGGTCTATGCGAAGGCAAAACTGAAGGCGTCGCAGGACAGCAAACTAAAAGAGAAGATCTTCGATTGGGCGATCGATGTGGGCAAGACGGTCGCGTTGAAACGGGAACGCGGCGAGGGCATCTCACGCGGACTCGCTATCAAGCATTCGATCGCCGACAAGCTCGTTTTCTCAAAGCTCCGGGAATTCTTCGGCGGCCGGCTGCGGTTCTGCATCACCGGAGGCGCGGCGTTGTCAGACACGATATTCCTGATCTTCAACGGTGCCGGCGTCGCGATAATGCAGGGATACGGGCTGACCGAGACCTCGCCGGTGATCACGTCAAGCAACCCGATCGACGTCAGGCTCGGCACGGTCGGAAAAACGATCCGCAATGTACACGTCCGCATCGCCGAAGACGGCGAGATCGAGACGCGCGGCCCGAACGTGATGCTCGGCTATTACAACAAGCCGCAGGCGACCAACGAGGTGTTCACGCCCGACGGTTGGTTCAAGACCGGCGACATCGGCGAATTCGACAAGGACGGATTCCTGAAGATCACCGATCGGAAAAAGGAGCTTTTCAAAACGTCCGGCGGGAAATACATCGCGCCGTCACCGATCGAGCAGATGATCAAGGGCTCGCGCTTCGTCAGCCAAGTCGTTCTCGTCGGCAACGAGCGCAAATTCCCCGCCGCGCTCATCGTGCCGAGTTTCGAGCAGCTTGAGAGCTTCGCGCGCGAGCACGGCCTGGACCCGAACGCGCCTGAGGAATTCTGTTCCCACGAACGCGTCATTGAGTTCTTCCAAAGACAGGTGGAAGAACACACCCGGGACCTTTCGCAATTCGAAAAGGTCAAACGGATCGCGCTGCTCCACCGCGAACTCACGGTCGAAAGCGGCGAACTGACGCCGACGCTGAAGATCAAACGCCGCGTCGTCAACGAAAAATACGCGATGATCATCGAGAAGATCTACGAAGAGTAGCCGATCTACGAAAGACCCCGCCCAAATTGACGGTGACGGATCGCGTCGGAACGCTATAATTCTCAACAATGAGCGAAATAGCGATAAACGGCGCGACCCTCGACGATCACGCCTCGATACTGGAACTTTACCGTACCGTCGCCGCGGTCGAGGGCGGACTCGCGCGCGCGACCGACGAAGTTACGGAAGGATACGTCGCGGGTTTTCTCGAACGATCCGTCTCGACCGGCATCATTGTCGTCGCCCGTGACGCCAGTTCCGGCAAGGTCATCGGCGAGATCCACGGTTACAGGCTGGAACCGCGTGTATTCGCGCATGTGCTCAGCGAACTGACGATCGCCGTTCATCCGGATTTTCAGGGGAGCGGAATCGGGCGGCGCATCTTCACCGAATTCATGCGCCGGGTTATCGTAGAAAGGCCGGACATCGAACGCGTCGAACTGATCGCGCGCGAGTCGAATTCAAAGGCGATCCGATTCTACGAATCTCTCGGCTTCGCAATTGAAGGTCGATTCGAGCGAAGGATCCGAAGCGTCGGCGGCGG
>CAZARD010000160.1:0-7066 GCA_964487505.1 uncultured Blastocatellaceae bacterium | reverse complement strand
AAAGGCCATCGGTTCAAGTCCGATGGGTGGCTCCATTAGATTCAATAAGTTACGGGCGTCGAGTTGACGCCCGTTCCTCATTAGGACTCAAATTAGGACTCACGCGCTCAGTTTCTTGCGCGAATAACGTAGAACCATCTAGTCCTGAAAGCTTAGTTCCGCCTACTTGCCGAACATCCCTGTTCCGAAGCCCGATCTTCGTCGGGCACGGGCGTCGCGGTCGAGGAGTCTTTGAAAGCGGCGCGTCGGGATACCGCGATAATGGGTCTTTCGGTAGGGTGTTTCCAGAAACCGGTCGATCTTGTCGCCTGTCCTGATCTGGCCGAATGTCCTGTCGATTTCGCGGCACGCTTTCGAGACGATCTGTGTGCTGTGGACTGCTGACGGGAAGGCGTAGCGGGAAAGGAGGTGACTACCGATACGGTACAGCTTTCGGCATCTTCTGCCGGTCGCCGGACAAATGAAATACCAGACGTGGCCGAAGCCGAGATTGCTCCGCAGGCCGTCGAGCCTTACGCGGTATTTGACCGGCCTTCGGTCAATGTTGTATCCCAACTCCACGTACCCCGCCGACAGATCGACGGTAATGCCGAGGCGGCCCGTCTCCTGGCCGTAGTGCTCCCAGGCCAGCGTCCCCGACCGCGCGGTCCCGCCCGAAAAGAAGCCGACCCTGAGCAGGGAGGAGATGATCACCGTATCGGCCTCGTCCAAGCAGTCCGGAAAGCTCGGTATTCGCGGTATGACCTGAAACCTAAATCTGCCCGGGTCGAATGATCGCCGCGATAGGCGGTAAGAAAGGCCGAATCGACCAGAAGTGAAACTACTCGAATGCGACAGGAAATCGAATCAAGGCGGAAACGTGAGCGGCACCGTTTCGATCGGGGATACAACGATTGAAATAGTCGCTTGTTGGGTGACGGTCGTCACAAACGCCCGGGCGACCCTTTTGGGAAAATCACTGTTGAGACTTGGCATACCCTGGACTGCGACGGTTTGAGACGGAAACGGGGCGAGGTTCTGCAGTCAAAAGTGGGAGGCCACAGAGAGGAACTTCTCGATTCCGATCGCGTAAGCCGTGCAGTCGACGTTGGAGATGTGCTGATGATGGAGACGAAATCGCCGATCCCGCGATTCTTCGGTGCGCTGATATCTTTATCGGCGATGATCTCGACATTCGCGTTGCCGATGCCCGGCGGAAGTCTTCCGCAGACCCCATCTACCAATGCCCCGGTTGTTTCGCAGGCACCGCAAACTGCTCCGCAAATCAAGACAGCGGCGGTTGTGACCTGGACAGGCGGTCAAGACAATCGCTGGAGCAACTCCGGCAACTGGGAAGGCCAACGCGTGCCGGGCGTATCGGATGTGGCACGGTTCGCGGCGAACTCTGGCTCTGAAGTGCTGGTGGATTCAGACTTTTCGGGCGCCGTGGGCGGCTTGATCCTGGAACCGGATTATGAAGGTACGCTCAGTCTCAGGCGCGACGTGACGGTGAGTACCGATCTGATACTAGCGGGGGGCACTCTGGATCAGGGAAACCATAACTTGAGCGTCGGTCGCTACCGTCAAGCTGGCGGAACATTCAAAGGCGGAGACGCGAGCCTGAAGATCCAAAACGAGGCCATCCTAAGCGGCGGGACGTTGCTGAGCAGCAAATCGATGACAGCGCAATCGCTGACGATCAATTCTCCTGCCGTAGTGACGATGGCCGCGAACAGCAAGCTCAACTTGACCAGTGATGGCGAACCGCTGAAGGGCAATGGCTTATTGGACGTCAAGACGTACGGGCCAAACAGCGTGGAATACACCGGAAAAGCAACGGCTGACGTCACCGCGGCAGGCCCAATTCAGGGGCGTCTGGCTTTTGGCGGTCCCACGTCTCTTCAAATGCCTCGCCGTCTTGAAGACATGCGTGGATTACTGGTCGGTGACAGTACCCCGCAATCGCAAATCCCTTTCTGGCTCGAGGGTTTCCCACGTCAGGACGCAAGCCGGGCATTGCTGGGCTCGTTCGGCAGAAGCGCAGCCTTGACCCTGACACGGAACGAGGAGTATCCGTGGGCCGCAGCGGTCGATACCGTAAACGGCTTTGCATACTTCGGCACTCTTCCGAGAACAGGCCCAAGTGTTGTGGTGAAGGTCCGTCTGTCCGATTTTACCCGCGTGGGAGCCCTCGTCCTGAATGCCGGAGACGACCCTCTTCGGTGCGCCGCGATCGATATCGCCAACGGCTTCGCTTATTTTGGCGGCCTGTACGGCGACATCATCAAGGTGCGACTTTCAGACTTCACTCGCGTTGGAGTTATTGAGACAGGTGCCGCATTCGCATCCGCCGTGATCGATACTGATAACGGCTTCGTCTATTTCGGAGGATACACCAGCCCCGGTGCGGTCGTTAAGGTTCGGCTTTCGGACTTTACACTCATTGATGTTCTGGTCCTGAACGCGGGAGAGGACGGAATTCTTTCCGCTGTTATAGATACGGTGAACGGTTTTGCGTACTTCGGCACCAGCAGCAACAACGCCAATAACCCCGCCTTCGTGGTTAAGGTGCGCCTCTCGGACTTCACACGTGTCGGCAGTGTTACTCTGAACTTCAACGAAAAGAATCCCACCTGCGCGGTGATAGATACCGCCAATGGCTTTGCCTACTTTGGTATTTTCGACGTCGGCTACAGATTTGTTAAGGTCCGGCTGTCAGATTTCACCCGCGTCGGCGCCTTGGATCCCAATGACGGACTCGCGTCATTTCTCCGGTCGGCCGTTATCGACACGACAAACGGTTTTGCATACTTCGGCTCCAACGATGGCAGTGTAGTGAAAGTGCGTCTATCCGATTTCACGATAGCCGCGGTTCTCCGTCTGCCTTCGCCGTACGGTGAACTGTTGTGCGCCGCAATCGACACGGCAAACGGGTTTGCCTATTTCGGCACCAATATTCCCCAAGGGGTAGTGAAGATCCGCCTTTCGGACTTCACCTTGGCTGGCTTCACGGCTTTCAGCAAAGGGGAAAACAACCTCCGTTCAGCTGTGATTGATACTGCAAACGGCTTCGCTTATTTCGGCACCACCACCTCAATGGTGGTCAAGGTCAGGCTCTCAGATTTTGCTCACGTCGGGTTTGTGACGTTCAATGAGGGGGCGTTCGCCCTAACATCGGGCGTGATCGACACGGCAGCCGGCTTTGCCTATTTCGGCACCGACGGTACGCCCGGAAAGATCCTGAAGGTCAGACTGTCTGACTTCACCGGAAACGGCACTTTAACCTTGAATCAGGGCGAAAACGAACTCTCTTCGGCGGTGATCGATCCTGCGGACGGCTTCGCCTACTTTGGCGCGATCACAAGCCCGCAAGGGAGAGTCATCAAGGTGCGACTTTCGGACTTCACGCGCGTCGGCGCTTTGACGCTGAACAGCGACGAACGCCCACGCTCGATGGTGATCGACACGATCAACGGGTTTGCCTATTTGGGCACGTTTCGGGGCGTTGTTGTTAAGGTTCGGCTCTCGGACCTGACGCGCGTTGGCGCCTTAACCCTCACGTCAGAACAACTTCTCAGCGCTGTCGTGGACCCCACCGCGGGCTATGCTTACTTCGGCAGCAGCGGAAGCAGCGTCCTCAGGGTGCGCCTATCAGACTTCAGCAACGCCTTCGGCACTCCTGTAGGTACAATCAACAACAATCTTCAGTCCGCCGCGATAGACGCTGCAAATGGATTTGCATATTTCGGCACCTTCACAAGTCCGGGCAGGGTAGTCAAAGTCGACCTCGCCAATTTCGGCAGCATCGATTCCGTGGCGCTGAACTCGGGAGAGTCCTACCTCGGTTCCGCGGTTGTGGATACGGTCAACGGTTTTGCCTACTTTGGTACCGGCACACAGCCCGGCATCGTCGTGAAGATCCAACTCCGCGACGCTGTGCCAACACCCGGGCGGGCGCCGTTTGATTTTGACGGCGATCACAAGACCGACCTCTCGATATATCGTCCTTCGGTCGGACAGTGGTGGTTGAACCGTTCAACCGAAGGCGTCGTCGCCCACACCTTCGGGAACTCGTCCGACACGATCGTTCCGGGCGATTTCACCGGCGACGGCAGGACCGACGTCGCGATCTGGCGGCCCTCGACCGGCGATTGGTTCATACTGCGCAGCGGGGACTTCAGTTTCTATTCGTTCCCGTTCGGATCGAACGGAGACATCCCGGCACCCGCTGACTACGACGGCGACGGCAAGGCTGATGCAGCTGTCTTCAGGCCGTCGAACGCGACATGGTACATCCAACGTTCGAGCGGTGGCACTACGATCCAAGGCTTTGGCGCATCGACCGATCGTCCCGTTCCCGCCGATTACGATGGTGACGGAAAGGCGGACATTGCGATCTACCGTCCAAGCCTCGGCCAATGGTGGATAAACCGATCGACCGCGGGACCGATCGTGCATACCTTCGGTACATCGGCGGACAAGAACGTGCCCGGCGATTACACGGGAGACGGAAAGGCGGACGTGGCCATCTGGAGGCCGTCCACCGGCGAATGGTTCGTCTTGCGGAGCGAGGACTTCTCGTTCTACTCGTTTCCGTTCGGCTCAACCGGCGACATTCCGGTTCCCGGAGATTACGACGGCGACGGCAAGTTCGACGCGGGCGTTTTCAGGCCGTCAAGCGCAACCTGGTATCTGAACAGATCGACCTCCGGAATACTTATTCAAGGGTTCGGGTTGTCGACCGATCTTCCAGTTCCGGCGACTCGCATTCAGTAGGTTTTCCGTCACTGAATCGGACAGAAATACCGAGCATCGATTCGCTGCCGGCAAGTTGACCGTCAGGACGGAACTCGGCTCGAAACGGACTCGTTTCTTGCGAAACGGTCGCCCGAACGCTGGTCCCGCGTCCCGTCCTTCTTGAAGCATTCCTAGATCGCGCTGTACTGCGGCACGCTCCGGATGGCGTTCGCGAGCCCGGCGTAGTCCCGGCCGGTCAGCAGGCACGAACGCCTGTTCATTCCCTTCCGGTCGATCAGGTCGAGCGCCTGTTCGCCTATCGAACGCGCGCCGCACGTGGCCGGCCGGCCGAAGAATTCCGGGCTGGCCGAGTCGCGGGTCAGCTTTTCGTCCTTGGCGAGCGCAAAAAGCACTTCCACCAAGTAGCCCGCAACTTCGCCGGTGATGCGCGGCAGGTTGTGGTTCGAAAGATAGGCGTGCGTGCATTCGTGCGCGATGGCGGCCTTTGATCCGACATCGGAACCAACGCTATCGCTTTTGAGCCTGATCACGTTCCGCGTCGGGTCATATTCCGCAGGCGTACCGATCGAGGGATCAACGCCCACCTGCAATGTCCCGTTTGCGATCTCGCCGATCAGTTTCTGAAACTCGATCCCGACAACGCGAACTCCGTCCAGCGAGAAACTTATGTTCGCCAGCGCGGGATCCTTGATGACGTCTATGATCTTCTCTTTGACGCCCACGGTCTTTCACCCCCAACCATCATTATATCGCCAAGGCGCGGATCCGGAGACCCTGGCCGGCCCGAAATGGATCGGCCAGGGTCGGGGTTCTTCATTTGGGCGCGGTTCGATCTAGAACGGATCGCCGCCGATCATTTTCGCGGCAGAGTGGCGTTCCTCGAACTCGCGGCTGAACGACTCGAAGCGCCGCTGGTCTTCTTCCCACTCTTCGCGGGTCGCGGTCAGCGAAAACTCGAAACGGTCGAATTCCATCGATGACCCGTCGAGCCCCCAAAACATCGGAGTATCGAACTCGGCGGCCATCATCTGGCATATCTCGCAGTCCTCGTCGATCAAGACCTCGGACGGGTTCGCCGTCAGATTGATCCTTCGCCGGTCCGATTCGCAGATGTCGTTCGGCACGCGCCCCGCGTACTCCGGATTCGGTGAGGTCATCCAATCGGCCGCGATTGCGCGGAGTTCCTCAATATCGATCTTCTCCCCGACGAACGCGGCCGTCACGAGGTACCGGACGAAATCGTGATAGACGAAGATCTCGTTCGCGCCGAAACGCGCCAACCGATAGGCTTCCGAATCGACATCGAGCGGCGGCGGACAGTACCCGGTGAAGCTCCACTGCAGCTCGCGCGAATGGAGGTCGCGCTGGACGAATTCGTGCCCGTCAAGCAACGCTTCCCGAGGGGTCTGTCCGGCGAGATCGGAGCGGGCCGTCATCAGCCAGCGCGCGTGGACGTCAACGAGAAGGTCCTCATCGTCGCCGCCTCCGTACAACTCCCGTTCGTTAAGGATAAACTCGTAAAGCGGATCGCCGTAGAGGACCGGACGGACCTCGGCCCGCGGATTCGATGCGCGGCGCTCGCGAAGCTGATCGGCGCGTTCCCTGAAGTCGAGGACCGAACCCTCGATCGTCCAGTCCGGCGGGATCGCGTACGGCAGCGGAAACCGGCCACCGTCGGAGGTCTTGAGATCGACCGTGCCCTCGCGCGCGGCAAGACCGAAAGCGGAATCGCAACCGATGAGGCGCGCCGCGAGATCGACGTAGATTATTCCGGCGTCGTACGGTTCGTGGTCCGGGCCGTTGTAGAACCAAGCGAACGGATTGTAGATCGCGTTCTCGTCACGAAACCGCTCGCATGCAGCCTCGAGTTCGGCGATGTTTTCTGGTTCGGACGCGAGCGCGGCAAGCAGCGTCGGGACGAAAGATCCGTGAGCGTAACCGCTGACGGTTCGTGAGTTGTCAATGATGTTAAAGGTCATTTCGCTCATAAGTTTAGTGGCGGAACGAGACGTGAAGCCGTTCCGAAAGAAGTGATTTCCTTTCGCTTGAAGAAAGCGAGGTCAAGGTGCCTGAGTGTCTGGGTCGGCGCGATTCAGAGGTTGCGGCGACCGTTGTTTGCGTTTAGTGGAAAGATTCTTGCACAGGCGAGGCGGAACGCGCAAGAACTTTTTTAGATGGTTGATATGGCGGGATGCGGAGTTCGCGCGCAACCTATACCCGAAGTCGGAACTACCTGCGTTACGCGCCGACGACCGGCGACTGTTCCGAAATCCACGATCCGAAATCCAACATCCCAAATGCTCCGGATCGCCCCTTACTTCGTGCGGGG
>CAZARD010000159.1:3148-7070 GCA_964487505.1 uncultured Blastocatellaceae bacterium | reverse complement strand
TTGTCGCCGTTGCGATCTTTGCGGGCTTTGCGCGAGGAACCGGCATCCACTCGCCAAAAAGGGCCGTTTCCCCGCAAAGACCGCAAAGGGCGCAACGTCAGCCAGTCCGAAACCCGTCAAGCACCTGAGATGAAAATCCTAACGTGTGATTTGGGCTCCGAGGATTCCGTCAAAGATCTCGCGACTTGCGCGAAGGAAACACAGAATGATCTGTTAGAGATCGCGCTATCCGTGGCGAAAAGGAACGGGGCAGACGCCGTGCCGGTCTTCGGCTCTATTCGGACATTCTGCCGCGGATCCTACGAGTTGCGGGAAGAAAGATTCTGTTCGTGTCTGGCACCGGATCGGAGACGATCAAAGCAAGCCATCGTGCGGGAGATCAACGTACCCGGCCCCCGAGGCGATCGGCAAGGGAGATCAGCGAACGAAGGTGTTAGGAACGGGCAGATCGGTTCCCAGTCCGAAGCCCTGGATCAATAGGCCCGATGTCGATCTGTTCAGATACCAGGTCGCGTTCGAAGGTCGGAAAACTGCCGCATCGAACCTGCCGTCGCCGTCGTAGTCTGCCGGAACCGGCAGGTCGCCGGAAGCGCCGAACGGGAACGAGTAGAATGACGCGTCCTCGCTCCGGAGGATAAACCACTCACCGCCTGACGGCCGCCAGATCGCGACATCGGCCTTTCCGTCCCCGGTGTAGTCGCCCGGCACGTTTCGGTCGGCGGCGTTGCCGAACGTGTGAACAATGACGCCGGACGTCGAGCGGTTGAGCCACCATTGTCCGAGGCCCGGACGGTAGATCGCGATGTCGGCCTTGCCGTCGCCGTCGTAATCGGCCGGCACGGGCCGGTCGGTCGGGGCGCCGAATCCCTCGATCGCCGTGCCGCCCGATGACCGTTGGATGTACCAGGTCGCGTTCGAAGGCCGGAAAACGGCCGCATCGGCCCGCGCGTCGCCGTCGTAGTCTCCGGGAACGGGAATGTCGCCGCTCGCGCCGAACGGGAACGAGTAGAACGAGAAATCGTCGCTGCGCAGAACGAACCACTCGCCGTTGCGCCAGATCGCGACATCGGCTTTCCCGTCTCCCGTGAAATCGGCCGGCACGACCGTATCGGACGAAGTGCCGAAAGTGTGAGCGATAACTCCGTCCGCCGAACGGCCCAGCCACCATTGTCCAAGTGACGGCCGATAGATCGAGATGTCCGACTTGCCATCGCCGTCGAAGTCGAACGGTCCGGTGGACGAGGAAACGTCACGGGTGACGCAGATCCGGAAACTTGCGTCGGAGCCCGTCGGCTCGATGCTGCCGTAATCGTAAATGCGGACGAAATAAGTGTTTCCGACGGTCAGTCCGGTCAGGTTCAGCGTCTCGGTCACGCCCTGTCCGCCATCGGCGCACCCCGTCTGCGGCCCGGAGCATCCGCCGTAGACCGACAGCACCGGGTCGCCGACCCCCGAATCCGGATCGACGATGACCGTATGCGAGCCGGAAACGGCGGTGAACTTGTACCAGACATCGAACATATTCGGATTTCCGAAGGCATCGCACGAAGGCTTGGATAGGCCGGATGCCGTTGCATTGAGGACGGTTCCCGATACGAAGCTGCAGGTGGTGCCTGCCGGCAGAGCGACGGCCGCCGAACAATCGTCGTTGGCCGGCGGGTTGACGGCGCCGTTGAAATACGCCATCCACGAAGTCCAGGGCAAAGGACCGGGACAGGCGGTCGAAGTGCCGGGCATATCGTTGTGGCCGGCGATGCCGGGACTCGTGTTCTGAGTCGTCGGAAAACCGTACTGATTCCGGAAGAAGCGCGCCATTGTCGCTGAGGCGTTGAGCATCGCGGCGCTGTTCCACATCCCCGGATTGGCGGCTGTGGCCTCGTGTTCGACTCCGATCGATCTCGGGTTGTTCAAAGGAAACCCCGACGCCCCGGCGTGCCACGCGGTGGAAGCGACCGGGACCATCTGGGTTATCTCGCCGTTCGAGTTCTTGATCACGAAATGAGCGCTCGACGGTCCGATGGGACTGCTGCCGCTGCAGCCCCGATAGGTGCCTGGACAACTGCTCGGACAGGTTCCCGACGGACACGGGCACGTTTGGAACCAGCTGATCGCGCCGAGATATGTTCCGGTGCCGATCCAGTGATTGACCCACGTGTCGATCGAGGTTGTCCGGCCTGACGCGTAGTTGCAGGTCGCGGCCCAGTTGGTCAGGGCGGGACCGTAATCGGGCGAAAGAAGCAAGTTCGCCGGATCGTTCGACAGGAATCGATCGAAGGGGGATTCCAGGTCCGCGTCTTCCGGATAGATGCCGAGGATCTCGTCCTTCGCCGATGCGATCGTTATCTCCTCTCCCCATACGGTCTTCGCCGAAACGCCTTCGCGCAGGGTTTCCAAATAGTTCTTCGCCTGTGCGCGCCTCAATTCGGGGCTGATCAGCCCGCTGAACCGCTCAAGGGCGGGAAACCACGCGTCGCGAGTATCAAACCCGGCGCCTTTGGCGTAAACGGCGATCAGCGCGGCGGCACCGCGGATGTTTTGCCGGGCGTCGTCCTTCAGTTCCTGTTCGGGGACACGTATCAGCCGGGCAGCTTCCCCGAGGGTATCGCAATAGCGGTTGCGCACCAGATGCATCACTCCCCAACCCTGATCGATGGTCGGACCGGTCTGGGTCCAGTTGTTCTCGACCTGACCGATCGCCATCAGCAGCGAAACCGGAACTCCGAATTCGGCGGAGGCTTCTTCAAAGTACTTCCGCGTCGTCGCGACGCTTGGATGCGGGCGCAAAAAGTAGGCCTTCAGGATGCCGCGCGCCGGGTCGTCCCCGTCGGCGCCGAGCGTCAGGTTCAGGTATTCGGTCAGGTCTTTCTGCAAGAACACGTCGCCGTCGACGCGGATCACCTTCACAGGTTTGTCGAGCGACGATTCAATGTCCGTCAATAACTGGCCGGGGACGGCGAGGCTCAGCAAAGCGACGGCCAAGGCGAGCGGTATGATCGAATGTCTTGCCATTTGGTGCCTCCGCGACCGCGCCGCGCGCGGCGGCGCGTTCCGAAAAAACGCGAACTTCCGGGTGCTCCGGCGTTGCCCGGAATACGAACGGCTGGGCCGAATAATTGGATGGTACACGCCGTGAGCGACGCCCGATGTGACCCGCGTCACGGTATGCGGGTCAGACCGCCGAAGATTCGTCTTGCGCGAGGGCTGAATCCCGGAAATTGAAGATCGCGCCTTTTGCGGGGGCTGACGCGGAATCTGGAATCCGCATTTCAGGATTCCAACAAAATCCACAGATCGTGGCCTGAGTTGTTCTTCGTGTCACCTTGGTATTTCTTCGTGGATGTCCGCGTTTTTCATCCGCGAAGCTACGCGAACCGGACACGAACGGTCACCGGCTCGGGTTCTTCAAATGATCTGAATCCGAGATCACGAGTGTAAGTTCGGACGTCGCAATTCGTGAGTGGCAGCGAACGAAAACAAAAATGCCCGGCGGTGCCGACCGCCGGGCGCAAGGAGGATTGCTAGAATGAAAGAACTCTCTATTATCGAACGGGATGATCCTTAGCGAAGCTGTAGGCGCACCACGCCGCGATCAGGTGAACGATCCAGCCGAGCGTACCGGCCGAACCGATCCAGGAAACTCCCGTCAGCAACAACCAGAGGATACCGATGATTATCCGTCCGTTGTAGATCTGACCGACTCCGGGGACCAAGAAACTCAAGAGACCAGCTATCCAGGGTTCGCGCATTTCCAAAAACCACCTCCGAAGAGACTTACGCCGTCCGGCCGAAAAGGTTCCGGGAAATTTTCGCGCGTCGCGCGCGAGGACGGTTTGTTCTGACGCGCTCGAACGGGATTCGGGCGTAGCCCGGATGGGTTTGTTCCGATGCACTTGGCGGCCGGGCTGGAGCCCGGCCCTGAACG
>CAZARD010000159.1:0-3048 GCA_964487505.1 uncultured Blastocatellaceae bacterium | reverse complement strand
GGCAGGCGCACGGTCGCTGACGGTTCACTGCGCATCGCGTGTAACGCCGATGATTCTTCCGCGGAAGACGCGCTTCACACGCCGAACAAGCGGATGATGTTCGGCATACGCGAGCAGTTCGGCGTCGGTGGGGTTATCGGGCAGTTCCGGCAGTTCCGATTCTTCGTCCCCGTCGTCGTCCTTCTGGCCGAGAACGAACTCGTGTTTGGGCCGCGCCGGGCCGCCGTTCATTTCTTTTTCCTCGGACTCGCCGGAGATCAGCGGACCGGCGAGCGTTGACGCGTCGCGGAACGGCAACAGGTCATCGCCGCTTCGTCGAAGCTTTTCCTCGAACGCTCCGTCAAGCCAGCTGTCGTCGATGTGCGCGAGTTCTTCCGAAGTGATCGGCAAAAGCTTCAGGGGCATCGCCGCGACCATTTCGGACAGCAACGAACGGCGCGGCTCGGGGACGGCGACGGGCTCTTCGGGTTCATCATCGAACCGCGGACCGAAATCAGGTTCGGGCGGCGTCTCGGGCTCTCGGATCTCGACAGTACGCGCCGGCACGGCGGCGGTCGCCGCCGACGGACGGACCGGACTTGCTTCGTTTCGCACCGGAAAGGGGGCGTCAGGCGGCGGAGGGCCCGATTTCAGAGTTTTTTTTTCCGCGGGCGGCGCTTCGGCCTGATCGCTCTCCGGGGTTTTCGACGCTTCGAGCCTCGCGAGGCGTTCAAGAATTCCTTCGATCGCCACGACGCGGCGCATCTCGACCAGCTTCACCAGGCCGACCTCAAGCACATAACGCGATTGGGTCGCGTCACGAAGCTTGGATTCGGTCTCGGCCAGCGAATTGAAGAAGCGGACGAGGTCCGATTCCGAGAAATGCTGTGCGTACCGCTCGAGATCGTCGACGGACATCACCGCCGTTTCGACGAGCCGCTCGTTGTGGCCGGCGATCTTCACGATCAGCAGGTCGCGGAAAAAGCTCAGCAGGTCGCGGCAGAAGCTCCGCAGGTCGTGGCCGCGCGAGATCAGTTCGTCAACGACCGCGAGCGCCTCGATCGGCTGGTTGTGGGCGATCGCCGTCACGATGCGCGTCAGCATTTCGGCGCCGGCGATCCCGAGCGCCTTCGATACGTCAAGGACGTCGATGGATTCGCCCGAGAACGTGATCACCTGATCGAAATTGCTCTGGGCGTCGCGCATCGAGCCCTCGCCCGAGCGCGCGATCTCGCGCAGCGCGTCGTCGGTCACGTCGATCTTCTCGGCCTCGGCGATCAGTTTGAGCCGGGCAAATATCTTCGCGATCGGGATCGTCCGGAACTCGAATTCCTGGCAGCGCGAAGAAATGGTGTCGGGGACCTTGTGGAGTTCGGTCGTCGCCATAATGAAGACGACGTTCGGCGGCGGCTCTTCGAGCGTCTTGAGCAGCGCGTTGAACGACGAGTTCGAGAGCATATGGACCTCGTCGATGATGAAGACCTTGTAGCGGTCGCGCGCCGGGGCCGTGTTGATGCCTTCGAGGATGATGACGCGGATGTCGTCCACGCCGGTGTGCGACGCGGCATCGAATTCGAGCACGTCGATCGAGCGGCTTTCCGCGATCTCGCGGCACGACGGGCATACATCGGGCGAACTGACCGGGCAAGGCTCGGGGTTCGGCTGCGTCGTTTTATGGCAGTTCAGCGCCTTCGCCAGAAGACGCGCGGTGGTCGTCTTCCCGACGCCGCGGGCGCCCGAGAAGAGATACGCGTGGTGCAGCCGGTCGTGTTCGAGGGCGTTCCGGATGGTCTGCGTGATCGCTTCCTGACCGGTTACTTCTTCGAACGACTGCGGCCGCCATTTTCTGGCGATTACCTGATAAGACATCTCGATTTCGGATTTCCGGTCCTGGATCTTGGGATCGAAGAGAACCAAAATCCAGGACCGAGTTCAGCGCTTGTTCAGAAGACGATGATAGCGGTTTTTCGGTCGTGCCACAAACCAGGCGGACGCTTTGCGAACGGTCAAAATATCCGGGAATTCTACGCCGGCGATGTCAGGATTTGGCGCCGGAAGACGCGTCAGGCATCGGAATTAATGGAGCGGGCGACGAGGATCGAACTCGCAACTTTCAGCTTGGGAAGCTGACACTCTACCATTGAGTTACGCCCGCCCAGAAATTTTGGATTTTGGATCTTAGATTTTGGATTCCTCGGTTAAACAGCCCATTCAGAAGTCCAAAATCCAAATTCCAAAATCGAGAATGGGTTTGGTGGCTTCAGACTTAACCGCAACACAGGCTGAAATCGCTACCGTTGCTTCCTTCCGGATCTGGCGGGGTTCACAACTCAAACCTTGTGCGGAGCCTGAAGCCATAAATCGATTTGGGAATTGGGAATTCGGATTTGGGATCTCGAACAAAAATCCGCAATCCCAAATCCGAAATCCCAAATCCGACTGTCGATGGCGGAAAGAGTGGGATTCGAACCCACGGTACCCGTTAGGGCACAACGATTTTCGAGACCGTCCGATTCAACCACTCTCGCACCTCTCCGCGACGGACGAACCTTAATTCTACGCACCGGAGCGAAAAAATTTCAAGTCGAAAAACAAGTTATGTTGTCTTTGACCGTTTCGCCCGGAAGAAATCCTGCATCAGTGCCCGGCATTCGTCGGCGAGAATGCCGGATTCGACCTTCAAACGATGGTTAAGACGATCGCTGGTGCAGATCTCGAAGACCGTCTCGACCGCGCCGAACCGCTCATCGGCGGCGCCGTAAACGAGCCGCGCGACCCGCGCGTTGACGAGCGCGCCGGCGCACATCGCGCAGGGCTCGATGGTCGAATAGACGGTTGCGCCCGTCAAACGATAGTTGCCGATTCGCCGCGCGGCCTCGCGAAGCGCGATGATCTCGGCGTGCGCCGTCGGATCGATGTCGCCGATCGTTCGGTTTCCGGCCGTGGCGATCAATTCGCCGTTTGCCGAGACGATCGAGGCCCCGATCGGCACTTCGTCGCGCGCGGCGGCCTCGCGCGCCTCGCGGAGCGCTTCGAGCATCCATCTTTCATCGATCTCGCGGGTCATCT
>CAZARD010000158.1:0-7076 GCA_964487505.1 uncultured Blastocatellaceae bacterium | reverse complement strand
TCCACGATTCCAGATTCACGATTCCAGATTTCAGGGTTCCAAGATTCAGGTTCTGGGTTCAAGATTTCAGGGATTCCGGGTTCGGTTTTCCTTGATCAATGACTTGCCACTAGCTTCAACGGTCGTCTCCTGCAGGATCCCGTTGGCATCGTACGTCCGCTTACTGACCCGCTGGCCGCCCCTCCCGTGGGGCGAAGCCGTCAACCAGTCGCGGGGCGACGGCAGAATTTAGACGTGCGGCGTAAGCCCACGGAACAGGGCGCGGATTTGAGGCCGGAGTCGCGTGAGCGACGATACCCGCCATTTGGGAACGGGGTTTTGGGAATTTGGATTGAGCCGACCCCTACGAGCTGCGCGTTTACGCAACCGGCAAGAGTTACGCGTTCACGCGTGACCGCGTCAGCATATCGATACCGACGGCGTACAAAGGCCGTCCCGATTTCCCACCGGATCCAAAATCGAAAATCCCAAATCCAAAATGGCTGGTGTCGTCGCTCGCGCGACTCCGAATCCTGTTTTTGCCCTGTTCCGTGGGCTTACGCCGCACGGCTAATGTATGCCGTCGCTCCGCGACTGGCTGACCGCCCTCGTTTTTCAAAGTTCCCGAATCTGGAATCGGGAACCTGGAATCTTGGAATCTGGGATCCAAAAAGAACGGCCGCCCGACAGAATCGGACGGCCTTTCGGATTTTCGGCGATGCCGGATTATCTTGCCGGATTGCCTTCACCGTCGAGCAGGCGGATGTTTTTCCCCCATCCGTCGATCTCGCGGAGTTTCGGTTCGATCACGTTCCGGTCGCCGACGATCAGGATCGCCATCTTGTCCGGAGTCAGGTACTTGTTGGCCACGCGGTTGACGTCCTCGAGCGTGACCGCGTTCACCTTGCGGATGTATTCGTTGAAATACGAATCGTTGAGACCGTAGATAACGAGGTTTGCCAACTGGCCCGAGATCTGGCCGACCGTCTCGAATCCCTGCGGGAAACGCCGGATGATGCTCTGCTTGTTGTACTCAAGCTCGGCCGGCGTAACCGGGATCGATCCGCGGATGCCGTTGAGTTCCTTCATAAACTCGACGACCGACTCCTTTGTCACCGCCGTCTGAACATCGGCCGACGCTTCGAACGGGCCCGCGCCGCGCCGGAAGCTCCAGCCGGTCCGCGCGCCGTAGGTGTAACCCTTGTCCTCGCGTAGGTTCATATTGACGCGTGCCGAGAACTGCCCGCCGAGGATCGAGTTCATCACCAACAGCGGGAAGTAGTCGGGATTGTCACGCGAGACGCCGACCTGACCGATCGAAACGACCGACTGCGCCGCACCGGGCTTGTCGACGATGAAGATGCCCGAGTTGTTCTGCGACGAACCGCCGGGAACGCTGATCGCCGGAACGTCGGCCGGTTTCCAATCGCCGAAAGCCGCTTCGAGCTTCGGGATGATCGTGTTCGCGTCGGTGTCGCCAACGACGATGAGCGCCGCATTGTTCGGCCGGTAGAAGGTCGAATAGAACCTCTCGATCTCGGCACGGGTCACGGTCTTGACCGAGTTCTCATCGAGCGTTACCGATTTGCCGTACGGATGATCCTTGCCGTACAGGAGACGGTTGTAGACCACGCCCGAGATGGCGTTCGGGTTGTCCTTGCGCTGCAGCAGGCCGACCTGCGTGCGGCGGCGGAGCGTTTCGAGTTCGTTCTCGGGGAACGTCGGGTTCTTGACGATATCGGCATAGATCTCAAGCGCCTTGTCGAGGTTCTTGGTCAGCGATTGCATAGTTACGTTGGCAGAATCCCAATTTGCATTCGCGCCGATATTGACCCCGATCGACTGCAGTTGATTTGCGATGTCGACCGCCGAACGGTTCTTCGTTCCGGTGTTCATCAGGCTCGCGGTCGTCGAGGCGAGTCCGGCCCGGTCCTGCGGGTCGGCCGTCGCTCCGGCGTTGAGGACCATGTTCATCGACACGATCGGGAGTTCGCTTTGTTTCACTATCCAGACGTTCATTCCGTTCGAAAGCTTGCGCTTGTCGATCGTCGGAAGATTGAACGACGGATCCGGTCCGGGCTTCGGAAGATTCGCCGAGTAGTCCTTCTTCGGGGCGTCCTTCTTGGCGTTGGTCGAGGTCGGCGTATTGTCGGGCGAGTTCTGCTGCGACGCGGCGCGCGCCTTGCGCGGCACGAAGCTCATCACGAGACGGTTTGAGTTCAGATAGGTGTTCGCGACCCGTTGGACATCGGCCGGCGTCACCTTGCGATAACGGTCGAGATCGTTCTGAAATCCGTCCGGCTTGCCGCTGAAAGTCGCGTAGCTGTTCATCTGATCGGCCTTGCCGAGCACGGTCTGCATTCCGAAGATCGTTTGCGATTCGATGACGTTGAGCGCGCGGGCCATTTCTTCGGCCGTCGGAGGCTCTTTTTTGATCCGCTCGATCTCGGCGTTGATCTCCTTTTCGATCTCTTCCAGCGTTTTCTGCGGACGCGCGGTAGAAACGATCTGGAAGGTGCCCGCGATCTCACGCGAGTTGTGGCCTGCGAAGGCGTCCTGCGCGAGCTGTTTTCCGAATACGAGATTGCTCTGGAGGCGCGATCCGCGTCCGGCGCTCAGGATGAACTGGAGCATATCGAGCGCTTCCTGATCGGGATGCGAGTCGCGGACCGTATGCCAAACCATATAGAGGCGCGGAAGCTGCACCGAATCTTCGTACGTCTTGCGCATCTCGCCGTCGATCTTCGGATCGGCCGGATTCGGACGCGTGATCGGATTGCCGGCCGGGATCGGCCCGAAGTACTTCTCGACCCATTTTTTGGCCTGCTTCGGATCGAAATCGCCGGCGATCACGAGCGATGTGTTGTTCGGGACGTAGTATTGGCGGAAGAAGGCCTTGACATCGTCCATCGACGCATTCGAAAGATCGGTCAGCGAGCCGATGGTCGTCCAGTTGTAAGGATGGTCCTTCGGGTAGATGAGTTCCGAAATCTTTTCGAACGCGGTGCCGTACGGCTGATTGTCATAGCGCTGGCGGCGTTCGTTCTTGACGACGTCGCGCTGGTTGTCGAGCTTCTCCTGCGTCATCGCGTCAAGAAGTCCGCCGAGCCGGTCGGCCTCCATGAACAGCGCGAGTTCGAGGAAATTGGACGGCAGGACCTCGAAGTAATTCGTCCGGTCGGCATTGGTCGAGCCGTTGATGTTCGCGCCGGCTTCCTGCAACGGCTTGAAATAGTCGTCGTTGTAGTTCTTCGAGCCCTGGAACATCATATGCTCGAAGAGGTGCGCGAATCCGGTCCGGCCGACGACCTCGTTCTTCGATCCGACGTGGTACCAAAGATTGACCGCGACGATCGGTGTCGATTTGTCGACGTGCATGATCACGCGCATTCCGTTTTTCAGCCGGAATTCCTGGTATTGCAGTTTGGGCAGCTTGTCGCTGTTCTTCTGGGCGAAGGCCATCGTTGTCATCAGTGACATAAGAATGAACACCGCCGCGATTGATCGCTTCATTGTGTAATTGACTCCTTGTTCTTTTTAACCGAAAAAAATCCCGCTTGCAGACCGTTCCCGGCCAGCTGCTCGCGGATTTTTTCCTGATGATGTTTAGACGGGTTTGCGGCGGATTTGGTTTCAGCTTCGCAAGGTTATTCGTCCACCGACCGGCGGCCGCAAGCTCAGCCGAGCCGCCAGAATCGAGAGACGACGGCGATCACGAAAAGCGTTGCGCTGGTTGCCGCCGAAAGCAGACAGAATTGGCAAAAGGCCTCGATGCGATACGCCTGAACATAAAAAAGCCAGCCGGAGAAAGTTGCCATCACAGTCGCCTGAATGCCGAAAAGCAGCCAGCTCTTGCCGTTTCCGCGGATCGACAGGAGCGCAAGCAGAAGCGCCGCGAAATACGCCGCGAGTCCGAGCACCGCGAGCGGAACGGCGGCGAGCGCCGGAAAATCGACCGACGCCGGAAGAAAGCCGCCGAGCGTCGCCCATTGGCTCGTCAAAACCTGCTCGCAGCCGCTGAGGATGCTGCACGGCACCGGTTCCGCCGTGTAATGGTGATAGGTCAGATACGTCGTGTCGCCGATCCCGAAAAGCGCGACCAAGGTCGCCAAAACCGGAAGTTTGGCGACCTTGGAATTCGATATGGCGTCGTTGTTCATTGATCCGTGAACGACTTCTTGCCGTCGGTCGAAGACTTCGTCGAGTTCGCGTTCGCCGGTTTCGAAGTGTTGGCCGGCGTTGCGGTCGGCGCGACGGTCTGCTGCGGGGCCGGATTCTTCGCAAGTTCAGCGTCGATGATCTGCCTCAGAGATTCGAGGTTCATCTGCTCGAACGGGACCGATTGACCGTTGATGAAAATCGTCGGCGTCGAGTTGATGTTGAGCGCGCGGCCGCGTTCGATATCGCGATCGACGCGCTGCTTCGCCTCGAAACCGGCGACATCCGACTTGAACCGTTCGACATCGAGCCCGAGTTTCTCCGCATAACCGGCAAAAACGGTCCGCGCGTCGGTCGAGTTCGACCACGCGGTCTGGTTCTCGAATATCAGGTTCTGCATATCCCAAAAACGGCCCTGGCGGCCGGCGGCCTCGACCGATACCGCCGCGTCATAAGCATTCTTATGGATCTGAAGGAGCGGGTAATTGCGGAAGACGAACTTGATCCGAGTGCCGTACGCGGCTTGGACATTCTTGAGGACCTTGTGGATGTTGGCGCACGTCGGGCACTGGAAATCGGCGAATTCCTCGACCGTCACAGTGGCATTCGGATTGCCGAGCATGTTGGGCGGCTGCGCTCCGAGCGGGGCCGACGGATTCGCCGTCTGGGTCGCAACCGGCCGATTTGCCGGTGTGCCGTTGTTGGCCGGTTTCTTGTCGTCCGAGCATCCGGCCGCGAACGCGGCGACGCAGAAAAGAATAAATCCCAGGTAAATCGTGGTTGTTTTGATCATATGTTGACTTCCGCAGAAACGCAGTTATGACTCAACGGCATTTCCGTCTGCAATGTTCCGTATCAGAATTACTACTACTTGACGATCTTCAATTTCTTCGGCGCCTGACGGTCACCGAGGCTTTCGACAAGTTCCTTCGCCTTGCTGTAGATCCCGTCCTGGTCAAGCCCGTACTTAGCGAGCAGCAGCTTCGGGTCGCCGTGCGTGATGATCCGGTCGGGCACACCCATCCGGACGACCTTGACCTGATCGAGCAGACCGCGTTCTTCAAGCAGTTCGATGATCGCCGACCCGAATCCGCCCGCAAGATATGCCTCTTCCACCGTGACGATGACCCGGTTCGTGCGCGCCAGATCGCAGATCAGGTCGGCATCGAGCGGCTTGACCCAGCGGGCGTTGACGACCGTCGCGTCGATCGAATCGCGTTCGAGGCTCTCGGCGGCGCGCATCGACGGGTAGACCATCGATCCGTAGGCGACGATCGCGACCTCGCCCGATCCCTCGCGCAGGACCTCGGCGCGGCCGATCTCGATCTTCTTCGGCGGAGCAGTGATGTCGACTCCGAATCCGTTGCCGCGCGGATATCTGATGGCCGCCGCGCCCGGATGTCGGATCGAGGTCAGCATCATATCACGCATTTCGGCCTCGTCTTTCGGAGCGCAGAGAATGATGTTCGGATAGCCGCGGAGATAGGCGATGTCGAGCAATCCGTGATGCGTCGGGCCGTCGGCGCCGACGATGCCGGCGCGGTCCATCGCGAGCGTGACGTTGAGATCCTGAAGGCAAACGTCGTGTATCACCTGATCGAACGCGCGCTGCAGGAAAGTCGAGTAGATCGCCGCCACCGGCTTGAGGCCCTCGCAGGCCATCCCGGCGCAGAACGTCACGGCGTGCTGTTCGGCGATCCCGACGTCGAAAGATCGCTCAGGGAATTTCTCGAGGATCTTGTCGACCCCGGTTCCGTCGGGCATCGCCGCCGTCAATGCGACGATCGACGGGTCGCTTTCCATCAGTTCGCACATCGTGCTCCCGAAAACCTCCGTGTACGTCGGCGGCGCGACCTTGTTCGATTTGTACGGCAAGCCCGTTTTCGGATCGAACGGCCCGGTCGCGTGATAGGCGTAGTAATTCTTCTCGGGATTCGGGAAGCCCTTGCCCTTGGTTGTCAGCGCGTGGACGATGACCGGCCCGTCATCGACCTTTTTGGCTTCCTCGAGCGCGCGTACAAGCATCGGAACATTGTGGCCGTCGACATATCCGATGTATTTGAATCCGAGTTCGTTGACCAGCGCGCCCGGCAGGACCGCCGCCGCGATCGCGTCCTTGAAGCTCTTCGCCGCGCGACGCAGGCTGTGCCCGAAACCCGGAACGGACTCGAGCGCGTCGCCGATCTCCTCTTTCAAATGCTGATAGCTTTGCGCGCCCTTGATGCGGTTAAGATACCGCGACAGTGCCCCGACTGCCGGAGCGATCGACATCTCGTTGTCGTTGAGCAGCACGATCAGGCGAGATTTAAGGTGTCCCGCCTGGTTGATCGCTTCCATCGCCATTCCGCCGGCCAGCGACGAGTCGCCGATCAGCGCGCAGACGTGGAAATCCTCTCCCTTCTTGTCGCGGGCGACCGCCATTCCGAGCGCCGCCGAGATCGAGGTCGAGGCGTGCCCGGCCCCGAACGTGTCGTATTCAGATTCGTCGCGGCGAAGAAATCCGGAAAGCCCGTCGTATTGTTTGATCGTATGGAGCTGATCGCGACGTCCGGTCAGGATCTTGTGGGCGTACGCCTGATGCCCGACGTCCCAGACCAGCCGGTCGTGCGGCGTGTCGAAGACGTAATGCATCGCGACGGCCAATTCGACCGCTCCGAGGCTCGCCCCGGTATGGCCGCCGACACGCGAACAGGTGTCGATGATGAACTGGCGGACCTCATCGGCAACCTCTTGCAGATCTTCGACCTTCAACTGGCGCAGATCCGCGGGCGAATTAATCTCGGACAGGAATCTCATTGCTTTGTATTTGCCTCAAATTCAAATTTCGCATTTTACAGGTGCAAAAGGCAAAAGTTAAACGCGCGCAAGTGTTTGAAACGCGAACTTTTTTCATCGACCGCCCGATTTTCCCGAAAAACATCAGACCAAAGCCGATCGGG